>JAAYDF010000246.1 GCA_012729395.1 Phycisphaerae bacterium
CCCTACACCTCGGATACCTTGGTCTTCAAGGTCATCAACGACAACGCCAACATCAGCGAGTTGCAGATCTCGGTGGATGGCCAGCCGATCACCATCACCTGCGAACCACAGTCGGTGCGAAGCGTGTTCTTCAGCAGGTGCCCCAATACAATCCAACTGCTTTGGCATAGCCTGGAGACAGAGGAGGGCGAGTTCGTAGCGGCCCAGGATTTCAGTGCCGGCCAGTACACCTTCACCCAAGGGCAGTTTATCTGCGGCTCGGGGCTCGTCTTCCGCGTCACCTCGGACAACAGCTTCACCCTGCTATCCATATGATCATCGCGGATCGAGCCATCGATTGACCGCGGGATGGCCGTGGCGGGCCAATGGGGAGAAGACCGCCGAAAGCGCTCTATCGCCGCCTTTGAAGGCCACTCGCATCCCAGGATGATTCATCGGTCAAGCGGCTGGGGGCAAACCAATCCACATCGTGCTCTGACGTCGCAGTCCTCGCCCGCCGAGCCGGCGAGTGACGCCCTCTTCGGTAGATTGCGTGAGTTGATCGGATCGTGGGCCCACGACAGAAGACGGGCTTCTTACCGCACAGACGGGCAGCCACCGGTCGAGGAGGTCCCCGTTCTCAGTGCGAAGAGGGCCGCGCCCGGCAAGCCGCAGTCCAGCTCGTCCACGATGACATACTGGAAGGTCTCGCCCGTCGGAACATCTTCAGACGAGCGGGGAACACGGATCGTTCCCAACGGAACGCGCGTGCAGCGGTACCGGGGCGCGTCCGTCAGCGCCGGGTTGCCAGGCAGCGTGCCTACCCGGCCAATCCGAACCCCGAAAGTCTTGATCTTGCTCAACTCAATCCGCTCGAGCAGAGTCTCTCGCGGCTTGAGAATCCTCGTATCCTGCCCCTGGATTGTATACAAATTGCTTGGCTGGTCGGCCGGCGGATCGAAGAGCTGCGGCAAGGCGATCTGGTACTCGCCCAGGTTGTACCCCGGGCACTCCTCCGAAGCTCTCAGCGGCGTCCCGACGATGGTGATCCCTCGCTCAAACTCGCAGTAGTCCAGCCCAAGGTCGAAGCCGTTGTGCACATACAAAGCCACTTCGACGTCGATGCAAGTCGTGTTGATAATCGAGATGCAGACGAACCCGGGAGAGCAGTCCGGCACCTGCGTCACTGTCCGCCCGGTCGTGGTCCCGATATCGGTGAAGAACGGTGCCGAGGGCGAAGGGCAACTCGCCCCAATGATCACGGGCAGGGCGATACAGGTGACGATCATCGAGATAACCAGGGAACGACGCATAGGAAAAACGCACTCCTTGTCAGGTTGCTTCGTCCAGGCGAGGCCCGCAGGCCCCGATCAAACGGCCTCACTATGAGCTCCCCGGGCGGATCACCGCCCCGAGAGACTCTCGCTACTCGATCCCGACCCTGGCGCGACCCCCGGAGTGAACATCCGGGATTCAGCCCGAGTCGTTGAGCCTCCTCGCACTCCTCTCCTAGAACCCGAGCGCGGTCAGCATCGCACGCAGCCGCTGGTACGGGTCAGCACGGGTAAACCAGCCGCTCTGGGCGTCGGCCTCAATAATGCCCGCGTTGACGCGGATGTACATCGGTGACCGGCTATCCGTGGAGAAATGGAAGACCACCGTATCTCCACGGTTGAAGTCCACTCCCGCTTCCAGGGCGGCGCGGCCTGGATACACCCCCGCCGTGCCTCCATCCGGGAAATTCGCGATGACCAGCGGGTTGTAGGGATTATCGAGGTCACCCACGGAAACCCGCAGGACCGGCCAGGCCAACAGCAGCCCCGTGTCTCTTGCCTCGGGCGTCAATTTCCGAACAAGGTAGGTGAAGGTCGGCGTCAGCCCCGTATCGTAGACGATCGGGATCTCCAGCGTGGCCTCGGTGTCGTTGATCACCCGCACCGCCAGAAAGGGAGTATCTCCAGGAGCAATCGGATACAGGTTTCCCGTCATTCGGTTCACGAAATCGGGGTTCAAACATCCGGTCATCAAAGGAAGCAGGAAAGCCAGCCCGGCCATTTGCCGGACTGTGCGCGACCCGACCTTCCGCATCGTGCCGGTCTCTTGAAACTTGAGAGCATGATCGTGCATGGGCTAGTACACCGCCATTTGGACAAAGAGATTCGGGGCCACGCCAGTCAAGGTGATGACAACCAGTTTGCCGCAGGACAGCTCGAGCCCTTTACGCAATGGGGGCCGGTCCGTAGCTAACTGCTGGATTTCTCCATTCGGTAGAGCAGCGGCCACGCTGAGGAGCTCGATAGAGTACACGTCACAGTCCTGCACGACGGTCGCGTTATCGCTGGGATCTTCGGCGTTGTTGTCTGCCGCGGCGACAGGTACGGACAAGTCGAGAGATCCGCCGCTGTCCTTGGTGACTCGAAGCCGCACCGCGGCGGGCGACGTGGTCGTGTTCAGTACGGTGATGAGCATTGTGCCCGCCGGCGCCGTCAGCCCTGCAATCGAACTGTTGCCGATGGTGCCGACCAAGCTCGGATTGAGCACATCGCATCCATTGCCTAGGCCTAGCCCGGCCAGGGCGACAGAGAGCGCCAGGGCCAGTCGCCCGCCACGGCGGCCGGTAACTTCAGCTAACCTCCACTGCATCCGGGTGGTCCTCCAAGGGCGAGTCGATGGCCGCCGGACCCGATCTGGCG
>JAAYDF010000023.1 GCA_012729395.1 Phycisphaerae bacterium
CGAAGAGCCCTGGAAGCTCTGGCAGGCGCCCAATCCCTTGGCCACCACCGAGAAGGATGAGGGCCGACTCCGCCGCCGGCTCATGCTGCCCGGCTTCCTGGGACGCGATGCCGCGGGCAACTACGTCGAGGCCTCGGATCTGCCCGAAGATGACATGCGGTGCAAACTGCCGGTGACCTTGGGCTACACCGCCCCCAGCAGCGCCTCCGCGGCGTTCAAAGCCCTGACGCCGCACTACTGGCCTGTCGACGAGGAGGTGGTACGCGGCGACCTGGACTGGTGGGAGAAGCGCGTGACGCCCGGCCCGGCCCTGACCAACAAGAGCAGCGATCCCGGCGGAGCGTATAACTCGGGCCAAGACCTCTACGACCGCCGCCGCCTGGTCACCACCGCCAACAGCGATGATATCCTCCGGCCACGGCGAGACGAGGAGGCGCTCACGCGTTTTGAGGCCGAAGACGACAAAGTGACCGAGCCCAGCCATGCTGGGCGAGAACGCTTTCACTACATCGTCAACCCGGAGACGTCGGCGTCCCCCTGGGATGCGACGCTGGACGACGCGGACAACTACGCCCGTTGGGATCTGCCCGCGGACGAAGGCGGCCCACTGCAGTACGGCCGGCTCGACGACACCGACGCGCCGATGACTCTGCACTTCAACGTGGCCGGCCTGCGGACGCAGTTCAGCCTGCGGGATGCGCTCGAACCGGTCTGGAACAGCGCCGCAGAGAAGTACTATGGCTTGCCCTCCTATCGCCGGGCCATGCAGTTGACCGCCTATTACCTGGCCATGATCCAGGAAACAAGCGTGCCCGACAATCAGCAACTGCGCACCGCCGCCCAATTGGCGGTCAACACCATCGATTTCGCCGACAACGGTGACCGCGACGGCGACGGCATCGCGGACGTGCCCGACCCGATCACCTACTTCGCGTGGCCGATCGACAACCCCGAGTTTGAGGTCTTTGGCGTGGAGAAGCAGCCGTACCTGACCGAGGCCTACGCCAAGCAGGTCATCCAGGCGGTCGAGGACCCAAACAACCTTGGAACGTACATCTGGGATGACAACTTGGATAACCTGCCGCTCGAATCAGTCTATGCCGTCGAGATATACAACCCTTACCCCGAGCCGTTGGACATTACCCCCTACCAATTGCAGGTGGTCTCGGACAAGGGCGAGAGCGAGGCCCCCATCACCCTGGACACCACCGTGGTGACCAACGGCGGCTTGATCCCAGCGTATGGCTACATTGTCATCGCCAACCGCAATCCCGGCGTGGGAAATGTGGACACGAACGTCTTTCTGAGTGCGGCTCTGCAGATCGGCCAGAAAGACCAGATCCAGCTGGTGCGGACGGCGGCAAGCATCGTGAAGTTGACGCCGCAGGGCCTTGCGACGGCAAGCACACCACTGGTCGTCGACCAACTCGCCCCGAGCGATCTGGGGGCGCCTGATGGCTACTGGGCCCAGCCGCCACAGATCACCGGTACGACTCGAAAACCCGGAGACGGCGGCCTGGTCGACCCGGCCGAGGACAGGCTGGTCCGCGACTCGAGCCTCCAGCGGCACAAAGAAACCGCCGGCCAACCGCCGGTGCACTGGCATTTCACCCTGTCCCGGCAGATGCTCCTGCCTCCGCGAGCGTATGAACTCCCGGATAGTGGCTACGACCCGCCAGTAACCGACGCCAAGAACCGCCCAGCCCAGCACAACCTGCTGGGAACCGATCCCATGAAGACCCATTTTGGCAACAACCTGCGGATCGGCAACCAGGAACTGGTGGCCAAGGAGTTCAAAGGCATCGGCTTCACGGCCTTCAAGCCGTTCACCAACTTCTCATGGATTGAGCTGAGTATCGCGGAGCGGGCGGCGATCGCTCCGTTCCCGGTGGTGGTCGCGGATCGGGGTGTGGACCCGCGGACCGGCGGGTGCATGGCTTTCCCGACCACGGGCACGCTGCTCATGGTCACTCGTTACGGACACGAGCTGGAAGATCCGAAGGAGAACAGCCGGCCGTTCCCGTTCACCGTGGCCGCCACCCGGCAATGGAACAACCGCGAGACGGGCCTGGACCGCGATGGCCTGGCCTGGCTGGACAACGGCCACATGCCGGTCTTCGACGGCGACCAGATCGCCCAAGACTTGAACACCGCGATCAACGACGTTCGCCAGAGCCGGCTCGACGTGCCCTGGGGCCAGTTGGTGTTTGACTACTTCACCGCGTTGCCGCTGGAGGAGCTGGTCCGGCTGTACA
>JAAYDF010000247.1 GCA_012729395.1 Phycisphaerae bacterium
GTCGGCACACCTGTGCCCGACGGTGCCGCTACCCTCTTCATCCTCAAAGAAGAAATCGAAAGTGGCGTAACGAATTGGACCGGCAGGATGCCCCGAGGCAATTTACACAGGACTTGACACTACCTCGGCTTCGACTCGGCTTGAGGATAACGGGGAAGTGCAGGGTCTCGATCACACTCCTGCTTGTATGCTTCGCTTGTGACGCTCTGTCCATCCAGCCACAGCGAAACTGTGAGATCCCCATTCGCATCCCACTGACGAACCAACCCGTGAAGATGGCCATGCCGGTAGTGCCGTTCCTCCCACAACGCTCCGTCGGGATACCATCCTCTCACCAGCCCATGGTTTCGCCCGTACAGTATCGGACGTTCATAGGCCAGCCTTCCGGAGGCCCACCAACCCCGTTCTCCAACTCGCCTCTCACCGATTGTGTAATAGACCTTCCGAGAGTATCCGTTTACCTTGTCCTGCTCTGTTAGCGTTTCCACATGCTCTTGGGCCTCGGCAGGGATATCTCCAAGGTCGCCGGGGTTACGCCATCTACAAAGGCGAAAGGATGCCTGCTCCTTAACAACGGAACGTACGCGACTACCAAGCGTATCGGTGTAATGATGCTCCGCCCAGATCGAGTCGAGTTGAGCACGACCGTAGACTGCGAACGCGCATGGCATGCCTAGAAACAGAAGGTAGTCGCTGCCAGGTACATACGACGGAACTCGGTAGCACCCGTCCGGACGCCGTGTCGTGATCAATACGGAGAACACTGCCGCAGATACGGGTTGAAGATGCAGCCCAGAGGGCCTGGCCGTGACAAGGTCAGCACGTCCCTTGAAAACCTCGATAGGCTCGAAATCGACCAGTGCATAGGCGGCACCATTTAATGATTCACATCCAGGGCTCATACGTATAGCCCGACCTGACACGACGATGATGGAATCAGCACAGAGCTGGTCAAGAGACGGCTCGCTGGGCATCTCTGTAAGGCCGCTGGCTACGACAACACCAAACATGGTCATGAATAAACACATGGCGAATGCTCCATATTGACGGGACGCTAATCATGCCACACTGGACACCGGGGTGATGCCAGATGATCGAGCAGAAAAAGGGGTCAGAAGCCATTAGCTTGACTCCTGTTTCTTCTTCGGCCGTCCGACGAGGCGAAGCGTGCTTTCCAGGCCGGAGCAGAAAAGGGGGCAGAAGCCATTAGCGCAACTCCTGTTTCTTCTTCGGCCGCCGTGCGGGTCGAAGCGTGCTTTCCAGGCCCAGTGTCGTGGCGGTCCGACGCGTCCGTGGCTCATCCCCGTAAGGCCGGCCGCGGCGAATGCAGGCCCGCAAACAGACAAGAAAGCGGTCGGGAGTCTTTGTGACTTTTCGAGCAGCGACGCCCGGCCCACCGCCCGGTTCAAAACGCGATACGTCTGTCCGCCATCCAGCGTCGTCCCGGCATCTCCATAACTTAGCGCGCCTCCCCCTTGCCGTCAATGCGTCTCCCAACCCCTTTGACACACCAGACAACCCGGCCCACGCCCATCCTCCGCGGTCCTCAACGACCTCCGCCGTTCAACTGGCATGGTTCCGCGGCGGAGGTCACGGCGGGAGGTTCCGGCCGGGGAGGACAGAAGAGCCCGTCCCCGGACGCCAAGCACGTGCCGCTTGGCGGCCGCCCTTGTCCCACCGCATCGGGCGATCGCCGGCCGCTCGGATTCGGAGCTCCCCGCTCACCCGTCCGCTTCTTCCGGCAAGACCTCGACCCGCAGGCGGCTGATCTTGCGCTCCTCGGCGTCCAGGACGTGGAA
>JAAYDF010000248.1 GCA_012729395.1 Phycisphaerae bacterium
CGCCCCGAAGCGGGGAGCGGCGGCCCCGCCGCCGATGGGACCATGGCGTCGTCTGTAACACGCCATGGTCAAATTTCAGAGGAGAGAGTCGAGGGGGCGGCAAGTTTCACGCATTCGCTGCTGGCGGCCGGTGTCGATTCGCTGAGCCTGGGCGTCGGGGTGGATTGGGGCGAGCGATGGGCGGGGTTGGAGCAAGACCTCGCGGCCATGAAGGACAGGGCCAAGGGCACCGATGGCGTGCTCTGGGGCCGGCTACCTGACCGGCCGGCCATCTTCCATGCCGGCGGCAAGCCGCCCATGTACCGGTATCACGTCGAGACGGGGGCGGGGCATCTGTTTATGGCCCATCGGCCCGGGCCTGACAAGTTCCCCAACGTATACGCCTCGGTGGCCTGTGCGGAGTTGTGGTGCCGGGGGCTGCGTGCAGCGGTTGGCCTGCTCCAAACGGATATCGAAGCCCTCGGCGGCCGGGTCGTGTCGCTGCTGCCCAGCCGGTGCGACCTCTGCGCCGACCTCCTGATTCCCCAGGGGCTGGACCTGGCGTTCCTTCAGTCGCACATCGTGGCCCGGTCCGCCGCCCGGCGGCAGTACCTGACCGGTGATGTCCTGGAGTCCTACTACGTCGGGCAGGGCTCCGGGGCCATTCAACTCCGCATCTACGACAAGGCCAAGGAAACCGACAAGAACGGGCACAAGGGCTGGTTCCTTGAGGTCTGGGGCCTGGCGGAATGCGCGCACGTGTGGCGGGTCGAGTTCCAGGTCCGACGCCAGGCGCTCAAGGAACTCGGCATCGACAGCCTCGACGACCTCGAATCGGGGATCGCCGGCATCTGGCGGTATCTGACAAGCGATTGGGCCTCGCTGCGTTTGCCGGACGACGAGAACTCGGCCCGCCGAACCGTGCATCCTCTCTGGCAAACCGTCCAGGGCGCTGCCGCGCGGTTCGGAGTCGAACGAAAGATCGAGCGGGATGCAAGGCGGGACTCTGCCGCCGCTGTTAGGCGAATCCTCGCTCAGATTGCGGGCTGGGTTGTGTCCTATGCGGTCGCGACGGGCATTCCCACGCGGGATGCCGCTCTCGATTCCTTGGGCCACGATATCAGGCGCGATCTGCTCCCGTGGAGCTTCGCCGAACGCTACGTCCGGAAGGCGGTAGCCTTGGGGCGAGAAGTCCCCCCCGGTCTGGTCGACGCCACAGCCAACGAATCAACCGAGGCGCAGCCTGCCGAAGAAACGCACGATACCGACAAACCAAAGCGTCCTGCCGCCTTGCATGTGGAAGAGTTCTTCCGGCGGGGTAGGGGCGGTGACCATCCGACAGCCACGAGGGGGCACTGAGCGAAGATGGCCACGGCTTCAGGTCCAGTACGATTGGCCGTCCGGGACGATCAATCCCCGTCCGCCGACGTACTGCCGGCCTGGATGACGCCGGAACTGATCCGTTCCACCATCGAGACCTGGCAACCGTATCACGCGGACCGCTTGACCGAAGCGGATGCCGTCGGGATACTCCGAAGCGTCGGCCGGCTGGTCGATGTCTTGGAGGATCTCCCATGAGTAAGCGGTTCGTCGGATTGGCCCGCGTGTCAAGTCGTGAGCAGGAACGCGAAGGGTTTTCGCTTGATGTGCAGGAAGAAGCGCTGCGCCGTTACGCCGAGCGACATGGCGGCAGGCTGGAGCATCTCTACCGCATCGCCGAGACCGCCAGCAAGCGACAGGAACGCAAGACGTTCAAGGATATGCTGGCCTACGTCAAGGCCCACGCCTCCGAAGTCGACGGGTTGCTGTTCTACAAGGTCGACCGGGCGGCCCGCAACGTGTTCGACTATGTGGAACTCGAACGGCTGGAAGCGGACCACAACGTGCCGGTGATCTACGTCACGCAACCGACAGAGAACACACCGGCCGGCCGGATGCAGCGGCGGATGCTGGCCAACATGGCGTCGTTCTTCACGGAGCAGCAGAGCGTCGATGTCCGCGAAGGGCACGCCCGGCGGGTCCAGAGCGGCTTGTTCGTCGGTTCCGCCCCGTACGGCTACCGTAACGTGCGGATCGACGGTCGGGGCCTGGTCGAAGTCGATACCGAGCGGGCATCGACGGTTCGACGCATCTTCGAGCTTTACGCGTACCACGGCCATACGCTGGACAGCCTGCGTGAAACTCTCGGCCGCGAAGGAATCATCTATCTCCGCAGCCAGGCGGCCTTCCCGCGAAGCACGCTGCATCGGATGCTGCGGGACCGGTCGTATATCGGGGAAGTGCGGTATCACGGGCAGTGGTACGCCGGCACACATGAGCCGATCATCGACCGGGCCACGTGGGACCGCGTGCAGGTGCTCTTGGGCGAGAGGATCTACCGAGCCCACGAGTTGACCTACGCCGGCGAGTTGGTGACCTGCGGCCACTGTGGCCGTCCGATCACCGGTGAATCAAAGATCAAGAAGACCCGCACCGGCGAGCGGGAGTACACCTACTACCGCTGCACGCGGTACGCGAGCGCGGACCATCCGCGTATCAGGGTGACCGAAGCGCAGCTCGACGAGCAAGTACTCATCCTGTTCGGCAAGATGCGGATTGAGGACCAGCGGGTGCGGGATTGGGTTGTCGAGGTGCTCCGGGCCCGTGCTCGGGCGACCCAGGATGAAGCCCGCAGTCGAACGGCCGGCGTACGTCGCGAGTTGGCCGGCATCGAGGCCCAGCGGGACCGTTTGTTGAACCTGCACCTCCTCGATGAGATCGAGGCGAGCACCTTCAGCCGCAAGGATACAGAGCTGCGCGACCGGGCCGCGCATCTGCGGTTGCAGCTCGAGGCCGGCGACCGAGGCCAGTCGGAACACGCCGACTTGGCCATCAAAGCGTTTGAACTTTCGCAAAAGCTTGCGGAGAAGTGGCTTACAGCGGATTACTCCGCCAAGCGGCAGATCCTCGATATCCTCTGTTTGAACTTGTCGCTCGACGGCGCAACTCTCGTTCCCACAATGAGAAAGCCCTTCGACCTGTTGGCCGAAGGGCTCATTCGTGAGGAAACTCGGGGCGACTGGATTCGAACCAGCGGCCTCCTGCTCCCAAAGCAGGCGCTCTAGCCAGGCTGAGCTACGCCCCGGACGGTGCCTTCTGATAAGGAAGTGGCCGCCACGTCTATCCTTTATTGGATGATGTTTGGGGATGGCTGTCAACTCCGGGCCTGTGCTATGATGCTGCCGCAGTCTGTTCGTCGCACGATGGGGTTGCGTGAAGCTGGCCGGCCGCAGGCTCAAGCGGGACCGCTGCTTTTGGGGGCCGAGGATTGCACAGCATGCCAAGATGGACTGTTCTTGTGGTTATTGCGTGGTTGACTGCGTCCGGGGTGCGGGCTGACACGCCGGAGCAACGCGTGAAGCGGGTTGCCCAGACCGAGGGCCTGATTGCCTTCTGGGATTTTGCATTGGCCAAGGATGGAAAATGGACCTCCTACCACGACGCGAAGGTGGTTGACCGCGGTTATCCGGTGGTGCTCAGGCGGATCGGCGACGAGCGGAGTTACGCGCCCGAAGAATGGCCCTACACGGACGAGGATTCACAACTGCGCCGCGACGCGTCGGGGCCGTTCGGGACTGCCGTCCGGTTCAACAAGGGTTACATCTTTGCCGAGGTGCCTCGCAGCGTCTTCGATCGATCGCCGTTGGACATTCACGGCCGCCAGCCTTTCACCCTCATGGCGTGGACGAAGTTCATCGGCAAGCGCCATCTGGTGGCGGGGATTTGGGATGAAGGGGGATGGCAGCGATACGGCGGGCGAAGGCAGATTGCGTTGTTTGCGGGGCTTTTTCGCTCGAAGGGATTGACCGGCCACATATCGGCGACGGGAGCGACGAGCTATCCTCAATCGACCATCCCGGGCTCGCAGTACGCCCGATGCCGGGCCATCGACGGTCGCGATTTCGAGAATGACGAGTGGGTGGCCTTGGCGATGACGTTCGACCCTCGCAGCGACATGGTGACGGTCTATTGTAACGGTGTGGCCACGCCGACGAACGTCACGGATCCGGTTGCTCAGGACGTCTTCGCGTACGACAAGCCGGTGGCCAGCAATCCCTACCATTTTCCATGGCCGATTTACTCGCCTCGCGCGTTCGTGTTGAAGTTTCACGGCTATCGCGTTGAGACTTCGGGGGTCTACGAGCACTGGCTGGAGATCGACACCGAGAAGAAGGTTGTGCAGTATCGCCGGAGTTGCCCCGATGAGGCCAAGGTGCGCGAGCGGTATCGCGTTCGGTTCGACATGCATCGTGAGGGGGCGAGCCTGCTTGCGGAGCCGTTGGTGTTCGAGGCGTCGAGAACGAGTGAGCCCGTCGTATTGCCCGGTCATGTCGCGGTGCGGGCCGGCGATGAGATCGTCACCTCGTTGGAGGTCCTGGCGGATGACTGGCAGCGCGTCGGCGAGGTGATCCGCTACAGGCTCAGGGAAGGCGCCCCCTTCACCTTCGGCAGGGCCCTGGGGCTGGGGACCGAGCCGATCGATCACGGCACCCAACTGGTCCTTGATGGAGTCGCGGTGTTCAATCGGGTGCTCGATGACAAGGAGATCCGAGGCTTGAGCTTCATCGATTGAGCCGGGCGCAGCCCGCCGTCGCTTCTCTTCACGCGGTTCGCGTTGCCTGTGGGTTCACGGTTTGGTGCTGTCGATCCTCACCACTCGGGCGTCGGTTGGCGGGATGGTGACACGGACCTGTGCCGGCCGCGGACCATGGGTTGCCGCCGGCCCGAACTCCGCCTTGGCGGCACGTTCCCAGGGCACAGGCAAGTCGACGGTCCGCTCCACGTCGCTCATATTCACAGCTGCCAGGGCCAGCGTGCCGTCCTGGGCCATCCACGCGGTGGCCATGACCGCGGGCAGATCGATCGTGTACTTGCCGCCGCCTGAGCCGCCTTCGCCTTGGAGGCGAGGGACGTCGCCCGTCGCCTCGACCTCTCCAAGGAACGCGCCGTCCAGCAGGAAAGCGTGTGCCCCTTGTCGGGCTCGGGCCAGGTTTCGCAGGAACTCGGCCTCGACGCGGGCCGTCTCGGCCATGACGAGCTCGGTTTTGATCCACCCGAGTTGTGCGCCGAAGAGGAAGCACCTGGCCATCTTCGCCCGGAAAGGCAAGGACCGCGGTACGTCATCGGCGGCCATGTACTGGAACCCGAAGGTGATCACGCGGCCCGCGTAGACCGTCGGCATCAGGGGGATGATCCGCCGCCCGCCGACGGCCGGCGTGTTGACCATCAGCAAGGCGTCGAACTGGTCGTTCCAGCACTCGGCGTTTTCCTCGGAGGTCAGGATGCGACCTTCGGGCAGCCGCTCGCGGATCTGGTCGAGCATTCGGCGGTATCCCTCCGACCAGAATACGCCGCCGCCGGGTGAGTGGCCGTGATCCGTCCGCATGCACTGCACGGCATGGGCGGCGGTGATCTGATCGATGTACACGCCGTCCACGTTGTATTCGCGGATCAGCCGGTCGACGATGCCGCTGACCTTGTCGCGCCAGAAGGTGGTGGCCGGGCACATCACGTGCAGCGGCACCTTTGAGCCGTAGACTTCGGTATAGGGCTTGCCTTCGGGGTCCAGTGCGCTGGCCGCCTCGCCGCCCTCCTCCTTCCAGGTTTTTGAGTTGGGGTCGCACAGCCGGCCGTTGATGTAGGGCGTGACCCGCAGGCCGGCCTGCTGCAGCTTCGCGACGCCCTCGCGGAAGCCCGGCTTGGGCGGGAAATACTCCGGGTAAAGGGTGTCAAAGGGGATCTCGTGCCAGTTGTACAGATGCAGGCCGATCGGAGTATCGAAGAACGCTTGGGCCGATTGGCAGGTTTCCACCTTCGCCAGCGGGTCGCCGTCGACGATGAACCACAGGTCGATGTCCCGCAGCCACTGGGGGCTGCGCTGTGCGGGCTCGTTGCCTGCGACCGGTCTGGCCTGGCTCGCTGACGCATCCGCCTGCGGGCTGGTGGTGCCGGCTCGCCCCCAGGGCGTGTGCCGCGTGAATCGGCGGTAGATCTGGGCCGCCTCCCAGTAGTCGCCGTCGAACGGGCCGACCGCGACGTGGAAGTCGGGCGCGTACCGGCCGTTTGCCGTATCCGCCTCGGCGGCCACGTGCGTGCAGGTGATGCTCACTCCCTCTTCGCGCGCTCGCACGACCAACCGCTTGTGGCTGCCGGTCGCGTCATGTATGCCGACATAGAGCCCCTTGCCGCCGGCGTACAGGGCCACGAACGGCATCGAGATCACCAGCGATGGATAGGTCCCCTCGAAGCCCATGCCCGGCTTGAGGTCATATTCCAAACCCCAGCCGAACGGGGCGGCCAGTTTGACGCCCGGCACCATGCCGAGGTTCGCCAGCACCGGCCAGTCGGTACGCACCACCGTCCACCCGTCCGGCAGACGGGCGGTGAGCTTGAGGTGCCTGAGCCCGTCTTCGCCAGGCGTATCCGCAAGGTGAATCTGCGCGGATGCTTCGCCGACGGATGCCGTCCAGGTCCGGTCGCTCGGGTGCCCGGCTTCCCCGTCGCCGATCCGCGTCGCGGTCTCGCTGGCCAGTTCCTGCGTGTTGCCGTCGGGCCCGCGCACGGTCATCCGCCAGCCCGCCTGGCCCGCCGCCGCCGCCCAGTCCAGATTCCGCGGTGCCGTGTCGCCAGCCATAGCCACCGCCGCCCACAGTCCGATCGCCATCGCCTGGATGTATCTCATTGCCGACATCTCCTTATGCGTCGCCCCGACAGGATGGATCAAGCTTTCTCGAACTGGCCGACTTACCGGCGTCGCCGACCGCACCTCGCAACGCCGCCGCTCATCATCGCCTATCGGTCATGGTCAGCAGCTTACCACGCCGGCCGTGTGCGGTCGAACAGAACGCAAGGGGTGCAGACTGGTGCCAGATCGCGGCGTGGGCATGCTCCGCGGCCCAAGCAGTTGGAAACCGCCGATCCGGCTTCACCTTGCTGCGCCGAGACGAGTGAGCGCCGATGCCGGTCAGCTAATGTATGGGAAGTGCTTGGCTCATCAGAGCCGCGACCGTAAGGAAGCGGTTCCTCTCTGCCGCGAGCGACTGCTCCCTTACCGTCGCGGCTCTGAAAAGGCATCGCACACGCCCTCTCAGGCAACAAGCGGCTGCATTGTCATGTGTGCGAGACGAGACCGGAAGTAGTCCTCGCGGTTTTGAGGTCCGCTAACGCGACATATCGCTGGTTCTGGGTGAAGGCGATGCCTCGGCCACCGCTGGACTCCAGGTCGTTGGGGATCGGCTGGGGGAGTCGGACGGTTCGGGGATCGTCCGGTGCCGACAGCAGCATAATCTTTGCCGATTGCCCCTCGGAAACCTTCCCCGCACGCAGGAGAGCATTCACTCGATCGCGCACTTCCCCATCGTTGGCATCCTTCGTAAGCATGATTTCCTCATGGACCTCGAGGATGGTAGGAACAAGCGGCTGGATCTGCCCATCACAGTAAAAGGAGATACGCGTCACAGGTTGGAAGGGGCGGCGGGGCTGACAGACGTAGACATGAAAATCGGTGTACATCGGCCATGCCCGGCGAGCAGGAACAACGAGCACGTCATTAGGCGAGCCGATCAGACGCTCCTCGACAAACATGCTCTGCAGCTCCCGCAGCAGAAACGCCTCCCGTTCGGAGATCACCTCGTACTTGTCAGCCAACAGCTCTTCGATCGACTGGTGAAACGCGGAGAACGATGCCCAGATAAGCCGTTCGTCCTTGATGCGGTCGCACACCGGAGGCCGATGCTGGTCAGGGGTCAGTAGCAGCAGAAGCCGGGTGTGCTCCCCGGACTTGTCAAGTCGTCGTAGATGCCTCATGAGTTGGTCAGGAGCCTTGATGCTGTTTCGTTGGGTTTTGGTCTCCAGCAGCAGGTAGCAACTACTCAGGATCATGGCATCGGGTACGCCCTTTCCGCCGCTGGCCGGCTGGTTCTGGAAGCGGACCAGCTCGAACTCGGACTGTTCGAGCAGAGCCCCCAGCAAGCGCTCAATACGGCTCATCGCCAGGGACTTGAGAACCGCAAGGATGGATGCGGTCACTCGGTTTTCACCAGTGACGTAGGGCGGGAACAAGCTCATACCATATCTCCCGGCAAGCCCCGCGCAGCGGGGATGGGACATACTCCTCGGATCTCGCGAATGCCTCATCGGCTATCCGTTTCGAGGATGACATCTTATGCCAGCATGCCCGCATCTGCAAGGAAACGAAGCGAGTGCCGGTCGGAGGTTCTGTGATTACACAGCGCAGGCTTTGCCCGCAACCCAGGGAGTGCCGAACCGCCGATGGACGCCGATAAACGCCGATGAAAGACCAGCCGAGCTGTCTTCCAGGCCACTTCCGACCTCCGTGCTCCTCGTGTACTTCGTGGTTCCTTTCATATGCCCCACGAAGAAGGGCATGACTCGTTACCAGACAACGAGATGCAGAACAGCTACGCTCGGTCGCATGACATAATCTTCTCCACCGAAGACGAAACAAACGGTTAGCAGTGCAGGAGAATGTCGGTGACGGCGGAGAGTGGCTGTTGGTTGAGCAGGGTATCTGTTCTGCCGGCATCAGGCTCGCGCGGTGCGGGTGGCGAGGTCGGGCGGCGAGGGGTGGGGGCTGTGGGCGCCGCATGATTCGCCTTTGGCCTGGCTGGCTTGCGGATCGGGATAGAAGCCGAACTGCCGCAGCAGGGCCAGCTTGGGCAGGATGTTGCCCGCCAGGTCGATGTGGAAGAAACCGGTGAAGATGTCCGGGTGATCCTGGATGAGCCGGAAGTAGTCGGCGTACCGGGGCGGCAGGCGCACCTCGCCTGCCAGCATCTCCTCGTGGCCGGTCAGGACGAACTCCGGCAGCAGGTACGGGCAGAACTCCAGCTTGTCGGGCCGGGCCCACTCCCGGGCGAGGACGGTCTGCGGTAGCAGCGACAGCAGACTGGGCAGAATGCGGGCGCCCATCATACGAAACGAGATCATCTGGAACAGGGTCTGGTTGAAGTCCACGAGCGTCTCGAACGGGAAGCCCCACACATAAAAACAATCCACGCGGGGGAAGATCTCCACCGCCTTGGGCACCAGGGCCAGAACCTCCGCGGCAGTGAAGCCCTTGCGGATTCGCTGCAGCACCTCGTCCGAGCCCGACTCGATGCCGAACCGCAATTCGAGGCAGCCGGAGTCGCCCATGGCCCGCATCATCTCCTCGTCGATGAGGTTGACCCGGCCGAACGCCTTCCATTGCACATCCAGACCGCTGCCAGTCAGCGCCCGGCAGAACTCCATGACCTGCCGTTTGCCCGAGACGAAGAACTCGTCCTGGAAGAGGAAGAGATCGACGCCGGCCTCACGGTTGAGCAGGCGCATTTCCTCCACGATGTTGGCCGGGCTCCGCGAGTAGCTCTCCCAGCGCCACACCGGGGCCACCGAGCAGAAGGTGCAAGGGTAGGGGCAGCCGCGCGAGGTCATCATGCCGTAGCCGGCGTAGTGCTTCAGGTCGATCTTCTCGAAGGCCGGGAAGGCGATGGCGTCGAGGTCGGTAATCCGCGGCCGGTCGTCGTTGTGATGGATCGTGCCTTCGAGGTCACGCCAGGAGAGCCCCGGGATTCTGGATAGATCTCGCCCGTTACCCAGGGCCGCCAGCAGTTCGGGCCCACTTCGCTCGGCTTCGCCCCGGCAGATGACGTCGATCCAGGGGAAACGGCGAAGGATGGCATCCTCCGCCGCGGTGCTCCCCACGCCGCCCAGCACGATGACACGATCCGGGTAACGCTCGCGGATCGTCCGGGCGGCCAGCAGGGTGAACGGCAACAGGTTGGCCATGCAGGACAGTCCGATGACCGGGGCCGGCTCGGCCAGGAAGTCCAGGAATACCGCCATGTCGAACGGATCGGCGGACGGACAGAGCTGGTAATCGCGGAAGTCGACGTCAAAGCCGGCCGATTCGAGTGCCCGCGTCAGATAGAGGCAGCCCAGCGGCACGTGCAGCTCGCGCTCGACGGTCTCGCCGTACCGCATGAAGAGCATGTTCAGATTGACAAGGGTGATATCGGGCATATCAGCCACCGGTGCTCGCGGGGCGGTCGGGATCAGTGCCTCGGTTTCCGAACCAGGGTCGGTCGGGTTCGATGCCCAGAGGGTTGAGGCGCGGTTCGCACCTCGTCTTGCAGACGGCCAGGTGCCCCAGAGCGGCCAGGGTGGCGACAGTCACCGTGCCGAGCAGGGCCCGGCGGGTTTTCTCGGGCACCTTGGTGCCGGCGATGATCGCTTCGAGCTGCTCGGTGGGCACGGAATCCAGCATGGCGACCTCGGCCGGCCCGAGGGTCATCTCGAGTTCCACCGCCGCCGCGGAACGCTTCTCCAGAAGGCGAGCCTTGAACTCCGGGTCTACCGCCGCCTTCTGTATCAGGATCTCCAGGTTACGAGGAAGGGTACCGATCTGCGCACCCCCTCCCGGCGGTTGGTTCCCCACACTCGCGGTTCGCGCCTCCGGCATTTTCTCCGATCGATCATCTCGCGGTTTGTCGGACATGATTCACCGACCTTTCTGGGTTTCGGCCGGGGCCTGCATCGTGGCGAACAGTCTTGCCTGGTGGCGGCCGGGCGTCAGATCCTGTCGCAGAGTTGCACACTTTCAGTTTATCATAAAACGTGTGTCCGGGCCTCCAACGGCGAGCGACCACTCGGAGAACATCAGGTGTATTCAGTTCCTTTCGCTCGGGGGGCGATCAGGGCGAATACCTCTGGTCACGACGTCGAGCTCCGGTGGTGCATGGTTACCCGGGACGTCCGCCGGTTGTGAAGCGGGCGGCACGGGCATGGTATCGTCGGCGGGAGGATCACCGCCCGGCTGGTTGTCCTGGCCCTCGTCAATCGGATGATCCGGACGGATGCCCTGGGTGCCGAGGAAGGAGCGGTCCGGGGTAATGCCGAGGGTGGCGAGATTCAGTACGGCGACGGCGGCCACGCCCAGGCTGGCCACGGCCACCTTGCCGAGCAGCGCCCGGCGGGTCTTCTCCGGTACCTTGGTGCCGGCAATAATCGCTTCGAGTTGCTCGGCGGGGACGGCGTCGAGCATCGCGACCTCGGCCGGCCCGAGGGTCATCTCGAGTTCCGCCGCGGCGGCCGAGCGCTTCTCCAGAAGGCGAACCTTGAACTCCGGGTCTACCGCAGCCTTCTGTATCAGGATCTCCAGGTTGTGGGGAATGGCACCGATTTGCGTACCCGCTCCCGGCGGTCGGCCGCCTACGATCGTCGTACGCACCGCCGGCATTTCCTCCGGTCGATCTTTCCGCGGCTCGTCGGACATGATTCACCGACCTTTCCCTGGATTTCGCCGTGCCCGCCCAAAAGGTGTCAGGAACCTTTGTTTAGGGGATGCGGCCCGCTACCCCGCATCCCCCAAACAAGGGTTCCTGACACCTTTTGGGCGGGCACGTTCTCACTCCTCGCTGACGGCGGGCTTGTGCTCGTCGCGGGTGTCGCGGGCGTCGTCGCGCAGGGGCATGACGTCGGCGGGACTGGTGCGGAAGCCGGTGATCAACGGCACGTCCTCGGGCTTCTCCGACGGGTGCACGGCGAAGACCTCGACGCGGTTGATCTCGTCATAAGGCACCGTGACGATAAAGGCCCCGACCTTGTACTGCTCGTCGACGGGCTCGCACTCGAAGGTGAACAGCGTGCTGTACTGGCCGACGTCGACCATCTGCTTCATCTCATAGCTGAAGCCGTCGCGCAGGTAGATGAGCGTGCGGGTTTCGAGGGCCGACAGGAAGGCCTGGTAATCGTGCCGGCCGGCGGCGGCCTCCGGTGTGACGTCGGGGAACTTCTTCTGGGCGCAGCGTTGGCGGGCCTGTTCCTTCTGGGCGGCGAAGGCCGGCCCCTTGAACCAGTCGTAGTTGAACACGGTCACGGGTGTTTCCCCATCCCCCTCCAAGACAGGTCGGCACGGCAGCGCCGGGCGACGTCGACCACCCTGGCAAACGGGGCGCGCCAACCTAGGACATCCGTCGAATAGTGTCAAATCGGCGGTATGATTGGGGCGTCGCTCGCCATGCGCGGGTGAAATGACCAATGGCGAAGCACGAATGACCAGTCAATTCCGAATGGCGAATGCCCAACGTCCCCGGCCCGCAGGCGGAGTTGGGGTTTCGGCTCACGAGCCGGGCGGGCGACGAGTGACGCCTGTATGATGAGGGCACATGAGCATCGAGGAGCGATCACGTCTGGTGCGGGGGTTGGCCCTGGCGGCGGGGTTTGACGAGGTGGGGATCGCGCCGGCTGGACCGGTGGGTCGGGCGGCGGAGCTCCACGCCTGGCTGGCTGCCGGGCGGCATGGTGAGATGGATTACCTCCGGCGCCACAGGGAGTTACGGGTTGACCCGTGCAAGCTGCTGCCGGGGGCCCGCTCGGTGATTGTCGTGGCCCAGCAGTATCGGCAGACCCGCGACGGGCGGCCGGCGAGTGGTGGGCGGGCGGAGCGAGCCGGCGGGGAAATGCTGCCCGGGCCGCGGGGGCGGATCGCGCGGTACGCCTGGGGCCGGGACTACCACCGGGTATTGCGGCGGAAGCTGATGGCGCTGGCGGATGAGCTGCAGGCGGCGATCGGCGAGCCCATCGAGACGCGGGTGTGCGTGGACACGGCTCCGATCCTCGAGCGCGAGGCGGGGGCCTCGGCCGGCGTCGGCTGGATCGGCAAGAACACTATGCTGATCCACCCGCGGCTGGGGTCGTTCTTCTTCCTGGGCGAGATCGTGACCACGCTGGAGCTGCGGCCCACCGAGGCGATCACCGATCATTGTCGCTCATGCCACCGCTGCCTGGACGCGTGCCCGACGAGGGCCCTGGACGCGCCGTATCACATGGACGCCCGACGGTGCATCGCGTACCTGACGATCGAGCATCGTGGCCCGGTGCCGGCCGACTTGCAGCCGCTGATGGGTGACTGGGTTTACGGCTGCGACATATGCCAGGATGTGTGCCCGTTCAACGCCAAGGCGTCGCCGACGCGTGAATCGGCCTATGAACTCAGCGACCGCTACCCGCTTCCCCCGCGGCCGTTGCTGAGCGAACTGCGGGAGTGGACGCCCGAGCAGCACGCGGCCCAGTTGGCCGGCAGCGCCATGAAACGCGCGACCCCGGATATGCTCCGCCGCAACGCGGCCATCGCGGCCGGTAATGCGGCTGCCCGTTGAGCGAATCGTTCGCGGCTCTGGGGATGCGGTGCTATACTGGCTTGGCACGGCCAACGCTGCCGCTGCCTTCTCGCGTCGGTGTGTCGTATTCCCGTCGTTTGTTGAGGATTCCTCGTGGGCCTGATCGTGACACTGGATCTGGGGACGAGCTACTACAAGGCGGCCGCGTTCGGGCCGGAGGGCGAGTTGCTGGCCGTTCATCGGGAGGTTCCGCCGGTGGCTCATCCGCGGCCTGGTTGGTGGGAGTTGGAGGCGGAGGTGTTTCGGGCCACGGTCGGGCGGGCGATGGCGGGGCTGGCTGCGGCGTTGCCGGGCGGGTTGGGTGAGGTTGACGCTCTCTCCTTCGCGACGCAGACCAACAGTTTCCTGTTGTTGGATGACCGGGACCAGCCGATCACGCCCATCATCTTGTGGCCTGACTCGCGGGCGGTCGGGCTGGCCGGCCTGGACGAGTTGCTTTCTCCGCCCGATTTGCGGGGGACGACCGGGTTGCCGGCGATGACGTATGAGTTCCTCCCGGCGAAGCTGGCATGGCTGCGGGAGCATGACGCGGATGTGTGGTGTCGGGCCGCGCGGCTGTGCCTGCTGAGCGATTACCTGACGTGGTGGCTGACGGGTCGGCATGTGACCGGGGCGAGCGTGGCGGGGCTGACCGGGCTGGTGGACATTCACCGTTTGCAGTGGTGGCCGCGGGCTTGCGAGCGGGTGGGGGTGCCCGCGTGGTGGCTGCCGGAGATCGTCCGCATGGGCACCGAGACCGGGCGGCTGCGTCCCGAAGCGGCGGCGGAGCTGGGCTTACCTGCGAGATGCCACTTTGTAGTGGGTTGCCTGGATCAGTATGCCGGGGCGATCGGGCTCGGCAACGTCGCCGAGGGCGGCGTCTCGGAGACCACGGGGACGGTGCTGGCGAGTGTGCGCTGTGCGCATCGTTTCAGCGAGCATCTGCCCGCGGAGGTGTTCCAGGGTCCGGGTTTCCAGGCTGGGGTGTACTACCAGATGGTCTTCGGGAGTGCCTCGGCCAACCTGCTCGAATGGTATCGCAACCAGTTGCCGGATTGCCCGTCGTTTGAGGAGCTCGATCGACTGGCGGCGGAGGTAAAGCCCGGTGCCGGCGGGCTGCGGGTCCAGGGCGGCATTCGGATGCAGAGCGTGGAGGAGGTGTTCGGTTGCGTCCCCGACGATCCGGGCAGGGCCGTTCGTGCGATCATGGAGGCGGTGGCGCGGGTGTTGGCGGGGCAGGTCGCGGCTCTGTGTGGCCAGGATCGCCCGGCGGAAATTCGCTCTGGAGGCGGGGCAGCCCGCAGCCGATTGTGGTTGCAGATTAAGGCGGATCTGCTCGATGTGCCGTTCGCGGCCCCGGTGTGCCCGGAGCCGACCAGTTTGGGGGCGGCGATGATAGGCCGGCACGTTTTGGGTGGCGTGAGCTGGGTGACATTGGCCCGTCATTGGGTGAGGATGCGAGAGGTGTGCAAGCCGGATGCACGACACGCGGAAATGTATCGCGCAGGCTGACTGCTTGCGGGCGGTACGTCGCTGACGCTCCACAATCCCGGCGCTTGCGCTTCGGGCTCGTTGGCGCGAGAAGGCGCGGGCTCGTTGGCGCGAGAAGGCGTGGGAGCGCGGATCTGTTGGGAGAGGATACACGATGGCGACGATGACGATGCTGGCGAAGGCAATGACGACGAGGATAAGGACGACGATGACGGCGAAGATGGCGACGAGGATGACGATGAAGGCGAAGGCTTTGTGGGCGGCGACGCTGATGATGGCGATTGGGCTGGTGATGACGGTCCTCGCTCGAAGTGCGTCGGCGGCGGGGCTCGAAGATGTGCGCAGCGGCGAGGTGCGATTCCACACCAATACGGTCTATACGCCGGTCCTGCACGACGACCTCGCGGCGTGGGAAGAGCGGCGGGCTTGGCTTCGGGGGCAAGTGCGGCTGGCGGCGGGGCTGACGCCGGAGTTACCCCGCACCGAGTTGAACGCTCGCGTCTTCGGCCGACTGGAGCGCGACGGGTACACGGTCGAGAAGGTTGTCTTCGAGAGCTGGCCCGGGCTGTTCGTGACCGGCAACCTGTACCGACCGACGGGTGTCACCGGCCGGGTGCCGGCCATCGCCTGCCCGCACGGTCACTGGGGCAATGGCAGACTGCATCACGATGAGCGTGGTTCCATTCCCGCGCGGTGCATTACCCTCGCCCGGATGGGGGCCGTGGCCTTCGCTTACGACATGATCGGCTACAACGACAGCGGGCGGCAGTTCCCGCACAAGGTGGAGCTGCTGGAGTCGCCCGCGTGTGCTTTGTGGGGCGTTGGGCATCTTGGCTGGCAGACATGGAACAGCGTCCGCGTGCTGGACTTCCTCCAATCCCTGCCGGATGTGGACCCACTGCGTTTGGGCGTGACCGGGGCGTCCGGCGGGGGCACGCAGACGTTCATTCTCGCGGCGGTCGATGGGCGCATCCGTGCGGCCTGCCCGGTGAATATGATCTCCAGCACCATGCAGGGCGGTTGCCACTGCGAGAATGCCCCGCTCTTGCGGATCGACACCAATAACATGGAGATCGGCGCCCTGTTCGCGCCGCGGCCCATGCTCATGGTCAGCGCGACCGGTGACTGGACGAAGCTCACGCCGCAGGTGGAGTATCCGTTTATCCGCGGGATTTATGGGCTGTACGGCCAGGCCGACCGCGCGTCGAATGTGCACGTGGACGCAGAGCACAACTACAACCTCGCCAGTCGCGAGGCGATGTACCCCTTCATGGCCCGGCACCTGCTGGGGCGGGCGGATGTTGACCGCGTTGCCGAGGGGACAATCCCGCAGGAGAAACCCGAGGATCTGCTGGTGTTTGCGGAGGGTGAACGGCCGGCGGGCATGGCTACGGCGGAAGAACTGGTGAGCAGTTTCCGAAGCGCCATCCGCGATCGCATGGCCGCGTATCGGCCGATCAGCAGCGAGAGCTACGCCGAGCTCGCCCGGTTGGTGCGGCGGAATCTGGCGTACATGGTGGGCTCGGACTGGCCGGCCACAGCGCCGGTTGCGGCGCCGTCGTTCTACGAACGGTCGGGCCGTAAGGTGGGGTATCGGCGTGTTTGCGTGGACGGCCAGGGCGACGCGTCGCGCCCGGTGCGGGTGATCGTGTCGCCGGAGGGCTGGCGGGCGGCGGAGAACGTCGGGGCGTTGGCGGATGGGGGCGCGACGGCGGTTTGTGTGGAGGTTTTTGGTGCCGGCGAGCGTGTGCCGGCGCCGGCCTCGTCGACGGTGCGGGTGGAGGGCAAGTTCTTCACGACGTTCAACCGCACCGACGCGGCTGAGGCGGTCTACGACGTGCTGACCGCTCTGGCCGGCGAGGTTCGTCGAGGTGGGCGACCGCTGGGTCTGGTGGGGAGCGGACGGATGGGGCCTGTGTGCCTGATCGCCCGGGCGATGGTTCCACCGGAAGTAAGTCGGGCCACTGGTTTGCGGACGGTGATCGACATGGCCGGCTTCCGGGCGAGCGAGGATGCCGAGTACGTTGCGAGGCTTTTCGTGCCGGGGATTCGGCGAATCGGCGGGCTGGAAGCGATCGCCGCGGTGGCCGCGGGGGCGGGGCCGCTCTGGCTGCATCACGTCGACGAGGGCTTCGACGCGAGTTGGGCCCAGGAGGCCGCCGCGATGCACGGGTTCGAGCTGCGTGTGACTCGCGAGCCCGTCGATTCCGCCGCCATCACCGCGTGGTTGGAGCAAGGTTCATGAGCGAACGACCGATGCGACGAGCGGCGTTCTGGCTGTCGATCCTTGTCCTCTCAGGGCTGGTGGCCTGTGCCCCGCCGGCGGTCGTGCCCGAGCCGGCCGTCGAACTCGATGGGGCGAATCTCGACGAACTGCTCGATCGCTACACGAACACCCGTCGCGATCCGGGTTCGGATATGCGTCTGCTGATCGACGGTCCCGATTCCAGGGCCGCGTTCACCGAGTTGATCGAGTCCGCCCGGCACCACCTGCACATCGAGACCCTCTATTTCGAGGATGACCGCGACAGGCCGGAGAATCTCTCCCTGGCCATCGCCGAGATGCTAAGCAACCAAGCCGCTCGCGGCACGGCGGTCCGCCTCCTCGTGGATCCTCTCGCCCAGGATTTTGCCGGCTTGCCGGAACTGGAAGAGATCATGGCCGATGGCGGCGTGGAAGTGCGCAGGTTCGGTGTGCCAGGTCCAGCGATCCTGGATGAGATGTTCTACGGGGGGCACAAGAAGATCCTGCTGGCCGATGGGGATCGGGCGATCATCGGGGGAATGAACTACGGCTACGTCTACTTCACGACCGAGGAATGGAGGGACACGAACGTACTGCTGACCGGGCCGGTGGTAGCCACCATCCAGCGCGAGTTCCTTCACGATTGGGGGCGGCTTGGCTCGCCGGCACCGGAGGCGGAGGACCACTTCCCCACCCTCGAGCCGACTGGCACTCTGGCCATCCGGGCGATGGATCAGCGTCCGAGCGAAGGGCACTTTGACATCAACACCGCCGTGCTGATCGCTATTCGGTCGGCGACCGAAACAATCGACATCGAGGCGGGCTACTTCAACCCCATCGACTGGATGGCCGACGCGCTGTTCGATGCCGTCGCCCGAGGTGTGCGGGTCCGCGTTCTGGTTAACTCCTACCGGGCTGTGGATTGGAAGGAAGTCTACTTCGTTGCCGCGAACTGGTTCGACACACTGGTGGATCATGGGGTCGAGCTGTACCTGTGGGAGCGTGATCAGACTTTGCACTCCAAGGCCATGACCGTAGACGATACATTCGCCTTCGTGGGTTCCTACAACTTCAACTACCGCAGTATTGTCTGGGATACCGAGAACGTGGTGATCTTCACCGACCCGCCGGCCATCGAGCAGGTCCGCCGAATGGTCGAGGATGACTTCACGGCCGAGGGGGCGATCCGCGTGGACCGTGCCTGGCTGCAGGCGGTGCCGATGAGCGAACGGGCCCTCTGGCGTGCCTGGTGGACGGTCGGCTGGCTGTTCTGAAGCAACCACTCGAGCCGGGGATGACAATCCCCGGTTCGTATGCGGAGTGTGCGGGTCGCCCGGGGATAAGCCGAGGGTGCATCCGAATTTCAGGGGCACTGGGTGGCACTGGTCTGTACCCAGACCAGTGGCTGTCCGCATTTGGCCACGGGTCGGAGTACCGACCCATGCCACCCTCGATACTTCGCCTTTGGCAACTTGCCAC
>JAAYDF010000249.1 GCA_012729395.1 Phycisphaerae bacterium
CTAGGTGCTGCATTTGCAGCGCCAA
The DNA here is from genome assembly GCA_012729395.1 of Phycisphaerae bacterium. Classification (GTDB taxonomy): domain Bacteria; phylum Planctomycetota; class Phycisphaerae; order UBA1845; family PWPN01; genus JAAYDF01. Next base: position 26 of record JAAYDF010000249.1, read on the forward strand.
CTGTCAAGTACAACCGGTACTTGCCTGGTGGAACAACATGGGATTTTGTGAAAGGCTTCACCTGAAGGTCGAACTCAAAGACGGTCTGCTCAGGTGAGACACCATTGATCTGCTGCAACGGGAAATGATGTCGTTTTTGGGGATCAAAGATTCTCCCGAGGCCGCAGTACTTATGCATTCTTGGGGGAATCGCCTCCATGATAGGGCTGCCAATGTGCGACCAAACAAGATTCATAGGATCAAAGGCCGTAACATTCCGATAGCTTCCGTCTTGTTGCTCTTTCGCAAGGCGTTCGGCGAATACTTCCACACCACGAGCGGTTGAGTTCCCACGATTCTCGACTTTAACCCGCATATAGACACCTGAGACATGATCTGGCTCAAGGCTTGTTTTGTTCTTGATTGCGGTGACGTTCGCATGTGAGCAGGGAGGTTGCGTGCTTGCACTAACCGCAAGCTTAGGTCGCAGGATCCACGCACGGACAACGTCCTGGAAGATGGCAATCACCGCAAGCAGCAACGTACCAATGGCCACAAGCCACGCAGCAAGTAATTCACCGTTCATGCTAATGTACCCTCATTGTCCATGTCGCAAGCAGACTTGCTCGACGACGCAAAGTCCCTACGGGTGTCGCCGGTTAGACCGACAGACAGAATACCTGTGTCTGTCATTCTGATCAAGCAGTTGGTTCGCCCGAACGCAGCGGCTAATGCCTCCAGTCCGTGACGTAACACTGCCTACGACGCTGCGCGTTGTTGGGCGGCGGGGAGTTTCTCGGCGAGGAAGCGGCCGGTGTGCGAGTTGGGGTTGGCCGCGACCTGTTCGGGGGTTCCGGTGGCCACGACGGTTCCGCCGGCCTGGCCGCCCTCCGGGCCCAGGTCGATGATGTGATCGGCGCACTTGATGACGTCGAGGTTGTGCTCGATCACCACCACCGTGTTGCCCATGTCCACCAGTTGGGTCAGGACGTTGAGCAGGTTGTGGATGTCGGCGAAGTGCAGGCCGGTGGTCGGCTCGTCGAGGATGTAAAGCGTCTTGCCGGTGGCGGTCTTGCCGAGTTCGGAGGCGAGCTTCACGCGCTGGGCTTCGCCGCCGGAGAGGGTGGTCGAGCTCTGGCCGAGGGCCATGTACGAAAGGCCGACATCGTTGAGGGCTTGGAGAAGCTGCTTGATCTTCGAGAAGTTCTCGAAGAAGACCAGGGCCTCTTCGACCCGCATGTCGAGCACATCGGCGATGTTCTTGCCGCGATAGCGGATCTCGAGCGTTTCGCGGTTGTAGCGGGCGCCTTCGCACTCCTCGCAGGTGATGTAGACATCGGGCATGAAGTGCATCTCGATCTTCTTGGTGCCCTGGCCCTGGCAGGCCTCGCATCGTCCGCCCTTGACGTTGAAGCTGAACCGCCCGGGCTTGTACGCGCGGATGCGGGCTTCGCGGGTCTGGGCAAAGAGCTGGCGGATCAGGTCGAGCACGCCGACGTAGGTGGCTGGGTTGCTGCGGGGCGTGCGGCCGATGGGCGACTGGTCGATTTCGATGACCTTGTCGATCAGGTTGATGCCGGTGATTCCGGTGTGCTTGCCGGGCTTGTTTCGCGACTTGTAGAGACGGCGCTTGAGGGCGTGAAGCAGGGTCTGGGTGACCAGCGTGCTCTTGCCCGAGCCGCTGACTCCGGTCACGCAGACCAGGCCGCCGAGCGGGAACTTCACGTCGATCTTCTTGAGGTTGTTCTCGGCTGCGCCTTTGACCTCGATGGCGTTGGACAGGTCCAGTTCGCGGCGCTGGACGGGCGTCTCAATGCTGAGCCGTCCGCTGAGGTACTTGCCGGTCAGCGAGGCCGGGCAGTTGAGGATGTCGCTGTAGGTGCCCTGGGCGACGATCCGTCCGCCGTGAGCGCCGGGTCCAGGTCCGATGTCGATGATGTGGTCGGCCTCCGCCATCGTCTGCTCATCGTGCTCGACCACGATCACCGTGTTGCCCAGATCGCGGAGGCGCTTGAGGGTGACGATAAGCCGCGTGTTGTCGCGCTGGTGCAGGCCGATGGTCGGTTCGTCAAGCACGTAGCAGACGCCGACCAAACCCGAGCCGACCTGCGTGGCCAGGCGAATCCGCTGGGCCTCGCCGCCCGAGAGCGTTCCGCTGGTCCGGTCGAGGGTCAGGTAGTCCAGGCCGACGTCCATCATGAAGGTCAGCCGGTGGCGGATTTCCTTGAGGATCTGTTCGGAGATCAGGTGCTTCTCGCCGGTCAGGTCCAGCTCGGTGAAGAACTTGTAGGCCTCGGCGATGCTCATGCCGGTGATCTGCTGAATGTTGCGGCTGGCGATCCTGACGGCCAACGCCTCGGGCCGAAGGCGTCCGCCCTCGCACGTGCGGCATGCGTGTTCGCTGAGGTAGCGGTGCAGGTGTTCCTTGACGAAGTCGCTGTCGGTCTTCTCCCAGCGGTAGTTGAGGTTCGGGATCACGCCCTCGAACCAGGCGCCGAAGGTCTTCTGGTCCGCCTCCGTGGTGCCGGCAAGCAGGACCTTGCGGACGCGGGCGGGCAGGTCCTTGAACGGCGTGTTCGGGCTGACCTTGAAGTCCCGGCAGAACTCGCGGATGAGCTGGGCATAGTAGATGTTGAGCCGCTTGCCCCAGTGGCGCCAAGCGTCGACCGCTCCCTCGGCCAGGTTCAGTTCCTGATCGGGCACGATCAGGTCGGGATCGAATTCGAGGATCGTTCCCAGTCCGTCGCACTGGCGGCACGCGCCGTGCGGGCTGTTGAAGCTGAAGATCCGCGGCTCCAGCTCAGCCAGGCTCACGCCGCAGTCGGGACAGGCGTACTTTTCGCTGAACAGCTCATCCTGCCACGCCTCGCCGTCACCCTGACGAGTGATGATGACCAAGCCGTTGGCCTGCTTGAGGCCCAGCTCGATCGAATCGGCCAGGCGCGTCCGGATTTCCGGCTTGACGACCAGCCGGTCGATCACCGCCTCGATCGTGTGCTTTTTGTACTTGGCCTTCTCGAGCGACGGGGCCTCGCGGATGTCGTAGATTTCGCCGTCGACCCGCACGCGGACGAAGCCTTCCTTCTGGATGCGGGCGAAGACGTCCTTGTGGACGCCCTTCTGGCCGCGGATCAGCGGGGCGAGGATCATGATCTTCTGGCCTTCGGGCCAGGCCATGACGCTGTCGACGATCTTGGAGACCGGCTGGGACTGGATTTCCCGGCCGCATTTGTGACAGTGCGGGGTGCCCACGCGGGCGAACAGAAGCCGAAGGTAGTCATAGACTTCCGTGGTGGTGGCGACGGTCGATCGCGGGTTGCTGCTGGCCGATCGCTGCTCGATGGCGATGGTCGGGGGCAGGCCTTCAATGTGTTCGAGGTCGGGTTTCTGCATCTGTTCGAGGAACTGGCGGGCATAGGCGGAGAGGCTTTCGACGTACTTGCGCTGGCCCTCGGCGTAGATGGTGTCGAAAGCGAGCGAACTCTTGCCCGACCCGCTCAGGCCGGTGATCACCACCAGCTTGTCGCGCGGGATCTCCACGTCGATGTTCGCCAGGTTGTGTTCCTTGGCCCCGAAGACCCGAATGAAATTCTCAGACATAGTTCCTTCACCCCGTCCTGCGTCACAACCGCAAGTCTATTAGTATATCTCGCAAAACCGTTTGCGGCAACTGGGGTCGGCTAGTTATTATATTAACTAATTATAGTCACGGCTAAGTATGGTCCGGGAAAATGTCTGATTCTAGTGAAAAATGAAAAAGTCCTTGACATCACTCGAAAGCTCATTATAGTGCTGGCTCGCCTTTACGGGAGCAACATTCCGATGACGCAGACCGATTCGAAAAGACGAAACCCCAAGCCGATTGCCGGGCGGGTGGTCTGCGCGCACCGTAGCGGCCAGTGCTGGACGGCGAGTGGCATGCAGATCCTCCTGCTGGTCGTTGCGGAGGAGGCACCCTAGAAGGATCTAAGTTTTACTTCTGAAAACTGAAAGCCTTCCGGGTCGCCGATGATCCGGAAGGCTTTTTTTAGTTGTTTGAATGAACAGTACCGTTGATGCGTCTTACCAATAGTCACGGACAGAAGGGAGGCAACATGAGGGCCGCAGGGATTATCGCGGCGTGGCTGATGCTGGCTTCGACGGCGGCGGCGGCGATCATCGACAAGATCCCGTTTGCGCAGGTGCAGCGGGAGGCGATTACAGCCGGCGTGGTGCTCGGGCCGAATGGAGCCGTGGATTTCAAGCACCTGCGGTTGACGAATTCCGGCGGCACACGGCGGTACCATCTGCTAACCATCGAGGAGCCGCACATCCAGCGGTTCTGCTACGCGATTGACGGTGAGGTCCAATACCGCGGCGTCGAGGGGACCGGCTACTTTGAGGCGACCAGCCACATGCCCGACGGCAAGCGGTACGTCATGAAGACACTGGCCGCCGGCAGGTGGCTCCAGCGGATCGAGGGCGACTCGGACTGGCGGGACTTTGGGCTGGCGTATTCGGTCAGCCGCAACAAGGTGCTGCCGGAGCGGATCGACCTGGACCTGGTGCTGCCGGGACCAGGCACGGTCTGGGTGGGCAACTTCTACATCGCTCAGTTCGGCCCGCCGCTGGAGGAGGTCTCGTTCGAGCCGCAAAGGGCTTGGAGCCGGTGGCCGATCTTCGCCCTGCTGACTGCGATAAGCGGAGCGGTTGGAGTGATCAGGTGCCACGGCTCGGCCCGGTTGGCTGTGGCGGGATTGACCGCACTGGTCGTGGGGCTGATGCTGCTGAACTGGTCGCTGGGCGGCTGAGAGAGGGTGACATGGCTGATACAAGGAGAACAAAGATGAATATCAAGCGACGGAGCTTTACGTTGATTGAATTGCTCGTGGTGGTCGCGATCATCGCGATATTGGTCGCCACACTGGTGCCAACCCTCAGTCAGGCTCGAGGCCTGGCGCGGGGTATGGCCTGCTGCAACAACGTCCGCCAGATCGGCATCGCCACTGGCATGTACAGCCAGGATCACTACGACACCTGGCCGGCCCGCGGCGACAACAGCGAGATCGATTACGAGAACTGTCTCTGCGCCTGGGTGCCGTGCGGCAGCGCCTACGCGGAGGAATTCGACGTGGCCAGGGGCGCACTGTATCCGCTGCTGGCGGCGGTGGAGGTCTACCGTTGTCCGGACGACCCGGAACCCTCGAACGGCCAGCTCAGCTACTCGCTGAACGCGAACCTCTATGGGACTTCGGTATCGGTTCCAAGTTGGTCGCCGACGATCACGTATCCGAAGCCCGGACGGTTCACTCAGCAGGCGGACCGGCTGGTGATCGTGGTCGATGAAGGCCATCCCAACGACGGGAACTTCAAGCCCATTCAGCCGTCCACGTTCTTCGCTGACGTCCCGAAGTGGCGGCATCGTGGCGCCACGTCGTTCGGCTTCTTCGACGGGCACGTCCGCCTCGGGCGATATGACGACCAGTTCCTGACCGACCACATGGACCCGGCTTGGTTTCCGGACGAGGACAACTATGAGATCGTCGAATAGATGGCAAGCCGCCGGTGTGACGTCGGCTTGACACGTGAGTGCCCGGGCACTATGCTTCGGATGATGAGGCAGGAGTTGGTGAGCATTCTGCTTGGCGAAGTGCCCCAGGAGGTGCGGGGCGATGTGTTTCCTCCGTCCATGAACAAGAGCGCGCCGGCCTACGTGACGCGGACGGTGCCGAAGCAGGAGGTTGTCGGGCAGGAGGCCGCGACGGTCGACGGCCAGGAGGTGGTTTTTGAGCTGCGGGGCTATCCGCCGGACATCCTGCTGATCCGGGCGGTCCTGGAGATCGAGAACATCTTCGACCGCGAGACGATCTCGCTGGGCCAGAAGCTTTTTCAGTACTCGCGGGGCATTCTGAATTCATATGGTGGTGATTTGGCGTTCAGCGAGGACTACAACGTGTTCGTGGTCTCCGGATACGAGGGCGAGCCGGAGCAGTTTTTGGTGCACGCTCCGGTTATCGCTTCGCTGCTCAAGTCGGAGCGTCTGGAACTGGCCGAACGCGAGGTCGAGTACACGCTGCGTTCTCAGATCAAATACGCCAAAGACGATCTGGCCATCGTGGACTGGGATGGGACAATCCTCTTCGACGCCGAGGGGGATACGGAAGAGGATCTGGAACTGTTGACGTTGGCCAATCTGCAACTGCTGCGGCACCGGATCCTCGACCGGCAGTTGGACGAGCGTCTGGCGGAGATCGGCGGACGGGTGGATAAGCCCTTCGGGCGGATGTCATTGTCCCGCCGGGAGATTGCTGAGGACCTGCGGGCGATCGTGCGGGATCGCACCGCCTCGATCTCGGAACTCCAGCGGCTGGAACGCGACATCAAGATGATCGGCGACTGGTACTCGGCCCGCTTTTACGAGTTGGCCCGGGGCAAGTTCAAGATCGAGGAGTGGCATCGCTCGATCCGCGGCAAACTGGAGTCGCTGGAGGACATCTACTCGATCGTGGTCGAGAACTTCACCGTCTCAGCCAAACACCGGGCGGAGTGGGTGCAGATCATTCTTTTCTTCGTGCTCCAGGTCGGCTGGTTCGTTTTGATCATCCTGGAGTTCTTCTACTTCACGCGGCACTGACCGGATCGTCGAGACGGCGTCCTTTGGCGCCGTCTGCGGTATGTCATGGTGTTGTGAAGTTGTATCTGGCGGAAGATCGAGACAAGCGGTAGAATATAGCTGGCAGGTCCTATCGAGTTTCTGTCATGTCAGGTTCTTGTGTGAAAGGAGACGGCGATGGTTGGGTTTGTTAGAGGGATGCTTTCGGAATTCAAGACATTCGCGATGCGCGGCAACGTGATCGATATGGCGGTAGGTATCGTGATCGGCGTGGCGTTCGGGCAGATCGTCAATTCGCTGGTGGCGGACATCATCAATCCGCCGATCGGATGGCTCACCGGCGGCATGGACTTCACCGATCTGCAACTGGTGTTGCAGGAGGAAGACCCTGTGCAGAAGGTCGCGGCGGTGACGATCGGCTACGGCAAGTTCATCACCGCGATCATCAACTTTGTCATTGTCGCGTTCGCCCTGTTCCTGCTGGTCAAGGTCATGAACGTGGCGAAGCGTAAAGAACAAGCCGCTCCGGCCGCTCCGGCCGCTCCGCCGGCGCCGACGAAGGATCAGGAACTGCTCGCGGAAATCCGCGATATCCTGCGGTCCAAGGCATGACCGACGTGCCGCGAACATCGAACCACTCGGAATGCGTGTCCCGACGGCACGCATTCCGAGTGGGATATCACAGCTTGAGCGAGCGCGGCAGGAGATGGGAGGCCGCCTGTCCGTCTACAGATCCAGGCCGCTCAGGTCGCCTTTTTTCTCCTTGAGTTCGCCATAGTAGACCTCGAACCGGTCCTTCAGAGCGCCGAGCGACTTGGTGAGCGCCTCGGCATCCTGCTTCAAGGACTTCGCCTTTTCGCCCAGCGCTTCCGTTATCGGGATTTCTTTTATCCGCCCCTGAAGCTCGCTGATTTCCTTCTGCTTGGCCACGATGGCTTCCTTGTAGCTCAAGGCCTTGGCCCGCAGCGCCTCAACGTCCATCTTCTCGGCTTCTGCTTTTGCCTCAGCAATGGACTTGCCTTCATCCGCATCTTTCGAGCAGCCGGCCAGAAGCGTTACGCCGACCGTCGCCACGACCAGACCGACCCAGAATCCCACCGTTTTCATCATGAGCCTCCTTGGAATGGACACATCCGGCGCCCGGGCGATCTACCCAGCGCCTCGGATCACTACCGCGCAGATTCTACCCTCCCTTTCACGGAACAACCAGGTAAAAAAGCTCCCTTTGGCCGGCCAGGCGTGCTCGCGGAGCAAGCGATTCCGCCGTGCTATTGCTGCGTGGGCCGTCCTTCCCGGTTCCACAGAAGGACCTCGTCGGGGGCGTGGGCCAGGGTGGCGGCGAACCAGTCGGCCCCGTCGAG
>JAAYDF010000250.1 GCA_012729395.1 Phycisphaerae bacterium
CCCGTTCGGCGGCATCCTCGTAGGCGTCGAAGAGCCGCCCTACCGTGGACAGCAGTTCGGACTCACGGCCCACGACGCTGTCGTCCTTGCCGACGCTGGCGGGGATACCGTTGAGGTTGCTGCGGACGGCGTTGGCGTCGTGGTAGCCTCGCCGGGAGGGCTCCCAGTCAGTGTCGTAAGCCTGCAGGAGGGAATGGAACAGGCCAAGGACACGGCCGCCGTCGAATGTCGCTTCGAGTGAGGTGTCGTAAGGCAAGCCCGGCACGTACTCGAAGAGCTCATAGATATGGTCGGCCAGGACGGCCATTGTGTCCTGCCCAGCTTTGAGAGGCACCAGCCGAGCCAAGGGGAAGCCCTGGTCGGCGAGGAAGCGCTGCACGCTGTGGGCATAGGCGACTTTGACCGGATGATCTCGACCGCGAGCACGGCGTTTGAGAAGGAATCGGCCCCGGTCGGAGGTGATAATCACCTTCGGAGACCGTCGCGAGCCCTTGAGCTGCCTGTCGATCCGCTGGACCTTGCCCAGGTCATAGCAGGCGAGGACAGCCGACAGCTCCTCGGGTTGAAAGTCAGCTCTGAGTCGGCTGGGCAAGACAACCTCCCCTTAGGCTGCGTTGACGTCATTGATGAGCAGCCGCAATCGGCCCACGCTTTTGCGGTCGAACCGCAGAGTAAGGCGAGGCAAGTCGGGGTACTCCCCGCCTTCGCCTTCAACCGGGCCAGGGGCCTGCTCGATCCGTCCGCCGGCTAGAATACCCGCATAGTTGTCGTTGAGGGCTTCGACCGCCTCGGCCGGCAAGGCGGATGCCAACCGCATGACGAACACATCACCCACGTAGCGCGACGAATGATATCGGCGGAAGAAGCGAACGATCTCGTCAACGGCGACTTCCACGTCGTCGGTTACGCGGAAAAGCCCCATGTCTTCCGGGCTGATCATACCGGTGCGGAGCAACTCGGCGGCGACATAGGTGCGCCAATGCTGCCAGTAGGTCCCGCCCGGGGCGTCGACCAGCACGATGGGGATGGGGCTGCTCTTCCCGGTCTGCACCAAGGTGAGGGCCTCGAAGCCTTCATCCTGTGTGCCGAACCCGCCGGGAAACAGGGCAATGGCCGAGGCCTCCTTGACGAACATCAGCTTGCGGGTGAAGAAGTAGTTGAAGTTGACGAGTTTGGGATCATCGCGGATAACCACATTGGTCTTCTGCTCGAAAGGCAGGCGGATGGCGACGCCGAAACTGGCCTCGGGGCCTGCCCCGTCGTGACCCGCACGCATGATGCCGTCGCCGGCACCGGTGATGACCATCCAGTTGACCTCGCGCATCCGGCGGCCGAACGCGTCGGCTTGGATGTAGTCCGGATGCCCGATGGGTGTGCGGCTGGAGCCAAAGATGCTGACTTTGCGGATGGGAGCGTATGGGGCGAAGACCTTGAACGCGTAGCGCAGCTCCTGGAGGGCTTTGCTGAGGAGTTTCAGTTCGCCGCGTCCGGTGTGGTCGTGAGCTAGGCGGCAAATGGTGACCATCATGTCGGCCAGCAGATCGCGGTTGGGACAGTCCGCGAACCTGGTAAGGAAATCCTCGATGGCCTGCTGACGCTCGGGGCTGCGGGGCAGGGTTGACGACGGTGCAGTTTCGCCTTTATCTACCTCATTCATTACCATCTGTCCTTGTCTTCTCTGGGCCGGTCAGCGATGTCGATGCGTTGTTGCGGCCCGGTATTCGCAGCGATCGCACCACGTGCCAGTATATCGTTGCTCCGCCAATCTGGCTACAAGGGTAGCGGGTCCGCGACCCACAGGCGGACAGGGCAAGGTGGGCGGACACGATTGATGGAACGTGAGAAGCCCGTGCGAACTGGTGGCGGAGGCATCGCCGCCTGAGGTAGTCTCGCTCGGGGCGTTAGGGCACCTCGCCGGCAGAGTAGGTCCAGGCAGTCTGGGCCAGACGGCGCGGCGCGGCAAAGTGATCCTGGTACCAGGAATTACCCATGCAGTCTGAAACCGGCCGCAAGGAGGCCTGAGCGTAACTCTCCTGATGGTCTGCGTCCCTGACTTGGTTAACCCACAAGCACAGCCAGAGCAGACATCCGGCCGATAGCAGCGCGACCGAGACCGCCTGAAGGCAAGCTCGACTACGCGAAGGCAACGCGGCCAGTCCCGCTCTCCAATGCGTGATTGCCCGGATAACCCAGACCAAGAGCACCCCCGCCGCCGCCGCCCCAAGAGTCCAGCCAGCCAGCCTGAACCGGCGCACCGCGGCCGGTGGTTGCCAGGATCCCCCCCACCAACCGCCCACAACCAGAGCGAGCAGCACGAGCGCGCCCATGGTCAGCAACACAGCCCAGGCAAAGCGAACGGATTGCCGATCGCGTTCGGGAGAGCCGGCGACACGCAGCGTCAGTCGAGTGCTGACGCCGATGAGGACCACGGCCACCAACGGCCAGGCTGCCCAGGCCCGCACGGTCGGCTGCGAAGTCAACCATTCCTGCGGTACGGTCCACATGCAGAGACCCAGCCATAGCATCGCGACAGGAAGTACTGGTAAAACGGCCGCGAGGGCGTAACTCCAACGCCGGCTTCGCCACTCGACGACGTTCTCCGACCGCACACTGAGGACAGCCCCCGGGATCGCAGCCAGGCAGACCAGCCAGAAGCCAGCCCAAGCCGCCGCGGCGAGAGCCACGAGACAAAACGAGGTCATGACACGATGGTGAGTCGGGGCAGCGAGAAGCGCATGGCAAGTATCTCCGCACATGGGAAGGACGGATACGCCTTCGGATCGCACCAGGGTATGCCAACGGGCGTGGAAATCGCGAAGCTTGGCCGCTTCTCCTCGGCACGCCGTGGCGAGCTCCTCCGAGCCCAGCTTGCCGGCGATCGATTCGCTTGGCTCGACGGTTGGGGCTGAGTCGGGTTGAGAGGTCTCGATGGCCCGCATATCGAGGGCGAGTTCATCCATTGCATTCGCCAGCAACTCCGCCGCGGTCAGAACCAGGGATGGTTCCGGCGAATCCTCGACGACGTCGGTCAGCAGGCGCGCGACGGCGGCATGGGCGGCGACCGCATCGGGGATCTCTCCCGCCTCGCGGCTGCGCTCCCCGTATTGCCCCAGGCGGTCGGCGAGATCACCAAGCACTGGGAGGTGCGTCGCGGGCCAGCCTCGCGGGGGCAATCCCACTAGATTGGCCACGACACGGTCAATCCGCATGGCCGCGGTCGCTGCCCGGCGTGCGGGAACACCGGCCTTGCGGAACGCATCATAGGCCAGTTGGCGCTCCCTCATCACGTGAAGCCGGGCCGGCGCCGCCGTGGTTGCTGAGCTCAACCGCTGTCGCAGTGTATCCTGATCGATGGCTTCCTGCCGCAGGATGGGCAGCAGCCGCAGACAAGCGTAGAGCCCGTTGGACGGGTCGAGAGCCGCACCAACAGCCAGAGCATTCTCATCCGGTTTGGCTTGGTGTAAAGCTTCAAACGCCCGGCGTACGGCCACGATTGGCCGATCATTGGCTACCCGACGGGCGGCCGCCTGATAAGGCTCCTTCCAGAACAGCTCACCCACGGCGGGGACCATCTCCCCCACTTGGGCCAACCACAGGCTCGCCGGGGGCACCATCAGCCCGCCCAGGAAAA
>JAAYDF010000251.1 GCA_012729395.1 Phycisphaerae bacterium
TGCGGGGCAGGGTTGACGACGGTGCAGTTTCGCCTTTATCTACCTCATTCATTACCATCTGTCCTTGTCTTCTCTGGGCCGGTCAGCGATGTCGATGCGTTGTTGCGGCCCGGTATTCGCAGCGCTCGCACCGCGTGCCAGTATATCGTTGCTCTGCCAATCTGGCTACAAGGGTAGCGGGTCCGCGACCCACAGGAGGACAGGGCACGGTGGGCGGACACGATTGCTGGAACGTGAGGAGCCCGTGCGAACTGGTGGCGGAGGTATCGCCGCCTGAGGAAGTTTCGATCGGAGCGTTAGGGCGCCTCACCGGCAGAGTAGGTCCAGGCAGTCTGGGCCAGGCGGCGCGACGCGGCAAAGCGCTCTTGATACCATGAATTACCTATGAGGTCTGAGACCGGCCGCAAGGCGGCCTGAGCGTAACCCTCCTGATGGTCTACGTCCCTGACTTGGTTCACCCACAAGCACAGCCAGAGCAGACATCCGGCCGATAGCAGCGCGACCGAGACTGCCTGAAGGTAAGCTCGACTACGCGAAGGCAACGCGGTCAGTCCCGCTCTCCAATGCGTGATTGCCCGGATAACCCAGACCAAGAGCACCCCCGCCGCCGCCGCCCCAAGAATCCAGCCAGCCAGCCTGAACCGGCGCACCGCGGCCGGTGGTTGCCAGGATTCCCCCCACCAACCTCCCACAACCAGGGCGAGCAGCACGAGCGCGCCCATGGTCAGCAACACAGCCCAGGCAAGGCGAACGGATTGCCGATCGCGTTCGGGAGAGCCGGCAACACGCAGCGTCAGTCGAGTGCTGACGCCGATGAGGACCAAGGCCACCAACGGCCAGGCTGCCCAGGCCTGCACGGTCGGCTGCGAAGTCAACCATTCCTGCGGGACGGTCCACGTGGAGAGGCCCAGCCATAGCATCGCGATAGGAAGTATTGGCAGAACGACCGCGAGTGCGTAACTCCAACGCCCGCTTCGCCACTCGACGACGTTCTCCGACCACACACTAACGACAGCCCCCGGGATCGCAGCCAGGCAGACCAGCCAGAAGCCGGCCCAAGCCGCCGCGGCGAGGGGCACGAGACAAAACGAGGTCATGACACGATGGTGAGTAGGGGCGGCGAGAAGCGCATGGCACGTATCTCCGCACATAGGGAGGACGGATACGCCTTCGGATCGCACCAGGGTGTGCCAACGGTCGTGGAAATCGCGAAGCTTGGCCGCTTCTCCTCGGCACGCCGTGGCGAGTTCTTCCGGGCCCAGCTTGCCGGCGATGGATTCGCTTGGCTCGACGGTTGGGGCTGAGTCGGTTTGAGAGGTCTCGATGGCCCGCATATCGAGGGCGAGTTCATCCATTGCATTCGCCAGCAACTCCGCCGCGGTCAAAACCAGGGATGGTTCTGGCGAATCCTCGACGACGTCGGTCAGCAGGCGCGCGACGGCGGCATGGGCGGCGACCGCATCGGAAACCCGCCCGGCCTCACGGCTACGCTCGCCATATTGCCCCAGGCGGTCGGCGAGATCACCAAGCACTGGGAGGTGCGTCGCGGGCCAGCCTCGCGGGGGCAATCCCACGAGATTGGCCACGACACGGTCAATCCGCATGGCCGCGGTCGCTGCCCGGCGCGCGGGAACACCGGCCTTGCGGAACGCATCATAGGCCAGTTGGCGCTCCCTCATCACATAAAGCCGGGCCGGCGCCGCCGTGGTTGCTGAGCTCAACCGCTGTCGCAGCGTATCCTGCCCGATGGCTTCCTGCCGCAGGATGGGTAACAGGCGCAGATAAACGTAGAGCCCGTTGGCCGGGTCGAGAGCCGCACCAACAGCCAGAGCATTCTCATCCGGTTTGGCTTGGTGCAAAGCTTCGAACACCCGGCGTACGGCCACGATTGGCCGATCGTTGGCTACCCGACGGGCGGCCGCCTGATAAGGCTCCTTCCAGAACAGCTCACCCACGGCGGGGACCATCTCCCCCACTTGGGCCAACCACAGGCTCGCCGGGGGCACCATCAGCCCGCCCAGGAAAA
>JAAYDF010000252.1 GCA_012729395.1 Phycisphaerae bacterium
CAAGCGGCAGATCCTCGATATCCTCTGTTTGAACTTGTCGCTCGACGGCGCAACTCTCGTTCCCACAATGAGAAAGCCCTTCGACCTGTTGGCCGAAGGGCTCATTTCCAAGGATACTCGGGGCGACAAGATTTGAACTTGCGACCTCTGCGTCCCGAACGCAGCGCTCTAGCCAGGCTGAGCTACGCCCCGTGTGGTGTCATGTGCCGGGCGGTCATCCCGGCGTGGCCGGCCTTTGGTGGGGCCCTTGGGGCTCGATGCCCGTTGGCCCGGGAGGCCGGGCGAGAGGGATCGATCGCCCGGCGACACGCCATGGACGGCCAAACCTTGTATAATACCGCCCGCCGCCGTAAACGCAAGGCGGCGGGGATTCTTTGGTGGAGGCGCGGAGGCGCAGGTGGGGTGACATGGGCACTGGCTCGGCCCCGGTGTGGCCTGGAGAAGCAAGCGTTCCTCGGATGCGGGGCAAGCACAGGGGCTGGGGCGGATCGTTCCAGCGGTGTCTGTCCGCGATGTGCCCTGCGGGAGGCGAGTTACACCCGCTTGGATAGAGCAACTATGAAGACAGAGATGAGCCTGCGTGATGTTTTGGCACCGCTCAAGGCCCTGCGGATCGCGGTGACGGGCTTGCTGATGGGTACGGCGAACCTGATCCCCGGCGTGTCCGGCGGGACCATGGTGCTGGTCATGGGGTTGTACGAGGACTTCATCGAGGCGGTGGCGGAGGTGACCTCGCTGCGTCTGCGGCCGGCGCGGTTGGCCTTTCTGGCGGTCCTGCTCGCGGCGGCGGGGTTGGCGATCGTGTTTCTAGCCAGCGTGATTCTGTATCTGCTGTTCATCGCCCCGTCATTCATGTTCGCCCTGTTTATCGGGCTGACGCTGGGTGGTACGCCTGCGCTTCTGCGGATGATCGGGCGGGTAACGGTTTCCTGCGGTGTCGCGCTGGTGGCAGGGCTGGCGGTCATGGCCGTGGTAGCCTTCACCACCCAGGCGGCGGACATGCCGCGCAACATGGCCATGGACTTCGCCAGCGGGGTTATCGGCACGATGGCCATGGTCCTGCCGGGCATCAGCGGCTCGTACATGCTGCTGGTGCTCAACCAGTACGACCGCGTGATCGGGGCGGTGGACGACCTGCGGCAGATGAACTGGTCGGCCCTGCGGATTGTGATCCCGGTCGGCGTGGGCGTCGTGGTCGGCATGGCGGGGATCGCCAACGCCTTGCGGTATCTGCTGCGTCGCCACGAAAAGGCGACGCTGGGCTTTCTGATGGGGTTGCTGCTGGGATCGGTGCTGGGCTTGTGGCCGTTCGGGCGGGCACCGACGGAGAAGATTCTGGAGAAGCGTTCGCCGGAGCAACTGCGGGCCTACGCGGAGTCGATCGGCCTGCCCGCTGCCGCCGGGCTCGAAGGTCGTGAGCGGATCGACCATCTGCTGGTGGCCTGGTCGCTGACGGAGAAATCGCCGGTGATCGTGGCCCGCAAGCATTCGGAGGCCATGCTGCGTGCCTTTGCCGAGCGCGAGGGGCTGGCCGTGCCGGCCGATGTGCAGGGGGTCGCCTTGGCCCAGCATATCGCGCGATCCTGGCAGCCGTTGCGGAAGGGCAGCCCGCCGCCCCGTGAGGTGGCTGGTGCGGTGTTCGCCTTGGTGTTGGGCTTCGCGGCGACGGCATTGCTTGGCCGACTGGCGCCCGAAGGCTAGTATGGCGGCGGTGAATGGTGTTCTGTTGTAACGGCCGTGGGCGGCGATAGCGTTCCAGGCTCGAAGAGAGCTCGCCGAAGTCGGGGGGCGGCCGCTACGGGATATGGTCGCCAAACGGGGCGGCGGTTGCGGGATAAGGCCGCCAAGCGAGGCGCCCGCGACGGGGAAACGCCCTCATACTGCGGCGAGCGGTCATGGATCGACAACAGCGGGAAACGATGTTGCGATTTGCCCGGGAGACGATCCAGGCACATCTGGCCGGTGACGACTTGCCGCCTGATCCGCCTGGGTTGGAGGATGCGGGCACGGTCGGGGGCGCGTTCGTGACGCTGCGCAAGGGCTCGATTCTTCGCGGATGCATTGGGCAGTTCAGCGCGGAGGCGGGCTTGGCGGCCACCGTGCGAGAGATGGCCCGGGCGGCGCTGCGTGATCCGCGGTTTCGGCACCAGCCGATCACCGCGGCGGAATTGCCGGAGCTGAGTATCGAGATCTCGCTGCTCTCGCCCATGTGGCGTACCAAGGATCCTCTGGCCCTGGAGGTGGGCGTGCACGGCATTCTGGTCCAGCGGGGATCGTGCCGCGGGTGCTTCCTGCCGCAGGTGGCGGTCGAGCAAGGATGGACTGCCGAGGAGTTTCTGTCTTACTGCTGTGTCAGCAAGGCTCGTTTGCCGGCCGCAGCTTGGCGCGACGCGGCGACCGAGGTCTACCTGTTCACCGCGGAAGCGTTCGGCGACCACGAGCGGGTGTAAGGTGCGGAGCAGGCGCGACTGGGGGACGGAAACCGGGGATTTGAGATTTGAAATCGAGGATTGCGGATCGAGGGTTCGAGATCAGAGATTGGGCACCTGCAATCTGAAATCTGGAATTTGAAATCTGAGATTCGGGTTGCAGGTTTGGAAACTGAGATTTCAGATTCCGGACAGAGATTTGAGCTTTGGAATTTGAAATCTGAGATTCTGGATTGATTTGCGCCCGAGGGTTTGCGGTTTGCGATCTGGGTAGATGAGTCGCGGCTGGTGGTCGCGAGAAGGATACCTCCATCATGGTTGGATTGTTGATTTGGGCAGGGCTGGTGTTGCTGGTCGCGGGCATCTGGGGCTCGCGGCACTGGGAAGTCTCTCGGGCCCAGCGTGAACTGCCCCCCTTGAGCGAGGATCCGCAGGCTGAGCCCCTCGCACAGCCACCGCGGGTCAGCGTACTGATTGCCGCGAAGGACGAGGAGGCCAACATCGAGGCCGCGGTGCGGACTATGCTCGGGCAGGATTACCCCAACTTCGAGCTGATCGTGGTCAATGATCGCAGCACGGACCGCACCGCGGGGATCCTCGAATCCCTGCGGTCGGAGCAGTCCAACGGCCGGCTGCGTGTGCTCCACATCGATCAGCTTGCCGAGGGCTGGTTCGGTAAGAACAACGCGATGCGCGAGGGGCTGGCCCAATCGCGGGGCGAGTGGTTGTGCTTCGCCGATGCGGACTGTCGGCAGACATCGTCGCGCTCGCTCTCGACCGCGGTCCGCTACGCCCTCGATCACCGGGTGGACTTCCTCTCTGTTCTGCCGCAGTTCGAGATGCATGGCATCTGGGAGCGCATCATCCAGCCGGTGTGCGGGGCGGTGATGGTCTTCTGGTTCCATCCCAAGCGGGTGAACGATCCCGCCAACGCCGCCGCCTACGCCAACGGGGCCTTCATGCTCATGAGCCGGCGGTGCTACAAGGCCATCGGCGGGCACGAGGCCGTCCGTTCTCAAGTCAACGAGGATATGCACATGGCCCGCCTCGCTAAGGAGAACGGGCAACGGCTCTTCGTGATCCAGAGCGACGGGCTCTACAAGGTGCGCATGTACGACGGCTTTCGTCAGACGTGGCGGGGTTGGAGCCGCATCTTCTACGGCTGCTTCGGCACGTTCCGCCGACTGCGCATCAGCATGGGCATGCTCATGGTCACCAACGTGTTCCCCTACGCCAGCCTGTTGATCTCGCTGGTCATGCTCGCCGTGCGCGGCTGGCCGGGCGCCGGTCTGGGCTGGCAGTGTGTGGCCGGGGCCTCCGCCCTGGCGGTGGTCCTGCAGCAGAGCCTGCTTATGCGGTTCTACAGACTGTGCCGGGTGAATCCCGCCTGGGCGCCGACGTTCATCGTCGGCGCGGTGATCTGTATCGGGATGCTGTTGGCGGCGATGTTCAAGCTGCGGGCCAATGCCGCGACCACCTGGCGAGGCACGACCTACCGCCACGGCCAGTTCGCCCAGGCGAAGTGAAAGAGCCGCGGGCTTGAAGCCCGCGCGGTGCTTGTGCGTGAGTGAACCGCGGGCACCCCACGCGCCGACTGGAGGTATGCGTCATTGATGATCATCGCAGAGAACGGCGACCAACTAAGCGGTCTGCTCGGGCGTCTGCTGGAGTTGGTTCCGCCCGTGTTTCGCCCGTGGGTGGTCCCCGTCGGCCTGCTCGTGCTGGGCCTGCTGTTTGCCCGCGTGGTTGGGCGGTTCGTTGCTCGGCTCATCCGTGGTCGTCGTTCGCCGAACATCCATCCTTTGCTGCAGAAGTACAACGTCGATCACGCCGAGTTGGATCGCCAGCGCCGTGAGCAGGCCCGCCTGATCGTAGCCACCTCGACCACCACTCGCCTGGCCGGTTTCCGCATCGTCCGCCAGGTCGAGGCTGTTTTCGTTGAAGGCTACCGTACGCCCGAGGAAGCTTTGATTGCCCTCAAAGCCGCCGCCGCCGACCGCGGAGCCAACGCGATTCTCAACGTCCACACCGACCGTACCGCCGCCGGCCGCTGCACCGCCTCCGGCGATGCCATCATTGTCATCCCTCCCGCCCCACCCCCCAAGCCCGACCCCGACCAACCCGAATAAAGCTTGCCTGGGCGACCTTCGCTTTGCCGCAGCGGTCGCCGCCGAGCCAATCGGTGCATTCTGCGCCCTGGCGCGGATGGCAGGCTCGAGCATTTCACGCAATGGCGTTGCGGCCGCCGCCCCGGTGGCCGGTGAACTCGCAAGGAATACGCCGGTCGCCACGGCTCGGCTGAGCTCGCCGAAGTCGGGGGGCGACCGCTACGGGGCTTGAGTGGCGGGGGGAGGGATGAGCTGAAGGTTACGACGGGCCAGGCGGGCGGCCTCACCTTCCGGGGCGAGCAGGATGGCCCGTTGCCAATCGCGGCGGGCACGGTCAAAGTCACGGCGCTCGGCGTATGCCAGCCCGCGATGAAAGTACGCCTGGGCGTCGTCGGCCTTGAGCCGGATGGCCTGCGTCAGATCCGTGATCGCGCGGTTGTGTTCGCCTTGATCGGCCCAGAGTAGCCCGCGGTTGAAGTAACCCTCCGACTCGCCGGGCGCCAGCGTGATGGCTTGAGTGAAATCCTGCATCGCCAGATCCAACTGCTTGAGCCGCAGGTGGTAGATCTCCCCTCGTCGCAGGTACGCGGTCGCTTTGTCCGGCTGGAGAGCGATGGTACGCGTGTAGTCCGCCACGGCCTGCGGGTCGTTGCCCAGGTCGGCATGGATTGCCCCACGGTTGAAATGCACGCTCGCGTCTTGGGGTAGCAGGGTCACCGCTCGGTTCAGATCGCTCAGCGCCGCTTCGAGCCGGCCCAGTTTGCCGTATGCCGCCCCGCGATTGTGAAGGGCTTGGGCGTGATCGGGCCGCAGAGTAATCACCCGGCCGTAATCCGCGACCGCGTCATCGAGTCGTTCCAAGTCGGCATAGGCGTTGCCGCGGTTGAAGTGGGCCTCGGCATAGTCCGGGCGCAGATCAATCGCCCGGTTGAAGTCGGCGATCGCCCGGCGGTGGTCCGGCTCGCCTTTGAGCAGCAGAGCGTACCCTCTGCTGTTGTACCCCCGAGGATCGGTCGGATTGAGCTCGATGGCCTCATTGAATCGCTGGATGGCCTCGTCGATCTGACTCAGCCGCAGGTAGGCAGTGCCCAGATTCAGTTGGGCGACCGCGCTCACCTCCTCCCGGCTGCGAAGTCGCAAGGCCTTGAGAAAGTGGCGATTGGCCCTTTCAACCTCGTTGCGCCGCAGGAGGGCTGCCCCAAGGTTGATGTGGACGGCAGGCTCCGTCGGATTCACGCGAGCACATCGCTCGAAGATAGTGACGCTGTCACGCCAGACGCGAATCTGACCGGTTGCCGCCATGATCAGGCCGGCAATCGCCGCCACACCGGTTAAGCCAATGACTACCGCCGCAAGCCGTCGCCGGGAATGAAACGCCGCCGCCGCTCCGATCGCCAATGACAAACCCGCCAGAGGCAAATACAGAAAACGGTCAGCCCGGAACACCGAATTCGGCAGAACCTGCGACGCGGGAATGATCGCCACAAGAAACCACAGCAGCCCGAATTGCACCGGCCGTCGGCGACGGACCAGCCAGATTAACACGATCAAGACCGCCGTTAGGAAGAACCCTGCCATCACCCCTTTGATCCAAAGGCTGTCGGCCACTACGTTCGGGTAAATCAATGCCAGATTGCGCGGCCAGAATAACGAGCGGAGATTGCTCCAGTAAGTGTAACTCGCCGTCAGCACTCGCCCGACCACACCTAACGGCGGCGAAGCGGGGTACAAGCCCTCGGCTACGGCCATCCGGTCGGTGCGCAGCTTCACGTAAACCGTGCCCGCGGAGATCAACCACAACGCCCAAGTGTCTTTCACCAGTCCCTGCCATCGGATCGGGCGAACCATCGCCAGGTCATACGCCACCACCAACGCCGGAATCACCGCGGCCAGTGCGTTGCTCAGACTCCCAGCCAGAGCACACATCGCCGCCAGGACATACAGCCCGATGCGATGGCTTGGCCCGCGGCGCGATTCCTTGGCCGATATGTGGACGTGCAGACAAGCAAGCGCAAAGAAGCCCGCCAGCAGGTTCTCGCGGCCAGCGACCCACGCCACAGGCTCCACCATCACCGGATGCACGGCAAACAACGCCGCCGCCAAAGCCGCGCCCATGCACAACCGAAACGTGCCCCACGATCCAGCAATGAGTTGACTCGGTCGGGCATCTACCGGCAGGCTCGATGGCGCGTCAGCCGGCCGACTTGATCCCGCTGTCGTTGCGTCCGCCCTGACCAATAGACGCAGCCCCAATCCGTAGACAAGCAGTACGTTCACCATGTGCAGCAGGATGTTCGTGATATGGTAACCGCGAGGATCGAGCCGCCACACCCGGTAGTCCAATGCCAGCGACACCAGCCGCACCGGGTAGTACCGCAGCATCACCCGTTCGGTGAACATCCGCCAAAGATGCCCCGGACCCAGCCCCCGGATCATCGGGTTCTCGACCACCAGACGCGAGTCGTCGTAGTTCGTGAACTCGTAGTTCACCGTCTTGAGGTACAGGGCCACTACCAGGACCGCCAGTCCGACAGCGGGCAGCCAGGGTGACCAGCCGGGCCCGGATGCTTTGGGATGGATGCTGTGCATGTGAATGTGGCAGCCTGGATTAAAGCCCGAAGGGTCCTCTTGTACCCTACCGTACCATTCGCCCGCCAAAAGACGTTGTACCGCACCTTTCGCACTCGGTCCAGCCGGCCGATTCGGTCTGGGCACCGCCTCGGAGAGTCCAGTCCGGCACAACAGGGGCAGCCCTTGGGCGTTCCATGCGTCCCATGTCTCCGTGTGCCGCTGGGCGGTCAGGACCAACCTGGCCCGCTCCTCCCCGAATGAACGCGCCGCCCCTGTTGTCCGCAATGGATCACATGGGGTATACTGACACTCCGTTTCTTCTCGTGCCCGTTTGTGAGGAGTCGCTCATGACCGATCTGTCCAAAATGCGCGATGCCCTGCTGTCCGGCGACGCGAATACCGTGGTCTCTCTGACCAACGCCGCACTCGCGGAAGGCGTCAGCCCGTCGGAACTTGTCAACAAGCATATGGTCCCCGCCCTGGACGAGGCAGGGTCCAAGTTCGAGGCCAACGAGATCTTCGTGCCGGAGTTGCTCTTGATCGCCCGGGCGATGAAGGCCGGCCTGCAGATCATCCGTCCCCTGCTGGCCCAATCCGGTGCCGAGCCCGTAGGACGGGTCGCCATCGGCACGGTCAAAGGCGACCTGCACGACATCGGCAAGAACCTCGTCGCCTCCATGCTCGAAGGCGGTGGGTTCGAGGTCATCGACCTCGGCGTCGACGTGGCTCCCGACAAGTTCCTCGCCGCCATCAAGGAGAAGCGGGTCAATCTCATCGCCCTGTCCGCCCTGCTCACCACAACCATGCCCTTCATCAAGGCGGTGATCGACGCTCTGAAGGAGGCCGGCCTGCGCGATCAGGTCAAGGTCATGATCGGCGGTGCGCCCGTCACCCAGGATTTCGCCAACGAGGTCGGGGCCGACGGCTACAGCGATAACGCCAACGGCGCGGTCGGTCTCGCCCGGCGACTGGTGGCGTAACGGGGCCGGCAGGCCGGCGGTCTGATACCGTAACAGCGCGGCGGCGGCCGTCAGCGTGGATCTCGCCCTCGGCGGGTCCGGCAGCCGGCGCGAGCAGCGCGGGATGCCTCGCCTATGCCCGTCTTCCCCCTTGCAGGCAAGCGACTCAAGCTGATCAGTTGCGAAATCTTCCATCGCGAGATGTGCGCCGCCGTCGCCCAGGCCGCTCGGCCCGTGGACATCGAGTTCCTGCCCAAGGGGCTGCACGACATCGGCCAGCAAGCCATGGTCCAGCGGCTCCAAGAGGCCGTCGACCGCGTGAACGCCGACCGCTACGACACCATCCTGCTGGGCTACGCTTTGTGCAACAACGGCATCTGCGGACTGACCGCCCGCTCCTTGCCCATCGTCATCCCCAGGGCCCACGACTGCATCACCCTGTTCCTCGGCAGCCACGCTCGCTACCTCGATTACTTCAACGACCACCCCGGCACCTACTTCCTCACCACCGGCTGGCTTGAACGCGGCGGCGACCTCGGCGAACTCCAGCAACTGTCCATCCCTCACCAGATGGGCATGGACCTCAGCTTCGACGAACTCGTCGCCCGCTACGGCGAGGATAACGCCCGCTACCTCTACGACCAGTTGTGCGACACGCTCAGAAACTACGGCCGCTACGCCTGGATCGAGATGGGCGTCGAGCCCGACGGCAGCTTCGAGAACCACGCCCGCCAAGCCGCCGCCGACCGCGGCTGGTCCTTCGAAAAAATCCACGGCGATATGAGCCTCATCCGCCGACTCATCGACGGCCCCTGGAACGAACGCGAGTTCCTCCTCCTGCCCCCAGGCCAACACGTCGCCCCCAGCCACAACGACTCCCTCATCCGTGCCGAACCGTAACCGTCGCCATCATGACCCCGCCGCGACGGGGCGAAGGCGTGCAGCCGCGGACTCTGCTCGCCGTGGCGACCCCAACTCCAAGGCTTCATCCCTTGCCCCATCTCCCATAATTCGGCTTTACACCGCCGCGACCTTGGGCATAATCGGCGGTCACACGCGGCGTTTGAACGAGGACCAGGACGGATGCCCACACTGGATTGGATCGGCAAGAAGGCGGTTCTGAACCATCACCGGCAGGTGCCCTACCGGCTGCTGCGCTGCGACCGTGAACTGTCCGAGTTTGGCCGCGCCACGGTACTGGCAGAGGCACAAACCGCCGACAAAAGCTGACGCCCGGTGGCACCCCCTCGCAGCAAAGAGATCGTCAGCCGTAAGTGCTAACCACGGCGCCTCGCCTGCAAGCCCCTCTCATCTATGCAGAGAGGCGCGCCCTGGACTTGGCGCAGTGAATCGCCTAGACTGCGGTTCACCAGCACCTTGGGCTCCTTTGAGCCAGGAGAGGAGTATGTCGGACCGCACATTTCTTCGTCTCGTCTTGGGCACCTTCGGCGTTTGTGTTGGCGGACTCGTCTTCGTGTTTTTTTGTCATTACTGGGAAACTGCGGTTACCTTCACATCGTTCTTCCTGATCGTGGTCATCGCCGTTGGGATCAAGTACCGCGTTTCACTGACTAAGTGGTTTCAAGAGTGGCAGAGGTCTCGGGCCGTGTCGGCCCTCCGCGCTTCTTCTGCCGCCATGGGGCGTCACACGTTGCGCACCATACAGCCACAACAGGTTGGGATTCCTCTTCAGGGCAGCCTGCCCACAGATCGCATCTCCTTTTGGGGACCGGGCACGAGTCTCGACATCGGCCGAGGCTTGCTTCACGACCCGCTTGTCTATGCCATCACCGGCGTGCTGAGCGAGCCATTCGATCCATCACTGATCGAAGCAGGATTACCTGTAGGCTCTCCGGGAACGCTTTGCGCCGAGGATCTCCCGTATCGGCAGAGCTACCGCGAGTGCTCGCCGCAACAACGAGCAGTTTACCTGGCTTGGCTGACCGGCGGGCGACAGGATCCCAGCGTACCCGTAGGATACGTCTTTATCTACTTCTACGGGCTCGAACGCCGCGTCCTCGTGGATGGGCAGGATCACAATGCCGTTGTCAAAGAGTTGCTCCGGCTGCTACCGATTTACGGTCGCTCACACTCATTTCGACGGTATGCCTCGGGGCTGCTATGGATGGCGATCTGGCTTGCCACTGACCATGGCGGTGTCTCCGTTGAGACGCTCAAGCAGGCTCGGTCGCTCACCGCTAGCTGGGACGACAATGTCCTGGCGACGGCGCTTGCGTGCCTGTGGAAGCAGAGCATTCCGCTGCCGTCGAGTCTCGCCTATACTGTTGCCGGAATCGACCCTCGCTGCCCCCGAAGCGTAGTGACGACGCGCCACGGAGATAAATTCCGAAAACTCTTCCGAAGGAAGTATAAGGCGCTCTTTGGGTCTGGCCTTGCGCTCCAGGTATCCAAGCGTGCAAGGTCGTTGGAATATCGTGCGGCCGGTGCCGCCCTGGCTCGCCTTCAGGTCACAAATCAACTCCTGTCGCACCGCCACCTGCCGAATGTGCTGGGCATTACGAAGCAGTTCAAGCCGCTCGTCGACTTATGGTCGGAGTGCATCGACGAACTGAAGACGTTTGACCGAGCGCAGCAAGTGTCCGGCACAGAGGCAATGACGGCGGTCACGTACGAGGCGCTCCCTAAAGAGCTGCGAACCGGCGACCATCCGGAGTTCGATCAGTGGTGGCAACTCAAGAATCAGTACGCTGATGAGGCTGGATGGACCATCGCGCCGATCTCAGCCGTGGCTCAACTCAAAGGGATTCAGGGAGCCCCAACCCTCACAAAACGGCAGTGCATGCAACTCCTTTGTACCGCCGATGCCATCGGTTTGGGGATCGAACCGGATCTACGGCTGACAGGGCGGAAGTATCGGTGGGATGATCGCGTGAGCATCTTTCTGCGTGAGGAGGAGGAGAAGCAGGGAGAGGCCGCCTCCTACGTTGCGGCTGCCACGCTCCTGTGCCTCGGGGTTCGCATCGCGGAGGCGGACGGCACAATCGACACCCGGGAGCTTGCATACATTACTGAGCATATCGAGGAACAATTCGATCTTTCGCCCGGGTACACGAGGCGTCTTGAGCATCTACGACACCTGTTGGTCACGACGCCGTCCGATAGCGCCGACTTGGTCAGGAGATTGCAGAAATCGCTCAACGTGGAGCAACGCCGCCTAGTGGGTTCGTTCCTGGTTAGCATCGCGGTGCTCGATCAGGCCGTAACGGAGGGCGAACTCCGCGCATTGAGACAAACCTACCGCCTGCTCGATCTCGATCCCGTCGAGCTCGATTCGCTTCTCTCCAGCGGTGGGGCGGCCTCTCGGACGGACGATCCTGTCACAATCCAACAGGCTAGTCCGTCCGGCCGCAGTGGAGAGGAGATCCAGCACAAGGCAAAGGCGCCTGCTTGCGAGGTCTTTGCCCTGAACATGGCAGCCGTCTCCAGAATCAGGTTGGAAACCAAGGAGGTCGCCGCCCTGCTACGCGAGGCGATGGCGGTCACTGCCGAACTGGATGAGGACGACCTCCCGTCGGCCCGGACAGGGCCGGGTACAGATAGAAGCCTTGGTGTTATGATATCGTCGCAAGGCAGCACGACGGCGGTGCTAGAGCCGCCGGTCGAAGGAGCGGCACAGGAACTCGGCGAGCGGTTCCGTCCCTTCCTCGACGCTGTGATAGCCAGCCAGACATGGACGCGGCAGGAGTTGACAGCAGTTGCACGCCAGCACAACATAATGCTGAATGGGGCTATTGAGACGATTAATGAGTGGTCCCAAGAACGCTTTGGCGATTGGTTGATCGACGATGGAGAACCGATTCGAATCAATGTTGGCCTGCTGAAGAATGAAGAGTCATGAGTAAGATCACAGAACGGGAACGGACGGCCATACTTCAGTCCGTCGCTGCCGGTGTAGTACCTGGAATCGGGCTCCACCATATCCAGGTTGGCCGGCGCGACGAGGTGGCTGCCGTCATCAAAGACCTTGGATGCGTAGAGAACGGCTGCTCGACGATACGCTTCGTGGCAGGTGGTTTTGGCAGTGGAAAGACGTTCTTCCTCAATCTGATGCGGACGGTTGCCTTGGAGCGCAAGTTCGTCGTCGCGCATGCGGACATCACGACCGACCGACGGCTTAACGGTAGCGGAGGGCAGGCTCGCTCTCTGTATAGCGAGCTAATGCGCAACGTCGCTACCCGGGCACGCCCCGAGGGCGGGGCACTGAGCAACCTCGTGGAACGGTGGGTCGGCGACCAAGACCATGCAATCCGTAGCGGCGGCGGGGATACCGAGGCCGTAAAGGCAAGCTTGGCGAAGACGCTCAGACCCTTGCAGGACTTCGTCAGTGGATTCGACTTTGCCACAGTGCTGACACGGTACTACGAAGGCCATCTGGCTGATAACGATCAACTTCAGGAGAGCGCCTTGCGGTGGCTGCGCGCCGAGTTCACGACGAAGACCGAGGCGAGGCAACATCTTGGCGTCCGCTCCATAATTGATGATGAGTCACTGTACGACTATATGAAGCTGTTCGCCGCCTTCGTACGGATCGCCGGTTACGCCGGTCTCTTGGTAAACGTAGACGAGCTGGTGGTGCTTTCTCATCGTCTCAACAGCACTCAGGCACGGAATAACAACTACGAGGCAATCCTTCGGATTCTAAACGATTGCCTACAAGGACGCACACAGGGGCTGGCGTTCCTCTTTGCCGGCACGGATGAGTGCATCCAGGATCGCAGGCGTGGGCTGTTTAGCTACGAGGCCCTGGCAACGCGGTTGGCCCCAAATCGGTTTGCGACGAATGAGAAACGGGACTACTCAGGGCCGGTCCTCACCCTCGACAGCCTAACACCCGAGGAGTGCTTTGTCTTGCTCACGAACATCCGAAACGTCTTCGCTGGGTACGATCCGGCTCGATACCTGATCTCGGATGAGGGCATCATTGAGTATCTGCGGAATTGTCAGGAGCGACTGGGGGCAACGTACTTCCAGAGTCCCCGCGATACCGTCAAGGATTTCGTAGGTTTGTTAAAGGTGCTAGAACAGAATCCGTCAGCCGGCTGGCAGCAATTCGTCACCTCGGGGCCAGATAAGGTTAAGTCAGAGCACTCAGCCGCTTCTCAGGAACCATCACAGGACGATAACTTGAGCACGTTCAATCTCTGATGGCTACTGATGCCTTCTCTCTCCTGGCGCCACCGATTCAGCGCATCCTCTGGCGGATGCGATGGACCGCCCTACGACCAATCCAGGTGGACGCCATCCATCGCATCATCGAAGGCCAAGACGACATCATCATCTCGGCCCGCACGGCCAGTGGAAAAACGGAAGCCGCCTTTTTACCCATCCTGTCGTGCATCTCATCGGAGCCCCGGTCCTCCGTTCGGGCCATGTATATCGGCCCCCTCAAAGCGCTCATCAACGACCAGTTCCGCCGCCTGGAGGAGTTGTGCGAGTACGCCCAGATACCCGTCCAACGCTGGCATGGAGACGTGTCCGGATCTCAGAAGCAATCGCTGCTTGGGAACCCGTCCGGGGTCCTATTGATTACGCCGGAATCCCTGGAATCGCTCTTCGTAAACCGCAGCACGAGGCTTACCGCACTATTTCGCCAACTCGCCTTTGTCGTGATTGATGAAGTCCATGCATTTGTTGGCCGGGAGCGGGGTACGCACCTGCGCAGCCTGCTCCGTCGCGTCGAGAGTCACGTCAACGGCGACTATCGCATAGTGGCGCTCTCCGCGACGGTTGGTGATCCAAGGATAACCGCCTCATGGTTGCGCCCAGAGCGAAGCGAGCGGGTGAATGTAATCACAGACGCCGACGAACAGAAGGAGGTGCGGTACAAGATCTACGGCTACCGAAAACGCCGCACGCAGACATTCGAAGAGGGTAACCAGCACGACTCAGACGATATCCTCGCTATGGCGAACGACATCTATGATGCCCATGCTGGCACGCACAATCTGATTTTCGCAAACCGCAAGGCAGACGTTGAACTCTTCGCTGACCTGTTGAACGAGCGCTGTCGCAGAGACGGAAGGCCGCAGGAGTTCCTGGTTCACCATGGCTCACTGAGCAAGGAAGTTCGTGAGCAGACAGAAGAACTGATGCGCGCCAGCAGACCAGCAACCACATTGTGCTCTGCGACGCTGGAGCTGGGCATTGACATCGGCAACGTCGTCGCCGTGGGTCAGATCGGCGTGCCCTGGTCCGTAAGTTCGCTGGTTCAACGATTGGGGCGAAGCGGGAGGAAGGAGGGGCAGCCCTCCATCATGCGCGTGTACGTAGCCGAAAGCGAGGCGGGACCGGATTCCGACCTTGTGGACCGACTCTACCCCAATCTACTGCAGGCTATCGCGATGACCGAGCTGATGCTGGAGAAGTGGACAGAACCACAGACTATTATGGACATGGATCTAAGTACCTTCGTCCAGCAGGTGCTCAGCGTCTTGGCCGAGACTGGCGGGGTCCTTGCCGAGCGGCTTTTTGATCGGTTGGTTCGACTGGGGACGTTTAAGCGGATCGACAAGCCGCTCTTTGTGAAAGTGCTCCGCGGCATTGCCGAACATGATCTTATTGAACAGATGACACAGGGAGACTTGATTCTCGGGTTGGGCGGGCAACGGATAGTCAGCCATTACGACTTCTACAGTGCCTTCGCCACGCCCGAAGAATATAGGGTGGCACACGAGGGGCGCCCGATCGGGACCTTGCCGGCGCTCTCAGTTCCGGAGGTAAACGATCACATTATCCTGGGCGGACGGCGATGGCAGATTGTGGGAGTCGATCACAAGCGTTCCGAAATAACAGTTACGCCGGCGCGGGGGCGCAAGCCTCCCCGCTTTCTCGGAGGGGGCGGAGAAATCCACGCACGCGTTCGCCAGAAGATGCGTGAGGTCTTGTTGGGGCAGAAGAAGCTCCCTTACTTGAACGAGCAGGGCTGTGAGATGCTGACGGAGGCTCGTTGCTCCGCTTCGGAGGCAGCGCTCCATGTCGCTCCGCTCCTGGTGCTGAGCGATAGGTCCTGCCTCTGGTTCACGTGGACGGGCACGAGGGCACAACGAACCCTTTGCTTGATGGCCGCCGCCGCAGGTGTTCGAGCAACCGATATGGGCATAGCGATCCTCTTCGATGCCTCAGCATCACGGGTAATCCATACGTACCACACCTACCTCGGCGCAATGCCAGATGCGTTAACCTTAGCTGCTCGCATCCCGTCCAAACATGTGCGTAAATACGACCAGTATCTTAGCGATGAACTCTTGAACGAGTCGCTAGCGGAGTGCGCGCTCGATCTTCCAGCAGCCGAATCCGTCATCAGGGATGCTGGCGAACCCTACTTGCTGGGATACACTGGAGAGTCCCCGGCTTATTAACCCACCCGCTCACAGATTGAGCTTATCCATCTTGTGCCGCAAGCCGCCGCGGGTCAGGCCCAGCAGGCGGGCGGTCTCGGAGACGTTGCCGCGGGTGTATCGGAGGGCGGCCTCGAAGAGCTTGCGCTCGACGGTGGCCAGCGAGCAGTCGTCGGTCTCGAAGTTGAAGGCCAAGCCGTTGGTCGAGTGCTCCACCTCAGCGTGCGCCATCCCACGTTCGAGGGGCAGCGACTCAGGCTCCAGGGCCCCGGTCTCGTTCAGCAAAATCGCACGCTGCAATTCGTTACGCAGCTCCCGGACGTTGCCCGGCCAAGCGTATCGACGCATGCGGTCCTGCGTCTCCGGCGGGATGAACGGCACAGGCTTGTGCAATTTGCGGCAGAACTGCTGGACGAAGTAATCCGTCAATAAAAACACGTCGTCGCCTCGATCACGCAGAGGGACCAGATCGATGGCAAACATCTTCAGCCGATAGTACAGATCCGCCCGAAAATCCCCGCGATCGACCTTCGCTTGCAGGTCGCTGTTGGTTGCGGCAATGACTCGCACGCTGGCGACGCGCTCGGCGGTGGCGCCAAGCCGCCGGAACCGGCCACGCTCCAGGGCGACCAGCAGCTTGGCTTGCGTGGTCAACGGCATGTCGCCGATCTCGTCGAGAAACAGCGTCCCCTCGTGGGCCGTCTCGAGTAACCCCTTCTTGCGCCCCTTGGCGTCCGTGAAGCTGCCCTTCTCGTGCCCGAACAGCTCGGCCTCGAAAAGATTCTCGGGGATGGCAGTGCAGTTGACCTGCACGAACGGTCGGTCCGGACGAAGGCAATGGTGATGAATGTACCGGGCGATGACCTCTTTGCCCGTGCCCGTCTCACCCAGCACGAGGGTGGACAACAACCCTCCCGCGGGATCGTGCGGCACCGTGGCGATCTTCTGGGCCACCGACAGGGCGGTCTTGATCGCCGGGCATTCACCGATGATCTGGATCTCGCCCGATTCCCGCCGCTGGGCCTCCTGGTAGGCATCGAGCTGGTTGCGGATGCGGCGATTCTCCAGGCAGCGATCCACCGCCAGGCAAACCTCCTCCATCGAGAGGGGCTTCTGCAGGAAATCGACCGCCCCCTCCTTCATCGCCGCGACCGCCGTCGCCACCGTGCCGAACGCCGTGATCACAATCACCGGAACTTCCAGCCCGTCCTCATGCATCCGCCTCATCACGTCGATGCCGTTGCCGTCGGGAAGCTGCATGTCCAGAAGAACCAGATCCGGGCTTTGGCGACCGTATGCCTCAACCGCGGTCCTGAGGCTGTCCGCCAGACGGCAATCATGCTTCGCCCGCTTCAAGGCCAGTTGCAGCGAGTAGCTGACATTTTCTTCGTCATCGACCACGAGGATGTCGGCCATTTACGTCTCCGCGACCAGTCCGGGCAGCTCGGCGTCGAAGCGGCTTCCGCGGCCCGGCCCCGAATCCACCGTCAATTGCCCACCGTGTAACCGTACGACCTTGTTGGCCATCGCCAGCCCCAGGCCGTTGCCTTCCGGCTTGGTCGTGAAATAGGGCAGAAAGATCTTCCGTTTCAGCTCCGCAGAAATGCCCGCGCCGTGATCCATAACCGACAGCCGCCATCGTCCCCGGGCCTCGGCGAGGGGGGACGCGCTGATCCGTACCTCCTGACCCGCCTCCGAGGCCTGAGCCGCGTTCGTCACCAACGCCACCAGAGCCTGCTCGAAATGCAGTGAGTCCAACTGCACCTCACTCACAGCGGGGTCAATCTCCACCACATAACGGATCCCCCGGCGATCAAACATCGGACGCAACGCGGTCATCACGCCGCCAACCAGCTCCGCCAGCCGAACCGGTTGAAGGTTCAGCTTCAACGGCGTTACCGACTGCTGCAAATCACGCAACCACTTCTCAAACCGGTCCACCGTGTCCGTGATCCGTTGCTGGCAGCCGACCAGTTCCAGGTCGTCCGGATGTAACGCCGTCGTCGCCTCCGCCAGCCCCCGAATCCCCGCCAGCGGATTGCGAATGTTGTGCGCCAGACGGGTCACCATCTCTCCCGCCGCCGCCAGACGTTCCTGCTCCACGAGCTGAGTCTGGATCGCCACCACCGTGGCCGACATCTCGTTGACTTCCTCCGCCAGTTGGCCCAACTCGTCCCGAGAACGCGGTATGATCCGGTACGCAAAATTGCCCAGACCAATCTGCCGCGTCGCCTCGCGCAAATCCCGAATCGGATACATGACCCAGCGGCGACCACACCATATGCCCACCGCACAAAGAATCGCTCCACCCACGGTGTTGGCGATCAAAATGGTGACTACCCGCCCCTGAGTCTGGGCGGCAGCCGCCACGTTGTCCTGACGCCACCCGCCGAAGATGTTGCTCGCTTGCAGCAGCCGCATGTCCAGGCTGCTAAACGCTTCTTGGTCCTCCTCAGGTAGAACCTCTCCCGCTCGCCCCCCAAGCCGCAGGGCCAACCAGCGGCGAGCGACTGTATCCTTTCGCTGCGCCGCCTGCTCAATCTCCGCCCGCAGTGCCAGAATCCCCTGCCCGAGCAACTCCTCCTGCACCGGTATCAAAATCGCCGAAAACTGATCCTGCAGCTCGCGATACTGAGCCGCTCGTTCGGAAGGGTTGCCCCGCTCCTCGAGAACCTCTCGCTGACGACGCAGCAGCTGCCGAACCCGCTCAATCTGCTGTTCCTGGAATGCCCCGGACTGAAAATCACGAAACGCAGAGTCAAAGTAGACCACAATGCACCAGGCGGACATGACCAGATTCGCCGCCAGCGATAGCACATAAATCAGGGTCAGCAGTCCGAATTTCTGCCTGAGCTCCACGTTCTCTCTGTCCCTCTATGCCGGCCCAATACGCCCGCCCGCGCACAAGCACCGATGCGACAACCTTGGATAGGCTCTCCCGAGCCGTCCGTCTCTCCGCCCAGACGCCGGCCCGGTCCCGGCAACGCGGCACAATGGCCCGACGCCACCCTTCGGAGAACCCACACCGCGGCCTCATCCGAACACGGCCCCGCTCAGCCTTGGCCAACTAGGGTGACACGGGTTGATATCGCCAATCCCAGCCTCCCGCGCGGTCAGCATCCGTGGACGACAACACGTGCCCACCAATGAACGCCGCGTTCAGCCGACCACCGTGCCGATGCGCGGGAAACCAGAACGACCACGTCGATGAATTCACATCCGTCGGCGGCGGTACCGAGTAATACGGCAGGAGCTTCCGCTCTTTGTGCGCGACTTGACCATCCACATCAAACGCCAGCGGCACGGTCGTCTGTTCCAGGATTCGCCGTGTCAGCCTGACGTTCCTCCATACCCATCGTCCGTTCAACTGCACGCGCGATTGATCCAGCCACTTGTTGAACCCGATGCTGATGTTCTCCAAGGGCGTCACGGCTTGCGGGCACGGTAACGAAGAAAGCCTCTTCAGCTCCGACGGGCCTGACGGACACATCAGCGGATGAGCGGCCTCGTCCAGCCTGGCGCTGACCCCATCCCGTGAAATCCCCGTGCCCACCCGAGAGACACGCCAGAACTCCGATACGCCATACAGCCGTTCCTGGAAGTCCTCGATACGGAAACCCTTGCGCCCAAGAGATTCACTGTCGCCTCGCCATGGATGAGCGTAGTCATCCGCGAATTGAATGAAGTCAAAAGCGACGGTCTTCAGCTTGTTCTTGCAGACGAAGCTCTGCGAGGAGACTCGCACCCGGGCCAGCGACGCCAGCACGATCCCCGCCAGAATGGACATAATGGAAACGACTGCCAGCAACTCGATGAGGCTGAACCCAGACCGGGCGCCGTCGCCGGCCAGGCGGTCAACCGGCCGCTGATCCGATCGCCGGAATGTCCTGCCCTGTCTCACCGTTCCATCCTCGATCCCGTCAGCGGCCGCACATACGGTCCGCGGGTATGCCCGGCCCGCTCGTGCATTGCCGCAAACGCACTACGTCATCCTGGTCCACGTCGTCGTCCCGGTCCAGATCCGCTTGCTCGCAGCCCGCCGTCGGCGCCGACATCGGACCACCCAAACAAACCTGCAGACGGGCAAAATCGTCCAGATCTACATCGTCGTCCTGGTCAAGATCCGCCAGAGCATGGCTGAGCCCCGGGATCGCCGCCCAGTCATTCTCCTCCACGACGCCGTCATAATTGACGTCGAAAACGCTGAAGTTGGTGCCGAAGTTGATCAGTTCAACTCGCCCGTCCACCACGCTTGTCAGATCCTTGCCGGGTTGCCCGTCGTTCGCGGCCATGTATGCGTCGAACAACCCCCGATCCACCAGGTTCACCCAACCGTCGCCGTTGAAGTCCCCCACCTCAACACTGGGCATCAAATCCGTATACACGAATAACGCTTCCGGTTGAGACAAGATGTAACCCGTGCCGGCTACCATCTCGACCCGCCAAGCCGTAGGGTCCAGGTGAACGTTCGGATCCTTCAGCTCCCAGTCGGCAATGATCGCGAACTCCGGCTCAGTCCGATCTTCAGGGCTCGCGTTGATCGCGCTGAAAATCAAATCCTCCATCGCCTCGTGAATGCTGTGCTGGTTCGAGGCGTCACCGTCGACGGGCTCCACGTAGGTCTCGCCGCGCATCTCGGCCGCCGCGGCATTGGTGAGCGGATACACCCACGCCACCCGAGTGCGGCTGGGAGTCATCGTGTGCGCAAACTCGGCCTGGACAACCGGCTCATAGCTGCCCGGACGACCCTGGCAGCAGGCGAAGCTGAACTCCTCGTACCCGAACGCCCGGTGCAGCATCTGCCCCTCTAGCACCCAACGTTCGCCCGGGCCAAATAGCTCATCCCCAGGATCCGAACGCCCAATCACGTCAAAGTCATAACCCATCAGCGAGAAGTGAAAATCCTCCCCGCTGCGGTCCACCCATGGGTGCGTCGCGAAGATGTAATCGAACGCGCTGGCGTCCATGGCGGCCCGGCCGGCCAGCCAAGACGCTTCCGGTATCCCTCCCCAGCGCCCAGCCATCCCCAGATATCGAGTCTCCGGAGCCCATAGGTCACCGCCGGTGTCCACATCGACATCCGCGTCGATCTCGATGATCGCGTACAGAGGATGCGGGCCGTATCGAAAGGGGTTGAAGACATAGCCGCAGCAGCCGGAAGTGCCAGGCGGGTTCAACAATCCTTGGAACACCACCTCCAGACGCAAAAACGCTGCCCCCGTTTGCCACGAGCCGCTGAACAAATCCGTTCCCGCATCAAAAGGCTGCCAAGTTCCAATGGTGTAGGAGAGAATGTCCGGCAGGCGGTGTAGATCCGGATCGACCAGACCATTCGCGCCGTAATCCACCCGACGAACTTCGGCATCGTCGGCCGGATCGTAGACGGTCGTCTCGGCTGCCCGCGCAGTGCGATCCATCGGGCCGAACCCCAACTCACCGCTTGCGCCTGACGCCAACAGAAAAGCTAGCGCCACAGCCCAGCGGCAACGGACATCGCGATATCTCCTCCCTGACCAGCCAGCGCAGACAGGTACGCGCTGGTGTCTGGGCAAAACACACTGCATAGGCCATCCTTTCCCGCGCTCTGTCGCGGTGGAGGTCCTGGCCGGCCCCCCCCGCAATCCGCATTCCCAGGATATGCTGCATGACCGGGAATACGTCCTGCACTTAGATTGTATCACACTTAGGCCGTCTACAACACCACTGGGCCGCTGCGGGGCACCCTGCGACGAAGAATCGCCACTGGCTGCCGGCGGCCATAGCGAAGGCCGGTGACGGCCATTCGGCTGCACTCAGCCCAGCGTCAGGCCACCGAGCCAGCTTGCCCGCCCTGGATTGTGGTGTATAACTATTTGCTACATAAGCTTTTACAGTAAATGGTTTCAATATTCTGCGTCGAGAACAGCAGTGGCACACCATGTGCCATGTGCTATTCCGGAGTCATGGAGAGCGCGTCCTGGCTGCATGCCAGCGCTCGGATCAATAAGGGATGCTCAGTCAGTGCGGAGGTGAGCGAGGACTGGACGGCGGGGAGGCCGTCCAGTTTCTTGGAAACCTGCCGCCGGTCTGATTGTTGCGCTACTTGTTCCCGCCTTACGCTCTCAGCCCCTTCCCCGCAATCGTCGAGCCGTGCACATGCCGATCACCGATGGGCGGTTGCAGCCTCTTAAATGGATTCAATAGCGGAACCGCACGGTCTGCACCCTTAGAACGGCCGGCGGGTCATCCCGGAACAGTCGACGATCGCTGGCGTCGGGTAGGTTGTGGATTTCGAGCGTGCAGGCTTGCCCGGGCCTCAGACCCTCAAGGGACAGTTCGGCCAAACTGCCATCCACACCGACGGAGGCGACTTGGCCGGGTGAGAGCCGATAGCGGGTGGGTTCGGCCGCGGTAGCCGCATCCAGTCGCCGGGTGAGATGCAGTTGCACCCGCGAGCCCACCCGGCGGACTTCCGTCACGCGAGGGGCGTCCGTGTACGTGTACATGCCGACGCAGAACTCGTAGGGCATCGAGCCCGCCACGCCCAACTCGCCGCAGACTCGCTCAAGCCGATGAACCCATTCCCAACTGCGACGGTTCTGTGTTTGAGAACCGATGTCCGCCTGGATCACGATGGGCACCGAGGGAGCCGACGCGCGGATCTGAGCGATGAAGGGTGCGTACTGCCGGATGTAGTCCGCCGGGAGGTCCGCTTGGATCCAGTCGGGCCAGTGCGTCTGGAGACAGTGGGCATCGGGTCGCACCACGCGAACGATCTCGCCGGCGTCTTCGCCGCTGTCCTCCATGACCCGCCTCACGCCTTGGTCTCCACGTAGGGCGAGTGTCCATGTGCAGACGAGGGCGTGGGGGGCTCGCTGGCGGAGTCCGCCCGGTCCATTGACCAGATCGTTGAGGAAGTCTGTCAGCGAGGCTTGGCGGAAGGTGAGCCATTTCTGCCATAGGGAGGGATTCCTGGTCGGATGCAGCGGGGATTGGGTATCGAGGATGTCTGGCAGGGCGTCTTCGTCGGGGTACATCCGCCGAAACGCCGCCAGGCATCGAGGGCAGAAGCAGCTGTAAGCGGGGCTCTCGATGCCGGGGTACTCAGGCCAGTGGGGCTCGGCGATGTCGATGCCCTGAAACGGGTGGTTGGTCAGGACGCGGGCCATGGCCTCCTTCTTCCACGCGCGGTAGTCGGGATGGTTGAGGCACAGGCGGTTGTAGCCGTCACGGAGTTCCCCGCCGGCCAGTTCCGTGCGCGTGACCATTCGCCAGCTCGGCCATTCCGGCGGTAGGTCGCGGGTCGAATAAGTTCCGTTGCCGAACGTCACGTACCACACGCCGATCTTCTCCCGGTGCAGGGCGGCGATCAGCTCGGGTTGGACAAGGCTGTCGGCGGTGAGGATGTAGTGGGCGATGTTGTAGCCGTTGGCTCGGATCTCGGCGGCGATGCTGCCCGGGCTGCGGTCGCGGTAGTAACCGAAGGCTGGATCGATCATGACGCTTCGACCGATGGTCGGCAGGAAGTCCTTGCGCACAAACGCCGCCATGTACTGTTCATACAGTCGGGCACGGGCCTCGTTACCGCGATGCGGGCTCATGTAGTGGAAGAAGTCGAAGGTGACGAAGCGTTTGACGAACGGGGCGGCGGCGGCGAGTTGCCGTCCGATGCGATCGGCGTCCGCGGGTGCGAAGCCGGGCTGCGGGCGTTTTGCCGTGGCGGGCTCGACGAGGCGGAAGCTTTCCAGATCCGACCAGAGCTCGACGCCGTGGGTCACGCAGGCGTCGCGCATGGCCGCGAAGTAGGGCACGATGCGCTCGGCGACTTGGTTGTCCCAGCCGTGGGCCCCGACGCCGTCCTGGAGCATGACGATGTCGAGGCCGGCCTGTTCGAGGAACCGGGTATACAGCTTGCCGAACTCGGCGGCGGGTACGTTACCGCTGAAGAAGGGCGCGATAGCGACTGGTTTTCCCTCCGACAGGGAGCGGCAGTGGTCAGCCACGGTACGGAAGTAGCGGGCCAGGCGGTCGATCTGCTCGGGGGTGTCAGGTCCGTCCCACATCTCGCGCGGGAGATACCAGCCTGCCAACGAAGGATGCCGCCCGTAGCGCCGCCAGACCTCGTCGGCCAGGGAACGGTCCTGCTGTGCGGCCGCGTGGAGGTAGGTTTCTTGGGCGGATTGCGTCCACCATGCCTTGTCGTCGGCCAGCCCGAGGAAGACCTGCATCTTGTGCCGGTCTGCGTATTCGAGGATCGCTCGGGTCGGATCGAAGCTCTGCGGGTCTTGGGGGATGAACCGCAGATCGTTGTGGTGCAGGCTTTGGATGATGATGCGTGAGAGCCGTGCTTGGCGCATGGTATCGAGCTCGCGGCGCCAAGCGTCGGCGTCCATGGCCATCATGGGGGGCTGGTATTGGATAAATGTTCCGTCGAGGCGCAACCCGTCGGCTTGTGCCGCGCTCGCGCAGCCCATCACCACGGCTATCGCCGCGAGAGTGCGGGCAAGCCTCGGCCTCGATGTCATTCGCCGTGGACCTGGTTGATGATCGCCGTGTTGCAGTTGATGCAGTTTTGAGGGTTGCCGGTCGAGCTGCACGCCTCTTGGAGGCCGTTGAGTAATGTCTGCCGTGGGAAGCCGGCGAGGCGGTCCTCTTCGGCGGCGGAGATCAGGATCTCGATGGACGCGTCGCTGATACCGGGGCATGCGGTTCTCAGGTCGTCGGTGACCTCAAGCCGGTTAGGGTCGGTCAGCACGGGAACGGCCGGGCTGCCGCACATCTGTCCCATGCAGAGAGAGGCGACGATACAGAAAAAAGCGATACGGATCGTGGTGGTCATCGGTCTCTCGGTCCTCCTCGTATGTGTGGATGTTCCTTCACGCCCCGGAGGGCACTGTCCTGGTTCTTGCTGGCTCGAGCCGCTGGCCGATCCACGAACCGCACGCATTATCCCGCCGCGTGTGCCCGGCCACAAGGGATCCTGGGTGCTCCGCGCGGGGCGGAGCCGGTGCCCGCCGGGCCGACGTCGCCATCCTCGGGGACACAGCCGGCGGGTGACACCCCATCCACTCGGCGTGATCGCGGTGTGCGCCGGCCGGGCAGGCGTCACGTTTCGGGATTCGTTCGCTGTGCGTTTCACCCGTGACGGCGTAGTTCGGCGGCCATGTGCGGCAGGGCGGGGAGGATCAGCCGGGTCATGGCCAAGCGGACCGCGGCGGTCGAGCCGGGCATGCAGAAGACGAGCTGTTGGCCGCGAACGCCGCCGATGGCCCTGGAGAGCATGGCCGCCGGCCCGATCTCCTCGAAGCTGAGCATACGGAACAACTCGCCGAAACCGTCAAGCCGCCGATCGAGCATGAGCCCTACCGTATCCGTGGTGAGGTCGCGGGGCGCGATTCCGGTTCCGCCGGTGAGCAGGATGGCGTGGCAATCCGGCCGGCCGCCCAGTTGCTCGATTTCCTCTCGGATGCGGTCCGGGTCGTCGGGCACCAGGACGTGATGACAGATCGAGTGGCCATGCTCTGCCAGCAGGTCGCGGACAACTTGGCCGCTCGTGTCCGTAGCCTCGGTGCGGGTGTCGCTGACGGTGATCACGGCGCATGTCACCGACGCAACGGCGTACTGCTGATGCTCCTGCCAGCTCATGGGTGATCTGGCCTCCTTGCACGCGTTGTTACCGCAAGCGATACGAAGCCGCAAGCGGCGGGCCCGTCGGTCCGAAGCTGTTGGCGGGTTGCCGCTGGGCCGGCAGGAGGTTCCCCTGCTTCTGAAGCTCACCGCAGGGGCCCAAGACTGAATTCCTCGCGGATATGGTTGGCTTGAGCCCACAGCTTGGGGTCGCAGTGAAGAAAGCGGGTGAGTTGGGCGGTCGAGAGCCCCATCGCCGTCGCCGCGTCCGCGACGCTGCCTTGGGCGCCCGCGAGCAGATCCAGCACCAGTTGAACGATGAGGTAGTAGTCTGCGTGGCGCGTGTTGACCCGCAAGCCTGGGGCTCTGGCCACGGCGTTCGTGAAGAAGGCCGGGAGCCCCGCGGTGATGTCGATCGGCTGGCGCTGGGTCAGCGCGATGGCCTCCCGCAGCCTTCGGAGGGCTCGTGCCCGGTTTTCGTGCTGCGAACGGCTCTCTGTGGCGGTCACGATCAGGCCGGTCGGCTGATGCCGAAGCCGGACTGCCGAGGAGGTCTTGTTCCTCTTTTGGCCCCCTGGCCCGCTGGCCCTGTAGGTGTCCAAGTCGCACTGGGCGAGCAGCCGGCCATCGTCGAGTTCAAGGAGCCGCCGCGGCGCGTGGTCGCACGGTCGCCGACAGTCGGGCCCATGTTCAGCGTTCCCTGACATTGGCTTTTCCGGAGTTTCTCTGGTTCATCGCTATTACCGGCCTTTCGGGATCGTGGCCGGCCTTTCCGCTACGATACCGTATCCGCGTCTGAAAAGAAGGGGAAGGCTATCGGTCTTGGCTGTCTCCTTCCTATAATAACCTTTACAGCAAGCAGTTACGTTGCGAAAGGTGCGGATTCCGCTTCTGCTGTCGGTCCTGCCGGCCTGTCTTGGGAGCCTCTGCGATGGGGTGTGAGTCGGTGATGGTGTTCGGTAAACTGGGCGATTTGTAGAAACTTGGCAATTTGTGCGCGGAAAAATTGCTTTCTCAGAAGAATTCGAGTAAACTTGTAGACACGGAGCACGTTTAAGAGTACAGTTGTAGGCGGTGTGGGGTATATCCCCGAACGCGCCGTTCGGATATGATGGTGGTGCAGCGGAGTGTGTTCCGGAAAGGACGCGCTTCGCGAGGAGTGAAGAACCTCTGATAGAACAAACATGGATGAGGCAGAGCTGATCGCCGTTGCCTTATCGTAACAGTCCATTCCCTTTCGCCCGCGCTCTCCGCGACTCTAACCTCCCCTAAGCGCGGGCGTTTTTATGCGCACATTGAAAACGAGGGTTGGCTGCGTACCGGCGTGACGGTAAAGTGCCGAATCCGCGCCGGGCGGCCGTTTGTAGCGGTTTCACCGGGGGACCACGAGAGCAAGTTCGCTTGGTCTGGGTCGCCAACGAGTATGTTGGGTCTGGGACGCGGATACGTGAGCCTGGTTTTGCGGGATGGGAATCCGCGGAGTGGAGACTTGGGATGTTGTTTGAGCTGCCTTATCAACGGTTGTTGATCCTCACCGAGGGCTCGCTGAGCATGTTCTCGGCCAAGACGGGCGTTCCTGTCTTGCGTTATCGCGGCCGGGATTGCGTAGGGGTTCTGGATTCTCACTGTGCCGGCCGACCGATCGCCGAACTGGTAGACGGGGTGCCTGATGTGCCGATCTACGCGACGGTGGCGGAGGCGATGGAGCAGCGGCCGGACGCGATCCTGATCGGCATTGCCCCGTCCGGCGGGCGCTTGCCGGACATGATGCGCCGTCACCTGACGGACGGGCTCCGGAACGGGTTGAGCATCATCAGCGGATTGCACACCATGCTGCGGGAGGATGAGGAGTTGGTGGGTTTGGCCGAGCAGCACGGTGCCCGTCTTCACGACGTGCGCGACTCCGGCCGGATCATGCACATCGCCCGCGGCCAAGCCCGTTACACGCGAGCCAAGCGGGTACTGACGGTGGGCACGGACTGCAACAGTGGGAAGATGGTCACGGCTCTGGAGTTGAGCAAGGAGGCGGTTCGGCAGGGGCTGGATGCCCGGTTTGTCGCCACCGGCCAGACGGGGATCATGATCGAGGGCTGGGGCATCGCGATCGACCATGTGATTTCGGATTTCACGCCCGGTGCGGCGGAATTGCTGGTGCAGCATGTGGCGGACAGCGACATGTGCATTATTGAGGGGCAGGGTTCGATTGGTCACCCTGCCTACTCGGCGGTGATGCTGGGGCTGTTGCACGGGGCGTGTCCGGACGCGATGGTGCTGGTGCATCGGCCGGGCAGGGTATTGCACAACGACTGGCCGGACTGCCCATTGGCACCGATTCGTCAGCAGATTGCGTTGTACGAGAGCGCGTTGGCGGTGCTGCATCCGGGGAAGGTGGTGGCGGTGGCGCTGAACACGGCCCGGATGGCGGCGGAGGACGCGGAGTCGGCGGTGCGCGAGATTGCCGCGGAGACGGGGTTGCCGGTCGCGGACCCGATTCGGCACGGATGCGGGAAGCTGCTTGCGGCGGTGCGTGCCCACGTCGGGATCTGACCGGATAGATTGACGGGGTTTCAACCCTCCGTCAAGGGGTATCCAGGAGCAACGCGGGATAGGCCTCTGATCAAGAACCCATCCCACGGCCTTCTACTCGTCTTGAGTTGGATCGCTTCATACCCCATCGTAGCGGTTGTCCCCTCCGCCCCGGCCGGGGCGGGCCTCTTCGAATCGCATCACTTCCACGGGTTCCGGTCGCCTGCGGCGACCTCCACCCGTGGCTACACCCCTTGGCCCCTATCGGGGCCGGGAGAACTCCGTCCGTTCGACTTTGCCC
>JAAYDF010000253.1 GCA_012729395.1 Phycisphaerae bacterium
CGAACTGGTCGGTGACCCCGTCGCCGTCTTCATCCAGCGTTGAGCAGCCGTTGGCGTCAACAGGAGCTCCGGGCGCGGTGCCGGGGCAGTAGTCCGCCTGGGTGGGTACGCCGTCGCCGTCGTCGTCGGCCAGCGAGCAGCCATCCTCATCGACCGGTTCGCCGGCGGCCGTGCCCAGGCAAAGGTCGAGCTGATCGGTGACCCCGTCGCCGTCTTCATCCAGCGTTGAGCAGCCGTTGGCGTCGACGGGTGCCCCTGCCGCGGTGTCGGGGCAGTAGTCGGCTTGGTTGGGTACGCCGTCGCCGTCGTCATCCGCCAGCGAGCAGCCATCCGCATCGACCGGTTCGCCCGGAGCGGTGCCCAGGCACAAGTCGAACTGGTCGGTGACCCCGTCGCCGTCTTCATCCAGCGTTGAGCAGCCGTTGGCGTCAACAGGAGCCCCGGGCGCGGTGCCGGGGCAGTGGTCCGCCTGGTTGGGTACGCCGTCGCCGTCGTCATCCGCCAGCGAGCAGCCGTCGGCGTCAGCCGGTTCGCCCGGAGCCGTTTCCGGACACAGGTCGAGCTGGTCGGGTACCCCATCCTCGTCGGCGTCACCTACCGAGCAACCGTTGACATCAACGGGCATCCCCAGGGGCGTCTCAGGGCAGAAGTCCGCCTGATTGGGTACGCCGTCATCGTCTTCGTCCGCTAAGGAACAACCATCCTCATCGACCGGTTCGCCCGTCGCCGTTCCCGGGCAGAGATCGAACTGGTCCGTGACCCCGTCGCCGTCGGCATCCAGCGTCGAACAGCCCCTCGCATCTGCGGGGGCGTCTGGCGCTGTGTTGGGGCAATGGTCTTGCTGATCCTTGACACCGTCGCCGTCGGTATCCAGCGTGGAGCACCCCTGACTGTCAACTGACGCTCCCGG
The DNA here is from genome assembly GCA_012729395.1 of Phycisphaerae bacterium. Classification (GTDB taxonomy): domain Bacteria; phylum Planctomycetota; class Phycisphaerae; order UBA1845; family PWPN01; genus JAAYDF01. The sequence goes on from JAAYDF010000253.1 coordinate 911, forward strand.
TGCGGTATCCGGGCAGTAATCCTTCTGATCGGTGACGCCGTCCCCGTCAGCGTCCAGCGTGGAGCATCCGCGGGCATCGACCGGTGCGCCTGGTGCGGTGTTCGGGCAGTAGTCGAACTGGTCCGTCACCCCGTCTCCGTCGGCATCCAGGGTTGAGCAACCGCGGGTGTTCACCGGTGCGCCCGCCGCTGTGTTGGGGCAATGGTCAAACTGATCCGTCACCCCGTCGTCGTCCGAATCCAACGTCGAGCAGCCATGAGCATCAACCGGAGCACCAGCCGGTGTGTTCGGGCAGTGGTCGTGTTGGTCAGTGACATCGTCTCCATCGGCATCCAGTGTCGAGCAGCCGTAGGCGTCAACCGGCGCACCAGCCGGTGTGTCCGGGCACCAGTCGTAGCCGTCCTTGACGCCGTCGCCGTCCGTATCCAGCGTCGAACACCCGTGCAAGTCGATTGGGTCGCCCGGCGGCGTGTTGGGGCACCAGTCGTATTGGTCGGGCACCCCGTCGCCGTCGGCGTCGGCATCGGCCGGCGCGGCCAAGCCCGGCTGCGGTCCGGCCAACACAACCAGCGCGATCACCCACAGTCCGAAAATAAACCTGAAAGCTGTCTTCCTCGGCATGGAAACTTCCTCCGGCAACGCGCCGTGGTTTGAGCGGCAATACACCTGAGACCATTCCGCAGCGACCCCCTCGTCGCCGTGACCACGAATCCATCGGCAGGAGCGGGTGCTCCATCCACAGCCTTTGTTTGCGGAACGGTCCCTCCGCTTTCGTCACGCCACCATCCCAAGTATATGCCCGCCCAAGCGACGGGGCGGCATGGGCCTGACCACAAGCCCATGCCACCCGTCGGTACATTGACGAATCACCCCAATGCCGAGTACACAAGGCATCGGCAATAAGGGAGGTATCCATGGCCAGACACAGTGTGAACCGGTGGAGGTGGGCGGCAGTGGCGATCCTGGGAACGACGACGGCGGTGGCAGGGGAGCTCCAACCGACTGCCCTGCGATGCGAGTACTCGGAGAACCCACTGGGAATCGATGCGGTCCGGCCACGGTTGAGCTGGGTTCTGCTCTCCGAGGCACGGGGGCAGAACCAGACGGCATATCAGGTTCTTGCGGCCTCGACGCCGGCGGGCCTGGCCCGGGACGAGGGGGACCTGTGGGACAGCGGGAAGGTCCGCTCGGCGGAGAGTCTGGGCGTGAGCTACGCCGGGAGTGACCTTCACAGCGGGCAGCGGGTGCATTGGAAGGTCCGTGTATGGGACGGTGAGGGGCGGGTCAGTGGCTGGAGTGAACCCGCCTGGTGGGAGATGGGTTTGCTCGATCCGGCCGACTGGCAGGGGGGATGGATTGCCTCGCCCGCGGAGTATCCCCAGGAGCCCGAGGATTTCTACCGCGATGACCCTGTGCCGTTGTTTCGCCGGGAGTTCGATCTGGGCAAACCGATCCGCCGGGCGAGGGTTTACGTCAGCGGGCTGGGATACTACGAATTGCGGCTCAACGGGAAACGTGTGGGCGACCACCTGCTGGACCCCGCGTGGACAAGCTACGGCAAGCGGGTGTTCTACTCGACCTACGACGTCACCGAGTTACTGCAGACCGGCCGCAATGCCGTGGGGGTCATGCTGGGCAACGGCTGGTACAACCCGCTGCCCATGAAGATGTGGGGGCGGTTCAATCTGCGGGAGGCGCTTACCGTCGGCCCGCCGCGGGCCGTCGTGCAACTGGAGGTCGAGTACGAGGACGGTACCCGCCAGAGGGTCGCGACGGATACCAACTGGCGTGTGGGGCGGGGTCCAATCCTGCGCAACAGCGTATATCTAGGCGAGTTGTACGATGCTCGTCGCGAGGTGCCCGGCTGGGACATGCCTGGCTTCGATGACGGCGACTGGCCTACCGCGGTGAAGGCTGCTGGGCCGATCGGCGTGCTGCGGGCGCAGACGCAACCGCCTATCCGGGTGACCGCCAAGCTCAGGCCGGTGGCGGTGGCCCAGCCGTCGCCGGGCGTGTGCATCTTCGATATGGGCCAGAACTTCGCTGGCCGGGTCCGTCTTCGCGTCAAGGGGCCGACCGGCACGCGCGTTGCTTTGCGTTACGGCGAGCTGCTACACGCGGATGGCACGCTCAACCCGATGACCGCCGTTGCCGGCCAGATCAAACAGCCGGGCCTTGGCGGCCCTGGTGCTCCGGATGTCGCCTGGCAGGAGGACGTTTACATCCTCAAAGGGGGCGACGAGGAGATCTATGAGCCGCGGTTCACCTTTCACGGCTTCCGCTACGTCGAGGTGACGGGCTACCCCGGTCGGCCAACCATCGACGCCATCGAGGGCCAGCGGATGGGCAGCGACGTGCGGCAGGTCGGGACGTTCGCCTGCTCGCACGAGCCCTTGAACAGTCTGCAGAAGATGACCGAATGGACGCTGCTCAGCAATCTGTTCGGCGTGCAGTCGGATTGCCCGCATCGCGAGAAGTTCGGGTACGGCGGTGACATCATTGTGTCATGCGAAATGGCCATGCTCAACTTCGACATGGCGGCCTTTTATGCCAAGACGGTGCGTGACCACGCCGACGCGGCCCGTGAGAACGGCGGCCTGACGGAGACGGCGCCGTTCGTGGGCATCGCCGACGAGGGGCTGGCTGAAGGGGTCGGCCCGATCGGCTGGGCTTCGGTTCACCCGGTGCTGCTTTGGCAGCTTCACCAGTATTACGGCGACCGCGAGCTGATGACCGAGCAGTACGAGGTCGCCAAGCGGTGGGTCGAGTTCCTGGAATCCAAGGCTCAGGATCATCTGATCTCGGTTTGCATCGGCGACCATGAAACGCTGGCCCCCAAGACCGTTGCCCTTACCAGTACGGCGCTCTACTACCACAACGTCGATCTCGTCGCCCGCATTGCCCGCGTGCTGGGCCGAACGGCTGACGCCGAGCATTATACGGCGCTTGCCGGCGCCATCCGCGAGGCGTTCAACGCTCGCTTTCTGGAAGCCGACACGGGTCGTTATGACCTCGCGACCCAGGCGGCGCAGGCTTTCGCTCTGTACATGGATCTCGTGCCGACCGATGAGCTGCGAGGCAAATCACTGGAAGTGCTGGTGAAGGACATACTCGACGGCCACAAGGGGCACCTCAGCACGGGCATCTTCGGCACGAAGTACATGCTCGAAACTCTCACGCGGATGGGGCGTGCGGACGTGGCCTACACGTTGGTCAGCCAGGAGGACTTCCCCGGCTGGATTCACATGCTGCGTAACGGGGCGACCACTTTGTGGGAGCATTGGGAGCTCAGCGACAACGTCTACTCGCACAACCACCCGATGTTCGGCTCGGTGAGCGAGTGGTTTTACAAGGCTTTGGCGGGTATCCGGCCGGCCGACGACGCGGTGGGGTTCGATCGCGTTGTGATTCGTCCGAGCATCGTCGGCGATTTGACTTGGGCACGCGGCGCGTACGAATCGATCCGTGGCCGGGTGGCCTGCGAGTGGCGTTTGGCCGACGGCAAGCTGGAGTTGGATGTGGTCGTGCCGGTCGGGGCTACCGCGACGGTATATGTCCCGGTGCGGCCCGGCAGCCAGGTCAGCGAAAGCGGCCGACCTGTGGGCGGCGAAGCGGGGACGACTGACGGAGCGTCGGGAATCCCGGGTGTGCTGCGAACCTCGATTAGCGCACCAGGCCGCGAGGTCTATCGGTTGCTGTCCGGCGAGTACAAGTTCGTGGTCAGCGGCTGGTCCGGCGATCAACCTTGACCGTGGACGGATCTCAGAAAAATGGTGTCAGGATGATTTTTCCGGGACGAGCCGCCCGTTGGTTTTCCGCAACCGCTTCCGCGGCCCCGGAAAAATCATCCTGACACCATTTTTCTGCTGGCTTGCTGGTTCGTGGGGCTGGCGTGTAAGCTGGTGTGGTGAGGCAGAGTTGCCGCATCTTCGCGAGCTCCTGTTTAGCGGTGCCGCTTGCGGTGTCGCGTCGTGTCGCAAGCGACACGGCTAAACAGGCGAGGCAGCGTAACTTGCGCAAGGCAGCGTAACTTGCGCAAGACAACGTGATTGGTGAGAGGCGACATAACCTGAGAACTATGGAGATCATTCGATGAGTCGTATCACTCGACGACGGTTCCTGAATCAATCCATCGCATCCGTGGGAGCGGTTGGGGGAGTCGCTGCCGCGGTTCGGGCCGTTTCGCCGATCCCGGTGACGGCCGCAGCCCGCAGCTCGATTCTCGGGGCCAATGAGCGTATTCGCTTCGCCGTGGTGGGAACCGGCGGCCAGGGCCGACACGACATGCTCACCTTCTTCAAGTACGACAACCAGAACCTCGAATGCCCGCTCATCTGCGACGTGGACGACGGCATGCTGGCCAAGACGGTCGAAGCCCTCGAGAAGGCGGGCAAGAAGCGGCCCGAGATCGTCAAGGATTTTCGGCAAGCGTGCGAGCACAAGGATATCGACGTGGTGCTGGTGGCTACGCCCGACCATTGGCATCCGCTGATGACCATTGCGGCTTGCGAGGCGGGCAAGGATGTCTACTGCGAGAAGCCCCTGGCCAACAGTATCGGCGAGGGCAAGGTCATGGTCGATGTCGCCCGCAGGACCCATCGCGTCGTGCAGATGGGCACGCAGTGGCGCACGAGCCGGCATCACGCGGAGGCGGTCGAGTACGTCCAGTCGGGCAAGCTTGGCAAGGTGCGGCTGGTGCGTTGCTGGGCGGCCCTGGCCTGGTTCCCCAGTATCGGCAAGGTGGCCGACGCCCCGGTGCCGGCGGGTGTGGATTACGACATGTGGCTGGGGCCGGCCCCCTTGCGGCCGTTTAATCCCGCACGCTTCCACTTCACCTTCCGCTGGTTCTGGGATTACGCCGGCGGGCTCATGACCGATTGGGGCGTCCACCTGCTCAACATCGCCCTGTGGGCCATGAAGGCCCAAACGCCGATCCGCGTCGCTTCCACCGGCGGCAAGTACGTCTTCGACGACAGTGCCGAGACGCCCGACACCCAGTGCACGCTGTTCGACTACGGTGATTTCACGCTCATCTGGGAACACCAGGCGGGCACCGGCCACGGGCCCAACGGCCGCGAGCACGGTATGGCTTTCTATGGTACAAACGGCACGCTGACCGTCGACGCCGACGGCTGGCAGGTTGTGCCCGAGGAGAAGAAGAAGCAGGAGTTCCCCGCCATCCAGAAAAAGCGCGAGGACGACCCGGAACTGTGCCGTGTTCGCCTGGTGGGCGACTTCATCGAGTGCACGCGGACGCGTAAGCGGCCCGCCCAGGATATCGAGCTTGGCCAGCACGTCACCGCCGTTGCTCATCTGGGCAACCTGGCTCTGCGTACCGGCCGATCCATCGAGTACGATGCCGCCAACATGCGGGTCATCGGCAACGATGAGGCCAGCCGCATGGTGACCGCCGCCTACCGCGGCCCGTGGAAGCTGCCGACGACGCCCTGATCCGCTCGCCGCTTTCTGCCTTGAGCCGCGTGCGGCCTGGCTTGGCGGGGTGGCGGCATCACACATGATGGAGCGTTCACCGGCATGGGCCAGGATTGTGCCACGGGTGCCTCGCCGTTCTGTTTCGCCTGCGGCTACAGCATGGTCGGGCTGGAGTTGCCGCGGCCCTGCCCGGAGTGCGGGGTTCTTGTCGATCCGCCTGCCCAGGTGGAGGCCGCCCGCCGTTGGGCTGTCGGTCGCGGACCCTGGTGGTGGTTGCTCCGTCGATCGCGTACTGTCCCCCCAGCACTGCTGTACGTCCTCACGGACCCCGTCTCAATCAGGGTGGCCCGCCGACGGGCTTTCCTCGCCCTCTGGCTGCCAGCCATTCTCACGGCACTCGTGGTGTTTATGGGCTCCGCCATCGTCGTGGATTACGAGGTGACCATCCGTTACCACTTGGCCGGGCAACTTGATGCTCCCCCTGTGTACACTGAGACGAAAACACGGTCGGAACGCCTTTTTCACTTCAACTTCTACTTGGATGGGCTTTTTATGCCCGCGAATTGGGTTCCACAGGAAGGTTCCCCGGAGAATCGATCCATCCGCATCGAGCGGCCTGCCGCCCCCGATCCTTTGGCCGCAATCCTGGGAGGTCTACCCTTCTTCGCTCTCGGCCTCGCGTATGCTCCGGGCTGGTGTCTCCTTATTCTGCTGGCTCGCAGACGCGGGCGACGGCGAGCATGCTCCGATTCGGGCGTGGCCGCCAAAACCGCGATCAGAACGCTCAGTCTGCCAGGTGCGTTCGCTGCTTGGCTGTGGCTGATCTTCGTGCTCGCGTTCGGCATGGGGTCGTGTCCGCCGTTCTCCGAGGCCCCGGCAGGAGGCAGCGTCCTCGCGGTTTTGGCAGGCACGGCCATTACCGTTTACGCGGTCACGATGTGCCTGGGATGGTGGCGATTGGTGCACCTGGACAGGGCGGACAAAGTTTTCCCCGCTCGTGCCGTACTGGCGCTGATACTCATGCTCATGAGCCTGGCCGGCTCGATCGCCTCGGTCTGGCTGCTCGTGACGATGGGTAATGCTCTTGATTGGTGAGCCTACCGTGCCAGTGCTCCGTCGCGTCTGCCGTGGCGGTCATCGACCCGCTGAAGCGTGAATTCTGGGATAACTGGTCATGACAAGTTGCGGTGTCCCGGCTCGCCGCTGATGGGGCGCCGGTTCCGGGGGCAGGTTGGTTCATGTCGGGATCGGGTTAACCTAATCTTATTATTCGCAACTACTTCGAATCGTTTCGTATCATCCGAAATGAAGCAGGGCGTGTTGGCGGGTATCGTGCTCGCTGCGCGGAGGAGGCGTTGCGTGCCGTCATATCCGCGGCAGGGACAAATGTAATGACCTATTGCATTGCTTGTTGTGATGTGTTATTGTGACGCTTATGCCAACGCTCAGGAAACCGACGAAGACGAACAAGTTGAAGGCGATGCTGCTCAAGGAGATCGCCCGCGAGCAGATTCCGCTGGGTGGGCGGTTGCCTTCGGAGAACGAGTTGATTCGTCGTTTCCAGGTGAGTCGGACGACGGTGCGGCAGGCGTTGGCGGAGTTGAGTCAGGAGGGGCTGATCGAGCGGCGGCAGGGGCAGGGGACCTTTCGGGCGGATCCGGATCGACGGCGGGCGGCGACGGAGCGTTCGCTGGTGGTGGGGGTGTGGTTCAACTGGCCGACGGGGCCTCTGTACGGCCCGATGGCGGACGGCATTCGGGATGAGTTGGCCCTGTGGGATTACCACGCGATCTTCGAAGGCGGCATGGCGACGGGGGCTCAGGGCCGGGGTGTCGCCAGTCTGGTGCGCAAGGGGCTGGACGGCTTCATCGTCTCGCCCTCGTCAGATCCAGAGGATCCGCACGACCCGATTTTGGAGATGCTCGAACGCCGGATTCCGCTGGTTTTGGTGGACAAGCGTTTGGCGGGGTGTCAGTCGGATTTGGTTTGCACCAACAGCCAGTTGGGCGCGGAGATTCTGGCGGAACACCTCTACAGTCTGGGCCATCGGCGGATCGGGTTCATCGGGACGGCGGGTGTGTCGACGGTGGCGGATCGGCGGCACGGCTACGAGCTGGTGATGCAACGTCGGGGGGCGAGGCTTGATCCTCTTTGGTCGGAGGTGAGCCCGGAAGTCTACCGCGATTACGGTCGGGCGGCGGCCCAGCGGATTCTATCTGAGCCGGCGGAGGATCGCCCGACGGCCCTGTTCGGGGCGAACGACCCCATCGCTGAGACGATTGCCGAGGTGGCGTTGGGGCTGGGCTTGCGGGTGCCGGAGGATCTATCGGTCGTGGGCTTCGACGACGCGGGGTTCAACGGCGAGCGTGAGCTGTGGCTGACGACGTACGCCCAGCCCAAATATCGGATCGGTCAGATGGCGGCCCAGTTGTTGATGCGGCGGCTCGCGGAGCCCGCCAGGCCGATGGAGACAGTTCTGTTGGAAGGCAAGTTAATCGTCCGGACATCGACGGCTCCGCCGGCTTCGACGGCGTGAACCGTCTCATGATAGGACGGATGCGATGGCAACGCAGACGATCAGACGGAGGCGGCGCCTCGATGATGGTCGCATGGCGCCTCACCTGTCGCGGGGCAGGTTCCGAGTGTCCTCGCATGGTCATGGGGTTGGTTGCTGTTGGAGGCCGGGCTTCACGTTGATTGAAGTTCTGGTTGTCGTGGCGATCATCGCGTTGCTTCTGGCGGTTCTGATTCCATCTCTGGCTCGGGCTCGGGAGCAGGCCCGGCTGACGACGTGCATGGCGAACTGCAAGCAGATCGCTCTGGCGGTGGCGTCTTATCAGGCGGAGGAGAAGGGCTACGTTCCGGTGATGTTCAACTATGCGGCGAGCGTTTTGAACGCGTCGAACCCGCCGGCGAGAGCGTGCTGGGTGTCGGTCGCGTTGCGGCGTTATGACCGGGGTACGGCTCGCCTGAAGCAGCAGTACGGGGGGCAGTTTGACCCGGAGGCGGTTTGGGACATGGCCAGGAAGAACGCTTACGAGGCGAAGGCCATGCCTCAGCATTTCGCCTGCCCCTTCGAGCGAGAGAAGGGTGCGGGCTACGAGCGTGTTGGGGATCAGGACGCGTTTCGGATCTACGAGAAGCGTGGGCGGTTCGAGAGCGTTCAGACGTTCCTGTGGGAGAACATCATTCGGGGCCAGGTGCCGAAACACGGTCGTGCGTGGCCGGACGGGACGGCGGGGCGAGGTGTACCGAAGTACCCGGCCTTCACATGGAACAGGGTATCAGCGAGCCAATCGAATATGACCAGCACTTTCCCGGACGGCGAACTGGTGCCGGACATGGACGGCTCGCTTTTTGTGGGAACCTCGGCCATTGCTCCTTCGAAGCGTGCCTATCGGCGTTGGACGGATGGGGATGTGCGTCGTCTACGAGCGGGAGGCTTGAGCGGGGTCACAGTGGCGTTCTGCGCGCAGGGGGAGCATGTTTTGGGGGACCAGCCGGCGGGGAAGGTTGGCTGGGCGAACCCGGGCAGTCATCGGACAAGCGCCGGAGGCGGGACCAGCGCGATCTTCGCGGATACCCATGTCGAGTGGGTGCCGGGCACGCAGATCGGGTGGCCTTGAGCAACCGGATGTGGATTGCAGGTCGTGGGTCTGATCGGAACCTTTCTAGGAGGATACGAAGATGCAGCCGATTACGAGAGCCCTTATCGTGTGTTTGGGTTTGCTTTGGTGTGTCGGGGGTGGGGTCTATGCCGCGAACCCCGGTGACGTGGTGATCACCGAGATCATGTACAACCCGAACTCCTCCGAGAGTGTGGCCTCGAACGCACCGCTGACCGAGTGGATCGAGGTCTACAACCGCACGGATCAGGATATCGATATGGCCGGTTGGTACACGGCGGATGAGGATGGGCGTAGCGGCGACTTCCCCGCCTTCACTCTTCCGGCGGGCGGCGTGGCGGTCATTATCCCGATGGGATACAGCAGCAACATTCTGACCAAGGCGATGTTCACCGCGGCCTGGGGCGTTCCGGAAAGTCAACTCATCCAGCCGACATCGGCCAACGACATGTCGCGTGGCCGGTCGAGTACCTCGGTTCGAGGCGGGATCGTCGGCGATGGTTTTAGCAACAGCCCCACGCGCGATGATGACGACGCGAACGATTTGGTGAATACGCCTTTCGATCCGACGGCGCCGTGCGCGTACGGCCAAGCGTTCTGCGATACTGGCATCCCGGACAATGAGGTGCTCTTGCTGGTTTCGAGCGATCATCAGGTGATTGACAAGGTCAATCTGGAAGATGACACGCGGGGTTGGCCCTGTGATGACCCGGACGGCCCGAGCATTGTTCTGGACGAGGCACGACTGAACGTCACGGACAACGACGACGGGCAGAATTGGCGGCGTGCAGTGGTCGGCGAGGCGCGGGCTCGGAATAACGCGCCCGCAGGGTTCTTCACCGGATTGGATACGGGTTCGCCCGGCAAGATCGAAGGCGTTACCCCGCCGGGCAATGACGCGCCTTTGGTCGCCGACCAGACGCTGTGGGCGGCGAAGAACATGGCCGTGGATGTGACCCTGAGCGCGTTTGATGATCAGCCCATGCCGGCCGTGTTTAATTTCGCGATTGACACGCTTCCCAGTTACGGCACGTTGAGCGATCCGGGCAACAGCGACCACGTTATCGTCGCTGGCGAATTGCCCTATACGCTGGCGGGCCAAGGAAGCGTGGTGCGTTACACCAATGCGGGGACGTGTGCGGACGACAGTTTCACCTTCCACGCCAATGATGCCGAACTGGACTCGAACATCGGGACGGTCACGCTGACCATGCAATGTGGGGAGGTGATCATCACGGAGATCATGTACGATCCGGCCTCGACGGAGACCTCGGCGAAAGTCAACGAATGGATCGAGATTCACAACACCACGGACTCAGCGATTGACGTATCGGGTTGGTACTTGCAGGATCGCAACAAGCGAGCGGGCGACTGGCCCGCGGGGACGATCATCCCGCCGGGTGGCGTGGCGGTGGTGGTACCGCCGGGCAAGAGCAGTCGTATCCTGGATGTGGCCCAGTTTGTGACCGCCTGGGACGGCTACGTCATCCCGCAGATCATTCAATCCACCACGGTGAACGACGCTTCCAGCGGCGAGATCACGGGCAGCGGCCTGAGCAATAGCATCAGCGATCCGGGAGAGGATGTCAGGCTGATTGACGCTTCGGGGCGGGTGCAGGATCGCGCGAGCTACATCGCGGGCTGGCCCTGGCCGGCGGAGGATGACCTGTCGAGCATCTTCCTTGTGGAAGGCAGCTACAACGCCTTGGATAACGACGACGGCATGAAGTGGCGGCATTCGGTGAACTGCGCCGGCGGCGGCTACGGATGTTTCGTCAGCAGTTGGTGGGATAAGGTTGACTTCGGCTCGCCCGGTTTCTTGAGCGGCGTGACCGCGCCGAGCGGCAACATTCCGCCCAGCGCGGTGAGCAAACGTGTGGGCGTTTTCAAGAACACGTCGACGCTTGTGGATATGCCTGGCTGCGACGACGGCCAGCCGAGCGGCACGTTGACCTATACGATCGTGAGTCTGGACGTGACCAGGGGCGTGCTGAAGGACGCGGCCAATGGTCAGGAGATCACCGCGGCGAATTTGCCGTACACGCTGCTGGGCAGTCAGGTCGAGTACATCCCCAACGACGGACACACCAGCGTGTATACCACGGCCGCGAACGAAGACAGCTTCAGCTACCAGGTCAGCGATGGGGCGAAGAGCTCGCGGCAGGATGGGACGGTGACGCTGGTTGTGCAGAAGGGCGGATTGGTTCTCAGCGAGATCATGTACAACCCGGCGAATCGGGCCCGCAACGACTGGCAGTATTACGAGATCTACAACACGACGGAGAACGACATTGAGTTGCAGTCGATCACCGTCGCTTCGGAAGGGACGATGTGGTTCAACTACACGATCCCAGCGGGTGCGGTTCGTGTGGTGACCAGCGGGGAATCCAACGCAAGTCGCACCCCGCAGGATTTTCTGGACGAGTGGGCGCCGTTGGCGATCGAGTCGGTGATGTTCGTGGATGCGACCTTGTGGGGGAAGGCCTCGAACTCCGGCAGCCGCATACAGCTTGTGGACAGCGAGAATGAGTTGCTGGATGAGGTGTTCTTCGCCAGTGAGGCGCCTTGGCCGGTGTACGACGTGCGGTCCAGCATCGCGGCCCGGTCGGGCAAGATCCATGCGATCGAGAACGACGATGGAGCCAGCTGGCTGTTGTCGGCGGTGGGCGTGGAGGAGGCTTATGCCACCCCGGATGCTCCAGGGGGCCTTGCGGATAGCGATGTCGGCAGCCCAGGGGTGGCCCCGGCGCCCTGTGTGGGCGACGATTGTGTTGGCGCGTGCTGCTTGCCGGAGGACCAGTGCGAGATGACCACGTGGGAGGATTGCCGAGGTGCGTGGCAGGGCTACGGCACGGTCTGTGGTGCGGTAGATTGTCCGGCGGTCTGTCCGATGCCGTTTGGGGACAAGGATCTCGACGGCGATGTGGACGCGGTGGACTTTGGCTTCTGGCAGGCGTGTTTCACAGGTGTCGACGGTGATGGCTATGACGAGGCCCGGTGCCACTGCTACGATCGGGATCTCGACGACGACGTTGATACGGCGGACTTTGCAGAATTCGAGGCTTGTTTCACCGGGCCGGCGATCTTGTTCGACCGGCTGAATCCGCCGTTGGGGTGTAACCCCTGAGCCTGCCGGCAGTCGACCGATTCGGTCGGGGGGCTTGGTCGGTTGAGCGGCAGGCACTAGACTCCTTCCATCCGCGACCGGACGCGGGAGCGGGGTTGGGCGACTGACCCCGCGCCCGCGTCGTTTTTCAAGATCGCGGTTGGTTACAGCTAACAACATGCGTGAGGGCCAGGTATGCGACATCCGCGATGGCTGGTATCGGCAACGATCTTGCTGCTGTGCGGCAGTTTGGGTTTGGCTGTGCAGGCGGGCGCTCAGGTTCGGGTTCCCTCCCGTCTTGTGGTTCGGACGGCGAGCGATGCATCCTCTTCACTCCACTACGCGGCAGAGCGACTCGCGGCGGAGATGCGGGGTTTGTATGGCCTGCGTGTTCGTGTTGTGGCTGGCGATGACGAGCAGGCCGTCGGCGGGAGTGAAGAGGAAGGTGTTATCACGCTGCGGGAAGACAAGGCGATTACCCTGCTGCCGGTGCCGGCCGGTCTTGCCAATGCACGCGAAGCGTGCGGGCCATGGCGGCCGGAGGCCTGGCGGATTACCACCACGGCTGAGCCTTTTGAGGTGGTCATCGCCGGGGTGGATGGTGCCTCCGCCTGGTATGGAGCGTGCGAGTGGCTGGACAGCCTTCGCCCCGGTGCAGGGGGCGTGCCGTTTTCAGCGATAGGCGAGCATACCGGTTCGCCGACGTTGGCGTTGCGTGTCACGCGGCCGATTCGAGCGAGTGGTCCTTCGAGCTCGGGGCCGGAGTTGGAGGCAGACCTTGATTGGTGGGCTCGCTGGCGGATGAACGTGGCCCGGATCGATTCGCGGCCCGATGAGGTCATGCGGCAGGTGCTGGCCGAGGCTCATCGTCGCGGCATCCGCCTGCTGCTCGGCTTGGGGGTGCGGACGCTGTGTGCGGCCGACGATGCCGCGGTTGCCGAGCGGGTCGGTGAGATGGTCCGGTTCCTGGATCTCGGCGGCGACGGGGTAAGCATGCTGTGGGACGATTTGCCGCATGCCCGGGCTGAGGGACACTGCGACCGGTGCCGGGAGCGGTTTGGACCGGACAGCATGGCCCAGGAGATGGTTCATGTGCTGGAGGCGTTGTGCCGGGCGGCGGAAGGGCGTCCGAAACCGCCGATCATTGCCTGGTGTCCCTCGCATTACTCAGCGTCACGGTACCCGGCCTTCACCGATGAGCGGTACTATGCGGTGGTGGGGGCGTCGGCGTTGGTGCGTGAGCGGACGTGTCTTTTCCATTGCGAGTATCGGCCGGATCGAGTGGATCTGCTTGATCGGTTTGGCTTGTTCGGGCGGATCTGGTGGTACAACGGTCTGCGCTCAGTGTTTTCGAACTGCCAGCGTTGGCCGACACAACGGGAGATGAAACTCGATCTGCCCAAGGATGTGATGCCCAAGGAACCCGACTTCCCGCACTTCGACTGGGGCTGGAAGATGGGGCTGGGGATTGCTCCGGACGGGGCGATCATTCCGCCGCCGGAGGAGACTTGGGTGGCCATGCGGGCACTGCCTGCTCATTTTGCGGGCTTCTACCCGTGCACGCCCACGCATCCGTACCATGCGGCCGTTTCGGGTCTGTTCGCGTTGGCCCCTGAGCGATTCGACCAAGCGGAGGCGGACCGTGTGGTTTTTCGAGCGATGTTCGGCCCGGCGGGCGAAGGGCCTGCTCGCCGTTGGAGCGATCTCTACAACCAGCTTCAAATCTGGCTGGCCCAGGCGTGGGCGGGTTCGCCTCGCCGACAAGATCGTGCCCAGGCCATTGAATGGCTTGAGGGCATGGCGGCGGCGCGGTCGGAGCTGGTGGCTGTCGCGGCACAGGGGCGTCATGTGTTGGACGCGGGCCTTGTGCGCGAAGTGCTGGAGAGGATGGACGCCGCACGAGAGCAGGTGGAGAAGGTGTATCAGCAGCTTGCCGCGACGCAGCCGGAATGAGCCTGACGCCGGTGTGCGAAGTGTCGCCGGCTGGCCAAGAGGTTACCAGTGGTGCGACGCATTCGCTCACACGTCGCAGAGCTGGGCGGCATGGCCCAAAGCGGCGATGGGGTTGGGCCAGGTCGGTATGAACTCTTGGGCGACGTAGCCTTCGTAACCGGTCTCCAGGATCGCCTTCATGACCGCGGAGTAGTTGATTTCCTGGGTATCGTCGGGCTCAGCGCGTCCGGGGGCGCCGGCGACATGGTAGTGGGCGGTGTAGTCCTTGTATTGCCGGATGCGGCGGATCAGGTCGCCGTTCATGACCTGGACGTGGTAGACGTCGAACAGCAGTCTCATACGCGGCGAATCGACCCGGCGGATTAACTCCACGCAGAAGTCGACATCGTCGCCGAAGTAGTCGGGATGCCCCTTCATCGGATGCGTGGTGTCCCGAGTATTCAACTGTTCCAGGCACAGATTGACGCCTTGCCGCTCGGCGTGCCCGATCACCCGTTTCCAGCAATCGACGCAGTTCTTGGCCCCTTGTTCGTCACTGATCCCCGGTTCGCGCATTCCGGTGAAAGCGATCACGTTGCGGCATTGGACCGCGGCAGCGAGGTCGATGCCCTCGATCAGTTTGGCAGCGCAGTGTTCGTGATGGTCGCGGTTGAAGGGCCCGCGGTCGAACCCGTGGCTGGCGACGAGGGAGATGTGCAGGCCCAGCTTGCGCACGGCCGGGTAGTGACGGGCGTCGATTCCCTCCATGGCCACCAGGCCGATCGCTTTGACGTGGCGAGCCAGTTCCTCGGCCGGCATTGGCTCGAAGCACCAGCCCATTACCGACTGACGAATACGCCCTTTGGTGACCACCGGTTTATCCTTGGCCTGGTCGCTCGCCAGTGCGGATCCATTCCAACCGGCCAACGCAGTAGCGGCAGTTGCGTGGAAAAAAGTCCGGCGGGAGACACCGGCTCCCAAGGCCCTTCGGCAGGTAGCGGCCGATAGATCGCGGTCGGGCAAGACATGGTTTCGCATGGTATCAAGACTCCCGAGAGGCACGTGCGCGGACGACACCATCAGGTGCATCGCCCGCACTTGAGTCTAATCGATGCCGCCGGTTGCGAACAGACCGGCTGCGAGACCATTCCGACCTTGCCTGCCCCGGAGAAACAACGGGCGAGATCGGGGCCGTCAATCACTCATTGACTAACCTTTGCTGCTTGGTCTTTGTCGGCTGGCACGGGCTGCACCTTGCTCAGGCCGCGAGCGCCCGTGTCGTACAGAAACTCGGTGATCGCGGCGACCTGGCCGGTGGGGTCGTCCACCAGTCGAGGATCATGCAGTCGGGCACGAAGCCGCTCGCGATATTCGGGGGCAAATTCCGCGAAGGCGCTCGTTGTGCCGGTACCGAAATGGCTGGGCATCTTGGTGCCCGGCTGAATGCGGCCGGGTGCCTCCATCCAGGCTTGGACCCAAGGGCGGCGAAGCCGTCGGTGGGTGAGATCGAGGTTCTGGGCGGTCGGGTTGGTGATTGCCCCGGCGGCCCGCTCGTCTCCAAATACGTGACACGCGAGGCACTCCAACTCCATGAAGAGGATCTCGCCGTCGGCGACGCGCTGGGGCGATGACGACAAGGTGGGCGGGTCGTCCGTGAAGGGGTAGGCCACGGCCTGCAGGCGGCTGAGGAACTTGGCGTCGGCGAGGATCTCCGCATGTGCGGTCAGCAGTTCGTCGCGGTCGGCGTGTGCGGGGTCAATGCCGGCGGCAGGCACCAGACGGTTGCGGACGGCGTACCGACGAAGGGATTGCGTGGTCGCAGCCAGACGAGGCCGCTCGAACCATGCCGACACAGGTGGTGAGGCGATTGAGGATGAGTCGATTGGGTGGGGCGTCTCGTTGTGCTTGTGGACGGCGGCCAAGCGATCCGCGAGCCAGAGCGACTCCGCCTGAGCGAGGCCGGCAAAACAGGCGACGAGATCGGCGGTCTGGGGCGGCGTGAGGTTGAACTGCGGCATTCGGGTGTGCAGCCAGGGGCGGAGCGTGGTGACGTTGCGCAGATAGGCATAGTCCCAGTCGGGCCGCGTCTTGGCCCCTTGACCGCGGAGCGGCGGCGGGGCGTTTTCCTCATCGAAAACGCGTGTGGGGCCGAATACCACCTGGTAGTACTGATCGATCACCGCTTGGTTGCCGTCCAGGCGATGGCAGCCGACGCAGTTCAGCTCCCGCGCCAGCCGGCGACCTGCGGCCAGACGACCGGCAGGGGTATTGTCGTAGGCGATCCGGACCGGTGCGTCGACCAGGCTTTGCCGCCGAGAGAGCAGCCAGGTGGTTAACGCGCGGATCTGCCGGTTGCTCAAGAAGAAGTTGGGCATCTTGAGCTTGTCGTAGGGTTGTTTGTTCTGGCCGCGGTCCCAGATGCGGGGGTTGAGCAGTTTGTGGCGGGCGAAGGCATCGCGGCGATAGGCGATTTCCACGAGTCTGTTCTCACCGGCTCGCTCGATAAGTTCTTCACGGTGTCCCGGGTACAGGTGTTGCTGGTCAAGGTTCATTCGGCGACCGAGAGCGGATTGCGGATGGAAGATGCCGAAGTCGAGCCGATCGAGGGGGTTATCCGCCCAGTGGGTCAGCTCGGGGCCGGGCCGGGAGGCGGTTTCCATCCCGGGAATCCGATGGCAGGAGGCACAACCGTAATGACGAATAGCCCGTTCGCCTAGAAGCACCCATCGCCTCTGATCCTCCGTGTGGGTCTCAGGGCGTGCAGGCAAAGCAGGTGATGCGAGCAGAACGCCACCGGTGAGCGTGCGGTTCCCGCGATTGCCGGGATCGTGAAGAACCGCTTCCTGACGGGCGCGGCTCTGCTCGGCGCTCTCGGACATGAGCTTGTTCGCGTTGGTGCCCGGCATCCCATCATCATGTGCCACGGGTGGGAGGTTAAGGAGTTCGTCGCGTGTGGTTGCCAAACGGGCACGCTCAACTTCATCTTCATCGAAGTGTCGCCAAACGGTGGCGTCCGCGTCGCCCAGGGTCAGCAGGTATGCCGCGATGTCCAAGGCCTCGTCATGCGACGCGGCGGGGGGGCGCTGCCAGCGCATGTCGGGCATGATAGTGTCCGGGGCGTAATGCCGAGGCTGGAGCAGCCAGTCATACAGCCATGCGACAGCTTGGGGGGAATCGCCGATCCGGCCGCGAAGGTTGGACAACTCCGGTGCCTGACGCGTGAAGACCGGTTCGCGAGCGGCCTCGGCGACGAACAGCCCCTCGCCGGCCTGGGGGAGATGCCGCAGGGCGTACTCGGCTTGTTCGGTCGAGGTCATCGCCTCGGCCCGCGCGAACGCGTCATCCTCGATGCGGTCGAGGGCCTCATCGGTCAGTGCCTCGCGGCCTTGGGTGAGGACGAGTCTCGCCTCGGCCTGCGTGGCCAAATGATCGGCGATCCATGCGACCCCGAGTGTATCGGCAGGATTGCCGTCGGCGTCGTCCGGGCGATGGCTCAATGCGGCATGACAGCCCAGGCAACCCAGCGAGCCGAAGAGCTGGCGTCCTCGTTCGGCGCTGCCCGCAGAAGGATCAGTTGCCGGCAGGGGGGCTGGCGCATAGGTCGCACTGGCGGCCAGCAGGTACTCTGCGATGGCGACGACCTCTGCTCGCGTGCGTCCCTCGGGATCGGAGTCCCGCGCGGCGGTCACGGCCAAGGCGTCGTTGTTTTCCTGTCCAAAGGAGTGAGGCATGCGCGTCGCCGGCTGCACATCTCGCGGCCGCCAGAGCCAATGATGCAGGACGCCGCGACCCAGCTTGGCCGCCACATGCGTCAGATCCGTCCCCACGCGGCGGGCGTCGGCCGACTCTTCGACAAGGTGGCAGTTCACACAGCCGAGCGTGTCAGCCAGAAACCGGCCTCTGTTGATGGCAGTGCCGATCGTTCGACCGTCGAAGGTCATGATGTCCGTCACCCGCTCGTGGCATTGGGTGCAGCCGGCTTCGGCGTATTCGCGAGGCAGCATGGGGCGATCCCAGCCCTCGCGGGCAGTCTCGAAGGTGTGCTCGGGGAATAGGCCGGCCAGTCGCACCTCGTGTCGCCGCGTCCACTCCCGCTTCTGGCTCCGGCTTGCTGGGGTGTGCCTGGCGAGGATGAAGTCCGTTTCCTCGCCGTGCCCCTCGTGGCAAACGGTGCATCCGGTGGCGGCCATCGGATGTGGCGAATCTTTGCCAACCAAGAGATCGAGGTGCGGATGAGCAAGCAGGGGATGGTCGAGGTCGGGCGGGGAGTCCCCGCGAGCGGCAAGGTGATCGGTGTCGAAGGCCGGGTCGGCGATGGCCGCATGGCAGGTCATGCAGCGGTCGGTCCGTTGGCTGCGGACGAAGTGCAGGTTGTGGTGGATACCGGGCGGGCTGACCTGGAGGATCTCCTGGCGGCCGGGCGTACCGCGGGGGGCAAGAAAATCGATGAGGGGCAGGTTAAACCAGGCGGGTGTGGTTTCCGTCTTCTTGTTCGCGAGCAAGGCTCGTGTTTCATGATACTGCCGTTGCCACTCCCGCCACGGCCGCGCGTGATCGACCCAGACCCACCACAGGAGGCTGGCCAGCAGGGCAAGGCTCGCCAGGGCGAAGGCGAGACCGACCTTGCGCAGGCTGTAAACTTCATCCGGGCGGGGAGGCATCGCGCGGGGCATTATACCGCGGCAAGCCACGAAACCCAGAAGGACCGCTTCCTGACGGGCGCGGCTCTGCTTGGCGCCCGTGGCGTTTCCCGTGTGTGTTCGGTTACAATCCTGCCACACTGACGGAGATCCAGAGACTATCACGAGGGACCAGGCACAGATGTCAATACAGAAGATCCTCATCAAGGGCGGCCGAATCGTGGACCCTGCCAATGGGATGGACGCGGTAGGCGATCTCCTGCTGACGGGCGGTCACGTCACTCGGGTGGGGGGCGAGATCACGGATTACGACGCCCAGACCATCAACGCCGCGGGCTGTATCGTGAGTCCCGGCCTGATCGACATCCACGTGCACTTCCGCGAGCCGGGCGAGGAGAACGCGGAGACGATCGCCAGCGGGAGCGAGGCGGCGGTGGTGGGCGGGTTCAGCTCGGTTGCGTGCATGCCGAACACCCGGCCGGCTCTCGACGACGAGGCGGCTATCGAGTTTGTGCATCGGCAGGCGGCCCGGGCGAACCTGTGCAATGTGTACCCCATCGGCGCGATCACCAAGGGCCGGGCGGGCGAGGAACTGGCGGAGATCGGCCAGATGGTGCGGGCGGGGGCGGTGGCTTTCTCGGACGACGGTTCGGGTGTGGCCAAGACGGGCGGGATGTACCGGGCCCTGCAGTATGTGCTCATGTTTGATCGCCCGATCATGCAGCACTGCGAAGATCCTGACCTTGCTCGCGGCGGAGTGATGAACGGCGGGGCGACGGCGACCCGGCTCGGTTTGCCTGGTATCAGCTCGATCGCTGAGGAATTGATGCTGCAGCGTGACCTGACCCTGGTCCGCGAGACGGGTGCCCGCTATCACATGTGCCACGTTTCCACTCGCCGGTCTGTGGAGCTGATCCGCCAGGCCAAAGCGGCGGGGCTGCGGGTGACGGCGGAAGTCTGCCCGCATCACCTGCTGCTGACCGAGGACGCCTGCGCGACGTACGACACCAACTTCAAGATGAACCCGCCGCTGCGGACTCGCGACGATGTGAAGGCCTGCCTGCAGGGCGTGGTGGACGGGACGATCGACTGCCTGGTGACCGACCATGCTCCGCACGGCATCCAGCAGAAGGAGCTCGAGTTCCTGGATGCTCCGTTCGGCATCATTGGGCTGGAGACCGCGTTGCCCTTGTACATCAAGGCTCTCATTCAACCGGGCTTGCTCGATTGGCCGGGGCTGATCGAACGGTTGACGGTCAGGCCGGCCCGGGTGCTCTCGCTGAGCAAGGGCACGCTGTCGGTCGGTGCGGATGCTGACGTGACCATCATCGATCCCAAGGCGGAATGGACGATCGACGCGGCCGCCTTCCGCTCCAAGAGCCGCAACTGCCCGTTCCACGGTTGGCAGGTTGTTGGCAGGGCTGCCGTGACCATCGTCGGTGGTCAGGTCAAGCACGAGTGCCGGGCGACGGCCGGTGTCGCGTAGCGGATGTGCTCGGGCGACTTGTGCCGCGCGGGAGAATGCATCGGGGCCGCGCTTTTCCGACCGGTGGCGTCGTGGTAGGCTGCCGGCACCATGAGACAAACGCAGGCTAGCCGAAGAATCGCGGAGCTCCGTGAGCAACTCGCCAGGCACGATTACGCTTACTACGTTTTGGCCGCGCCGGTCATCAGCGATCGCGACTACGACCGGTTGTTTGAGGAACTCAAGGCCATCGAGGCTGAGTTCCCCGATCTTGTCACCCCGGATTCGCCGACGCAGCGTGTGGGCGGGCAGCCGTTGGAGGGCTTCTCGCAGGTTGCCCACGCGGTGCCCATGCTGTCCATCGACAACACGTACAACGAGGGCGAACTGCGGGAGTTTGACGCCCGGGTGGTCAAGGGGCTGGGTGGCGAGAAGTATGCGTACATGATCGACCCCAAGGTGGACGGGGTGGCCATTTCCTTGCGGTACGAGTCGGGGCGATTGGTGCGGGCGGCGACGCGGGGCGACGGCCGGACGGGCGACGATATCACCCAGAACGCCCGTACCATCCGGGCGATCCCGCTGCGGCTGCGGACCGAGACGGGCTCGCTGTTCGGCGGCTTGCCGGACGTGGTCGAGGTGCGCGGCGAGGTCTACTGGCCCCGAAAAGCCTTCGACAAGTTCAACGCCGAGCGCGAAACCCGCGGTGAACCCGTCTTCGCGAACCCGCGGAACGCGACGGCCGGCACGCTCAAGCTGCTGGACTCGCGGATTGTCGGGCAGCGGCGGTTGGCGTTCGTGGCTCACGGGTTCGGGCAGGTCGAGCCGTTGGAGGTGCACACGCAGCACGAGTTGTTCGATTGCTTCCGGCAGTGGGGCATTCCGGTCAGTCCGTTCATGCTGCGGGTGGCGAACATCGAAGAGGTGATCGCTCAGATTCACGTCTGGGAGCAGAAGCGTCACGAGCTGGACTACGCTACCGATGGGCTGGTGGTCAAGGTGGACCGCTTCGATCAGCGGGATGCCCTGGGTACCACCAGCCGCTCGCCGCGCTGGTGCATCGCATACAAGTTCGAGGCCGAGCGGGCGCGGACGCGGCTGCTATCGGTGAGGTTCCAGGTCGGCAAGCTGGGCACGATCACGCCGGTAGCCAACCTCGAGCCCGTGCTGCTGGCGGGTACGACGGTCAAGAGCGCGTCGCTGCACAACTTCGACCAGGTGGAACGTCTGGGCGTGCGCATCGGCGACATGGTCTACGTCGAGAAGGCGGGCGAGATCATCCCGCAGGTGGTGGATGTGGACGCCGCGGCCCGGGGCGACGACATCGAGGAGATCGAGCCGCCGCGGAGGTGTCCGGAGTGTGCGGGCCCGACGGTGCGCGACGAAGGCGGCGTATTTCTGCGATGCGTCAATCCCTCCTGCCCGGCCCAGCTCAAGGAGCGGTTGCGATACTTCTGTGGTCGCGACCAGATGGATATCGAGGGCGTGGGGACGGCACTGGCCGAGCAGCTTGTCGACAGCGGCCTGGTCCATGAGTTTGCCGACCTGTATCGCCTCAAGGATCGGCGGGATGAGCTGATCGCACTCGAGCGGATGGGGGCTAAGAGCGCGGACAACCTCCTGGCGGCGATCGAGGCCAGCCGGCAACGGCCGTTGGCGCGATTGCTGGCGGCCCTCAACATCCAGCGCGTGGGCGTCAGCACGGCGGCGTTGCTGGCGGGCCAGTTCGGCACGATGAACGCGCTGATGGACGCCGACGTGGAGCGTTTGCAGGAGGTGGAGGGCATCGGTCCGGAGGTGGCGGCGAGTATTCACGCGTTTTTGCACAGTCCGGCGGGGCGGAAGGTAATCGCGAGGCTGGAGGAGGCTGGCGTGAACATGACCGAGCCCAAGCGGGAAGCCGTCGCCGGCCCGCAGCTGTTCGTGGGGATGACCGTGGTGGTGACCGGCACGCTGGAGCGTTGCGGCCGCAAGGAGGCCCAGGATCTGATTGTGGCCCTGGGCGGCAAAGCGGCCGGCTCGGTCAGTGGCAAAACCAGTTTCGTAGTCGCCGGCGCCGACCCCGGCTCGAAGCTGGACAAGGCCCGGGAACTGGGCGTCGAGGTGATTGACGAGGCCGAGTTCCTGCGACGCGCGGGACGATGAGAATCTTGATATCTCAATCTGACCGATGCGGATAACGAGCCGCGGGCTTTGAGCCCGCGCGGTTCTCTGGCCGAGATCAGAGGTTACCTTACGTGTAAGCACCGCGCGGGCTGAAGCCCGCGGCTCTTTGGAGTTACGGTCGTGGCTCTGGATGGTGTACCCCAGACCTTTTGGGACTGAACCATGCGTATGAAGTATTTGGTATCAACGGTCGCGGCGGCATCTCTGGTCACCGTAGCGGCGTCTTGGTGTGTCGCGGCGGTGGCGACGTTTGACGACGCCGCGGCGTTGGAGGGTTGGACGTTCTATGAAGGCCGGGAGTTCCCCGGGGCCACGGGCCGCATCGCGTGGGAAGGCGGAGACGGCAGGGCGGCGCCCGGTTGCCTGGCTCTGCATCACGACTTTGCCGGCGGTGGCAACTACGTTCAGGCGGGGTGGACTCTGCCGCGCGACAACCAGGCCCGCAGCGTGCGCCTTTGGCTACGCAAGCCGCATCGCCACCGGGTGACCTTCCGCTGCGTCGACAGTCAAGGCCAGACCTTCCAGAAGGGTGTGGACTACGACTTTGACGAGTGGC
Organism: Phycisphaerae bacterium; assembly: GCA_012729395.1. Lineage (GTDB taxonomy): Bacteria > Planctomycetota > Phycisphaerae > UBA1845 > PWPN01 > JAAYDF01. Next base: position 23,835 of record JAAYDF010000253.1, read on the forward strand.
AACAGATCGAGATCGAGCTGACCGGTTGGCAGAGTTTCTTCGGTGGTGCCGCGGACGGCCGGGTACGCTTTCCGATCCGGCAGTTCGCCATCTTGATCGAGAACAACGCGGAGCCGCGGCAGGGAGTCCTGCTGATCGACGACGTGGAGTTGATCGAGGGGGCGGCGGATGCGGAGGCTACTGCGGACAGTCTGGCGACCTACACGGCCAGCGATTTCGCGGGCCAGCCGGGCTGGTCCGCCGGCGGCGGCGAGGGCAACCGCTTCGAAGACCGGGTCTGGACGTATGCTTTCAACGAGGGCCGAGAGCCGGCCCTCACAAGCCATTTCTCCCTGCTGGGCAGGCCCCGGTCGCTACGGCTTGTGGTGGCGGGCGATACGCTCGGCAGCGCGGTGCATGTTGAGTTGGGCTCGCACTTTCAGACTTTCTATCGCGAAATTGGCCGGCTGACTGGCCAGGGCGAGCAGGCGATCGAGGTCCCGCTCGGTGACATGAGCACCTGGCAGCATCGGGGCGGGCAGGATGACGGGCAGCTTCGACTGCCTTTGCGTATGCAGCGCATCCGCCTGACGCGAGCAAACGGTCCGCCGCAAGGCACGCTGCGGCTGGTTCGCCTGGAGGTCGATACCTTGTTGCCGCCGGGTCAGACGGTCCTGATGGTGCCCGACGCCCGGCTCGAAGACGGCGAGGCCCGTTTCTCCGTGCGTGTCAGCAACGTCGTGCCGCAGCAGGCCAGCGGGCAACTGGTCTGTGACATGCGCAGCATCGGCTCTCTCGTACGCCGCGAGATCGTCGACTTGTCACTCGATCCGGCCGGTGCCCCGGTGGTGCGCACCTTCACCTGCCCGATGGGCGATCACCGGTCGCTGGATGCCATGTTCTCGTGGATCGCGGCAGGCTCGGCATCGCCACCGGCGTATATCGGCGTGGGCACCTGGCCCGAGGAGCCTGCCGCGCCGACGCTCGAACCCAACAGCCCCTTCGGCATGGGCATGTACCTCTACCGTTGGCGAGGCAATCCCCACGCCCGCGAACGCATGACCGAGGCGGCTCGCCTCGCCCAGCGGGCAGGGGTGAAATGGACTCGCGAGGAGTTTCAATGGCACGCCATCGAGCCCGCCCGTGGACAGTTCGAGTGGGCCTTCTATGACGATCTCGTAGCGACCCATCTGGCCCACGGGATTCAGATCTATGGCCTGCTCTGCTATTGGTCGGGCTGGACGAAACCCAATACCGACGAGGGCATCAGCGATTACTGTGCCTGGGTTCGCCAGGTCGTGCGGCGGTATAGGGATCGCATTCGGCACTGGCAGATCTGGAACGAGCCCAACATCTTCTTCTGGACCGGGCCGCGGGAGATGTATGCCGACCTGCTGGCCCAGGCTTACGCGGTCATCAAGGAGGAAGATCCGGATGCCGTTGTGTTGGGCTGCTCATCGTCAGGCATCGATACGGGCTTCATCCGCATGGTCATGGAACGCGGCGGGCGTTTCGACGCCTTGGCCGTGCATCCATACCGTGGTGCACTCAACGACCTCGACTACATCCGCGAGCTCAAGGCGGCCCATGAGTTGAGCGGCGGCCGGCCGTTGTGGCTGACCGAGATCGGTTTCCCCACGCAGCAGCAAGGGGGCTGGAGCGAGCGGAACCAAGCGTCTATGCTGGCCCGCATCTACACGACTTCGCTGGCCAGCGGCGTCGTGGCCAATGTCTCCTGGTACAACTTCCGCAACGACGGGCCGGACCCTTTCGAGAGCGAGCAGAACTTCGGCGTGGTGCGAACGGACTTCCGGCCCAAGCCGGCCTACGCCGCCCTGGCTGCGGTCGCTCATCAGCTTGCGGGTGTCAAAGTGGCCGGGCAAATCGCCGTGGGCGAGGGCGCGTATGCGTTCCGGTTCAGCGGCGACGGCGAGGATGTCATCGTTGCCTGTGCGCCGGTCAGCGGACGATTGCTGACCATTGAGGCCATCGCAAAGCTATCGGCCTGCAACGCGGTGGGCGAGCCGATCGCCTTGGCCCGTGATGGCGATCGTGTCACGGTCACGCTGGATGCCGGTTTCCCGGTGTATATTCGTGGCCCGGCCGGGTTCGCCTGCACCGTTCGCGAGCCGGCGGTCAGTGTGCGGGCGGACAAACTGCGCGTCCGGCCGGGCGATGCCATCGCTCTGGATGTGTATCCGCGAGTCGAGGTGGCCGACTGGGAGTTGCCGCCAGGCTGGCCCCGCCCGGAGAAGCAGGCGGCCGGCGGGTATCGCCTCGACGTGCCCGCGGAAGCGACGGCGGGCGAACACTTGCTGCGCGTGATCGTTCGGCAGGGAGCATTGTTGCGCATCCCCGTGGTCGTGCGCGTGCAGCCGCAGGTGCTTCGCGTGTAGTCGCCGCCCCGGCAGAGCCGCCCCGGCAGAGCCGCCCCGGCAGAGCCGCGACCGTAAGGAAGCGGTTCTTGTCGCCGCAACCGCTTCCTTACGGTCGCGGCTCTGCTGACGCGGCTCGGAAGGCGGGATTACGAGGATAGAAAGGGAAACGCGGAACATGAACTACTCTCCAGATCCTTATCCCTTGCCGCCAACGCCTCGACAATCGGCGCCGTCACGGCGCTTCTCGTGGTTGGTTGTTCTTCTCGCGCTGCTGGTGGCGTTTTCTGTCTATCGTCAGTTCACCGATTTCTGGCGAACCGGCTCAGGTGAGCCGCGAGCGATCACGCCGCGCGGCGACCTTGCCGATGCGGAGAAGACCACCATCGAAGTGTTCCAGCAAACGGCTCCATCCGTGGTGTACATCACCAGCGTGGCCTTACGCCGCGACCGCTTCGGGCTCGACATCTCCGAGATCCCACAGGGCACCGGCTCGGGCTTCGTGTGGGACGACGGCGGGCATGTGGTGACCAACTTCCATGTCGTGCAGGCCGCCCTCGAAAAACGCGACGCCATCCGCGTCACGCTCAATGATCGCTCAACCTACGATGCCGAGGTGGTGGGGGTCTCGCCGGACCAGGACTTGGCCGTGCTGCGTATCCGTGCGCCTTCGGTTCGGCTTAGACCTATCCCGTTGGGAACCTCGGCCGATCTGCAGGTCGGCCAGCAGGTCTACGCTATCGGCAACCCCTTCGGGCTCGACTACACGCTGACCACCGGCATCGTCAGCGCCCTGGGGCGTACCATCCAATCCGTCACGCGGCGACGAATCGAGGACGTGATCCAGACCGACGCGGCCATCAACCCCGGAAACTCAGGCGGGCCACTGCTGGATAGTGCCGGCCGGCTGATCGGTGTCAACACGGCAATCTACAGCCCGTCGGGTTCCAGTGCTGGCATCGGCTTCGCCGTACCCGTCGATACTGTTGTTCGTGTCGTGCCCCAGGTCATCACGCACGGCCGCGTGATTCGCCCCAGGCTCGGCGTGTACCCTGCCCCTGACAGCATCGCACGCCGGATGAACATTCAGGGCGTGCTGGTCCGCGAGGTCGAGGAGGGCTCAGGCGCAGAGCAAGCCGGCCTGCGAGGAGTACGCCAGATGCCCGACGGCACCATCCTGCTCGGCGACATCATCCTGCAGATCGATGGCCAACCTATCCGAGATACAGACGCGCTGCTCAACACCCTCGAGAAGCGCAAGGTCGACGATGTCGTCGAAGTCACGATCCTTCGCGACGACCAGACGCAGACCGTCAAGATCCGCCTGCGGTAGCATCTCGCGCGATGGCGTCCAGGCTGATCTACTGGACGCCGGCTCCTGGCCGTCAACCCTCATGGAACGAGGGGCATGCCCCCGACGCCGTTTGGTTCAGGCTGTTGCGTATATGCACCAAGTCAAAGATGTTGATGTTGCCATCGGTATTCACGTCTGCCTCAAACGTGCTCGCATCCACGCTCTGGTTGAGCCGATTTCTGGTGAGAACCAGATCGAAGATATTGACCGTGCCATCGCGGTTGGCGTCGCCGGCCAGAACCTTGAAGCAGACGAAATCTGTCACTACCGCCGCGGGGTTATAGGCGTCCGAGATGCCCGGGAACTGGATGCTGAAGACCTGGGCATTCTGCACTCCTGACAGCTCGATCTCCAAAGCCTGATTGCCGGGCCGCATGGTCACGTTGGAGACGGTCCCGTTGGAGGTGAGCACGGAATCGACGGACAGTCCCTCGGCGGCCTGAATGGCCTTGTCGAACTCGACGATGAGCAGTATGGGGCCATCGGCTCGCGGCTCCACCCCGCTGGGTTCACTCACGTCCAGGTCGAACGAGCCTGCGGTGCTGTGAGTTCGCCGGGAAATCGCATTGGTCACCACCGGAGGCGCGGTGCCTCGCCAGCCGACGTCTTCAGTACTCCAGCCGCTGGCTCCCAGCCCGGTGTCGTCGGTGGCCGCCTTGACCCAGTAGTAGTAGTACACGGTCTGCTGGGCGGTTTCGTCGTCGATCTGGAGATCGGTGATCCAGTCGGTGATCGGCTCGCTGCCCGCCACGACGTTGTAGTTGTAGCGATAGACGCGGTAGTGGGTGGCGTCGGGTACGGCATCCCACCGCACGTTCACGAATCCGAGATAGGTGCCCTTGCTGGCCATGACGTTGGCCGGTGCGGAGACCACGCGGTAACCGGTGTCCGGGCCCGCGGCGGCGGTGGGATGAGCACCGTCGCCCGCCGCGGAGACCACCCAGTAGTAGTAGGTCGTCCCCGGCTCGGCAGTGGTGTCGTCAAAGTTGCGAGGCCAGATCCAGTCGCTGATCGGCGAGGCGAGGTTGAAGTCCGAGGTCAACCCGCGCAGCACTCGGCAAGCGGCGTAGCTTGACGATTGGCTCCAGGTGATTCGGACACGGTTGCTGTAGGTGCCGTCGGTGGCGACGACGTTGGTGGCCGCGGGCAGGGCCCGCCAGCCGCTGTCCGACGGGCTGAAGGGTGACGCGCAGAAACCGAACTGGTCGCCGGCACCCTTGATCCAGTAGTAGTAGTTCTTGCCCGGATCGGCGTAGATGTCATCGTAGCTGGTGGCCGTCGTCCAGGTGCCCTGGGCGGAAGCCGTGTCGGGATCGTCCACCGTGTTGCGGTAGAGCCGGTACTGCGTGGCTCCGGGCAGGGAACTCCAGGTGACGGTGATCTGGGTCTGCGAGCTGCCGTCGCTGGCGACCGGGGCGGAAGGTGTCCCCAGTGAGCGAAATCCCGCCGCGGGCAGGGAACTGAGATCCGAGGGGCGCGAGCCTGCCGAGGTGGTTGCGCTCTGCAGCCAGTAGTAATACGAGGTGCAGGTGTTATCCGGCGTGTCCTCGTAGCTGGTCTCGCTGATCCAGTCGGTCAGCGGGGTGGCGTCAAGTACGTTGCTCGTTTCGGCCCGGTGAACGCGGTAGTAACTGGCCCCGGCCGCCGCGTTCCAACTGACCACAATCTTGTCGGGATAGGTGCCACCGGTAGCCATGAGGCCGTCAGGCGGGCTGAGTTTGCGCCAGCCACTGTTGGAGCTACTGAACGCGCTGGCTCTTTCGCCCTGGTCATTGACGGCGGCCTTGACCCAGTAATACATGGTCAGCCCGGGTGAGACGGTCGTGTCGTTGAAGCTGGTTGCCGAGATCCAGCCGGTGATGGGGCCGGAAAGCGCGGAGATGTTCGCCTGACTGCGGTAAACGCGGTAATGCGTGGCTTCGCTGACTGCGCTCCAGGCAATCCTCGTGTACCCGGTATACGCGCCGTCGCTGGCGCTGACCCCGGTCGGCGCCGATACCGGTGCCGCCGGCCGATAGCCGGTGTCCGGCATACTGTACACGCTGGCGTTGTTACCAGAGCTGCTCGTGCCGACTTTCACCCAGTAGTAGTAGGGCGCGCCTTGAGCGGCCGTGGTGTCGTCGTAGGTGGTCGCGGTCTGCCAGGTGCCCAGGGCGGTCGCGGCACCGGGATCAGCAGAAACACCCCTGAACACGCGATAGTACTTGTTGCCGCTGTAATCCGGCCCGGTCCAGGTGACCCGGACATAGCCGGCATAGGTGCCGTCGGAGGCGTCGACACCGGTCGGTGCGGGCAGAGCCTGCTGGCCGATGCCGCACCACTCCAGCACCAGGCTGGAGGCGTTTGTGCCGGTCGAGCTGACCGCCGCCTTGACCCAGTAGAAGTACTGAGTCAACGGCTCGGTGACGAACAGGTCGTCGAAGCTTAGTCCCGTCTGCCAGCCGGAGATCGCGGTCGCCCCGGTCAGGCTGTAGGTGGTGTTGCGGTACACCTGGTAGTGCGACGCGACCCCGCCCGCGGCCGGCCAGGTCACCCGAATGCGATCGTTGAACGTGCGATCCGAAGCGGTCACCACAGGCGGCGTCAGTGCGCGATAACCGGCGTTGCTGCTGCTGAAACCGCTTTGCGTCTGGCATTCTCGAATGGCTTTGATCCAGTAGTAGTAGGTCTTGCCTGCCAACGCCGAATTGTCATAGTACGTGGTCGTGACGATCGGCACGTCGAGGGCCATGGCATTGGCCGAGTTGTTCGTGTCCGCCCGGTACACCTGGTAGGCCCAGGCTCCCGACACGGCGTTCCAGGTCACCTGCACGTTGGTGGTGCTGGTGCCGTCGCTGGCGGCGACGCCCGTCGGAGCGGAGATGCTCGGGCAGGTCACCGAGATCGGCAGATACACCGAGGTGGTGTTGTTGGGCAGGTAGTCATCCCACGACGAATTGTCGTTGTCTCCAGTGATCCGCAGCGTGATGTAGTAGGTGTCGTACGCGACCGTTGCGGCCGGGATGGTCGTGGTCAAATCAAGTACCGCGTATTGCTCGGCGGGAACGGAAGCAAATTGCCACACCGTCGGGCATTCCCAGGTTGTGCCGTTGCGCTCGGAGGATAGATACATCCGCACCTTGACGTTCGGCGAAGCATATCGCGACATGTTCTCGATCGTGACATTCTGGACCGTGATGGTCTCGCCGGGTACATAGCTCCCGCCGGTCTGGGCGTTCCAGTTCCACTTGTTGGTGGTGGCGTGTTTCAGACCATCCTGGGCGTAGTATGACTCGATGCCCAGGTCGTTGACCGTCTGGATGCTGGTCTGGCCGTCGTAGATCGCACGCAGCTTCTTGACGTCGCTGACGTGCAGGCCGAAGCCGTCCTCGACGATATCGTGATACGCGCCGTGCATGATGGTGGGCTCGTCGTAGTCGTAGGTCTCGTTGCCGCGTTGCAGGCCCCAGGTGTGCCCCAACTCATGTATGGCGACGGGCAGGTAAATGTACCTGTCGTAGTGGCCCAGGGTGACGGACAGATCGGGATGCCAGACCAGGCCATACTTATACATTACGTCGGCTTCCAGGATCTCGCCGCACTGGCTGAAGAAAAAAGAACTGCACATCCCGATGGCCGTGCCCCAGCCGGAGTCATAGGCGCTCTTCCTCTGCTTCTCGGTGACGAAGCCGCAGATCTCGCTGTACCAGTTGTGCCCGAAGCTGCCGTCGTCGTCGCGCTGACGGAAGATGTCCATGAACGTGTTGGTGGCCTGCATCGCGTGGATGTCCAGCGGATACATCCAGAAGCTCGGCGACACGCACTCCATCACTTGAAACAGATCGACATAGCCGCATCTGTGCAGACTACCACCTTCGACGGCACGGCCCTCCTTGATGGCGGTGGCCAAGTCGGTAATGCCTTTGGCGGCCGCGAGAGCGGCCAAGCTCTGCTCCGTCAGTCCCTCCGGACCGAGCTGCCAGGCCGCAGATTGTCCCAGCTTGCCCATCGGCTCGTTGGGATCCTGGGCGGCTTCGTTGGCTGCCAGAATCGCCGGCAGTACCGGCCTGGCGGGCGGCGGGCCCGTCAATGCCTGCTTCACCAGTCCCAGAAAACCGTCCAAGGTCACAATCGGTTGCGAGGAAGCTTCCACCACCTTGCGCACCGCGGGCTGGGGAGCGTCCGGCGAGGTCCACGGCTCCGGGATGGGATCGCCGGTGTCCATCGCCCGCGGAGCAAACACCGCCTGGCCGGCCTCGATACGCTCGACAACCGGCGTGCACTTCAGCCGACCCTGGCTTAGCCCGGTAACTCCCTTGCGGCTGGCAGTCAGTACATACTCCTGACTCCCATCAGCATCCGCGACGACGCGAAACAGCCCCTGGTTCCCCCCGATGAGCGGTGTCGCATGAACTTGGCCGTTCATGAGCGTGAACAGCAGGTACTTCCCGCCTACCTCAAAATCCGGGGCGTCGCTCACCATCATGAAGATGTTGCCCAACTGTCCACCTTCGTGGGTCAGGGTGAACGGGGCGGCTAAGTCGCCCTCCACCCCTGCCCGTTTGTGGACCGGCGTCACCGGGTCGAAGACGACATCAGTCAAAATGGTGTTGCCATTCGGGCCGGGCCTGCATGCCATCTGCTGAACCGTCCCAACGAAGATAGCGTCCGAAGCCTGGGCCAGCTCGTCGAACCCCAGGCGAGGCTGCAGAGCGTAGGCTGGTAATGGTCCAAGAAGCGCCGCAAGGCAGGTCATGGCGCACAGAACCCCTATCCCCTCCGCGCGGTTGTACGTTAACATGTTACGCTTCCTCTTGCGATGCCCTCCGGCACCGTGTGGTTGGAAATGGCTTCGACCCAGCCGCCACAGACAAGGCCACCTTATTCCCATTATACATCTCCATTTGCGCAATGCACCTGTCTTTATTAAGATTTGGCACGACAGCGAGGAGCCCCCCCGCCCCATCTTGGACCTATATTCCGCAACTATGTGAAAAATCAATATGAACTGCAATTGCGGTTCGTTGCGATGCCGGTTGTCGATCCCGACAATCTGAAATGCCGTTGCAGCTTCGTGCGACGCAGGGAGTACCGGAGGAAAAATACTGAAAGGCGGTTCCTCGGCTCGCGGTGAATGGGTTCGCCTGGGCCTTGTCGGTACGGCCCCTCACTAATCCGGGGCGGTGCCGTCACCTGGGGCACTGGCGGGGGTCGAGCCGGCCGATTGGTTGAGACGAATCGCGTGGGCCAACGCGCGGTGCTCGGCGTAGTGCCGGAGCTCGTCATCATTGCGGCAGGAGAAAGATTCAACGGTGGTCTGGGTCTGCGTGTCGAAGACTTCCCAACAACCGTCATCCACGTTGTATCGGGCACAGTAACGGGTCATGCGAACCTCTCTCAAGACAACGGCATTCTAGTGCATGTTGCCGGTTGGGGCAATCTCTGCGTGCCTTCGGCTGGCTGGCTTGCTGGGAATTGTGGCCCGTGACGAGATGCGTCCGCTATAATCGATCGTCCATCCTTTCGTCATACCGCGGGAGAATACGCCATGCACAGCGGAATCTTGCGAACTGCCCATCCGAGAGTTCCCAGCAGGTTGGTCTTGGTCGCCGCCCTCGCCCTCGGGACCGTTGGCAGGGGCTTGCTGTTGGCCATGGGCGAGGAAGGTCGCGAACCGGAGCAGCCGGCCGCCGAGTCCGCGCCCACCGGTGCCGAAGACTCCTCCGACGATAGGCTGCCCGACACGCTCGATCCCGACTTGGCGACGCACGCGGTGGAACTGGTCACCGTCGGCTTCGACATGCTCAGCCAGTCGCCGATCGTGCTCCTGCGGGAGCCGCTTCACGGCAAGGTCGTGCCCATCTGGGTGGGCATCGCCGAGGCCCAAGCCATCTCGCGGGCGCTGTACGGGGTCGTTCCGCCGCGACCCATGACTCACGACCTGATGGCGTCGCTGCTTCGCGAGCTGGACGCGGACTTGGTCGAGGTGGTGGTCAACGACATGCGCGAGCACACCTACTTTGGCAAGCTGAAGCTGCGGGTCGGCAAGGACAAGGCCCTGCGGATCGTGGACACCCGGCCGTCGGACGGCCTGGCCCTGGCGCTGCGTACCGGGGCGACAATTCACATCGCGGATAAGATCCTTGACGCCACACCCGAGTTCGGCTTCGTGCCGCCGGATGAGGAGCAGCAGGTGGTGCGGGCCTTGGGGCTCACCGTGGTCAAGCCCACGCCCGAGCATGTTGAAGAGTTCGACCTGCCCCGACGGGCCGGCGTGCTGGTGCTCGCGGCGCGCGATGAAGCCGTGGACGCAGGGCTGCGCCGCGGCGACCTGATCATCGAGCTCAACGGCCAAGTGCCCGCGACGCCGATCGCCTTTTTCGAGGCCGTGCGTGCAACCCGCCCCGGCGGCGAAGTCCGCCTCCGCTATCTTCGTGATGGAAACGAGCATACCGCCACCCTCCGCGTCCGTGAACAACCCCGTCGCCCCGAACGCCCCGACCCCCTACGTCCCGGCCGCGTGCGACTGTAACAAAGGTGTCAGGAACCCTTTCGCCGGCCAAGAGGCGACTGCGAAGACGGCTAGTCGAACACCTTGCAGACCGCGTTGCTCAGCAGGGCTTCGAGAACCTCGGCGAGGGCCGCTTCCGTTCCCCGGACCCAGCCCGGCTCGGCCTGCACATCCAGGACGAACTCGATGCTCTCTCGTCGGGCTTCTTCCTCGTACTGCAGTCCCGCTCGGCGAGCCAGACCTGCCAGGTTCGCCGTCGCCTCACGCATGATGTCGGATTCGCTTGCCTGGGCGATGGCCAGCATTCGCTGTACGGACTCCAGTGCTTGGTCGCACGGGGCGATGGCTTTGCACACCAACTCCCGCTGCGCATGGTTGAGGGGGTCCGCGAACTCGCCCAGCAGCGTCTTGAGCAACATGGCGGCGGTGGCCACCGGCCCCTTGAGTTGGTGGGCGGCGAGCGAGGCGAACTTGGGACTGTCGGATTCCGGCCCGAGCTCGGTCATGTGCCCACCATTGTACCCGACGGAGCCGCGAGCGTAGTCGCCGCTGACGCGGAAAGGTCTCTCGCCAAAGAGCCGCGGGCTTCAGCCCGCGCGGTTCTTCGACCGAGTGCAGCGCTTCTGGCGTAGGGGACAACCGCGCGGTTCTTCGA
>JAAYDF010000254.1 GCA_012729395.1 Phycisphaerae bacterium
CCCCTGAACTGCTACCGGAACGGAGATCAGAAGAGGCCACCGGTACTTCGCCCCCATGCCACCGAAGCAACAATCCACCGTTTACCCCGATTGTTTGTCCATCAATTACCTCCCTTGCGCTCACCAGAGATAACTCGCAGCGTGAGTTAAGAATTAAGAATGGACCGCCACGGAGTTGTCGTGTGTTAGAATTGATCAAGTTTGGACTTTACTGGACATTGCTCCCCCTCCTAGCCTTCACCCTGATGGGAGCTGCCTTCGCGACAAGTCTCTCGTGGTTGGTCGCTGGGTGGCATCGCATGCGTCATGGAACTAGAACGGATTTCACGGCGGCCGTTTTCACGTGGTGTTTTGCTGCTCTTGCGATGGCGGTCGGTGTAGCACTTGGCATTTTCCTGTACGTGTTCTTCCTTGTTCCCATTGCCATGACCGCGCGCTGAGGGGCAGGGGGGGGCAACTCCTGACACTTGAGGTCGGATAGGAACGGGCAGCGGGTTCGATGCCCGCGGCGCGAAGTACGCCGCAAATTGTTCTTTGAAAACTCGGTAATCGACGCGGGCCCTTCGCGAGCCACGCCTAGTGAAGTCCCTGTGCCGGGAAGCCAGTTCACGCCCGGGACGGCGGGTGAACCGGGGCTCTCGCCCGTGCATTGGAGAAACCGGTTTACTGGGTCCTGCTCCAGGAACCTGCTGGACGGTTGTTCCGTATCTCGCCGCGTAAGTCTTTGCTGCTTCAGGCGGAGCGTCGCTCCGAAGTACGGCGACGCCTCTGGCGGGCGCGAAGGTTCAATCGCCTCGATCCGTTCTTTGGTCGCTTAAACGATCCATTGAGCCTGCACAAGTATTTGTATGTGCATGGGGATCCTATCCGCGGCATCGACCCGACTGGCGAGGGTTTGGCGCTACAACTGGCGATTTCCGCACTGCAAGTGACATTAGCTGTGATGGGCGTTGCGGCCGTTGTTCAGGCGTATAGTTGGTTCGCAGCGATTGCCGACCCTCACCCCATGAATGCGCCCCTCGCAGTATATCAGGCTAGGCTTGACCACCTGACCACGGTCGCTTCAGTCGCCAAGCGAGTTGGGGACGCGTATGCCAAAGACGGTCTTGCCGGACTACAAGCACAGTACCCTGCGTCGGGTGGATTCGTTCCCGATCCGGCGAGTCCAGCTGGGGTCGTTTTTCCGGCCGAATGGGCGCGGCTAAGTAACCACATCGGGTACATGGTCGAACGCTACGACTATATCGGACGATGGGGAGTTAGGGTTAAGGACTGCTATACGCTTGGTGGAGCGGCGATCAACAACCCCTTGAGCCCCGGAATAACGATGCATTCTGACACCTTCTGGAGCAATAGCAATTGGACCGCGATTGACTTCTATCTCCACGAAGGGTTCCACGACTTCGGTCCCGGCGGATGGATGCCTCTAGGACATGAAGAGGCCCGCGGCATCGTTACAGTTGAAGCGGGCGGTCGTAATGCCTGGAATGAACTACATGATTTCTTGTATTGGCACAAGGACGCGACAGGCAAGAGGCTTATGTCCTACGTCATGAGTGAAGCAAGCGTTGTGGCACCCTCACCGCCTGTGCCGCCGGCACCGTTGTTTTGAGCTTTCTTCACGCGACAAGCTAGGAGACGTACGTCATGGCTCAACATCAGCAGTGGTGCGATCCGCGGGTAAGAAGGCGGATCTTACATTTTGTGCTGTTTTTTGCTGTGACGACTTCGCTTTGGGCAGTTCTTCAGTTTGCTCGGATGCGAACATATCGAGTAAACGGGCAGTTGCAGTACTCGGCCGCAAGGAGCTTTCTCTATGTGAACTTGTCAATACAAGGGAGTCACAAAGACAAAGCCCCAACCGGTTTAGGATCGAATACACCTGTCGACTGGCTTACGAGGTGGAGTGAATACCTTTCAACACAAGACCGCTACGCCCCAGTGAACCCCGCAAAGGGTTGTGTCTCCGCGACCTGTAACACGCGAGTCCTCACGGTAGAAACGGCAAAATCAGACACCAGGAAGCTGTGGGTGGCTGTTTCGCCAGACGGAACTCGGTTTGTTAGTACTTGCCTTGTCATGACGCAGTTTAACGGCGTTGTCCAGAGGAGGTTGCTCGCGTACATTCCGCCAGAAGAATCAACGCTGTATGTCGCGCAATTAGACGAGGACGCGGACGCCGAGAAGATCTGTGAGAACACCTTCGAAACCTACGATTGGGACACTCCCATTGCCCTCGATGCCTCGACCTGGACGCATGTCGTGACCGTTGAGCCCGGGACAGGCTGGCGTGACCCACGGCCTAGGAACGATTAACCCTGTGAATGGGGCGACCTGATGCCCTGGGGCGGGGTCAACCCCTGACACTTGGGACAGGAAAGCGGGACAGGCGTGCTTATTAACCGTGCGCGCCTCTGTGAGCGATGGATAGTACTGACGCTCGACCGCTGCCAAGAAAGCGGGAGCGAGTTGACGTGCGCAGCGCGGATCGCGCTCCAGATTGATCTTTAACAATTCGGTAATCGACGCGGGCCCTTCGCGAGCCCAACGAAAGCCGGTGGCGGGAAAACGGTCTGTGCCCGGCCGGAGGCTGAACTTGGGCCTCGGTCTGCGCATCGAAAAAGTGGTTTACCGGCTCCCGCTCCAGGTACCTTCTGGACGGCTGTTCCCTATCTCCGCGCGCAAGTCCTTGCTGCTCTAGGCGGATCGCCGCTCTGAAGTACGGCGGTGCCTTCTGGCGGGCGCGAAGGTTCAGTCGCCTGGATCCGTTCTTCGGCAACGTCAACGACCCGCCGAGCCTGCACAAATACCTGTACGTGCATGGGAACCCGATCAACGGAATAGACCCATTTGGACTGAGTTTCCTTTCGGAGATGGGCGACGCAATCCATAAGCAGATTTTCGACGAATATCGACGTGATCACGCGGGGCAAGATATCCTGTACGATCAGGCATTGCGGACTCGCCCGGCCTGGATACGGCCGGACATCGCGAATTACACCCAGAGTAAGATTGGTGAAATAAAGCCGTTCTCTTCATGGGGATTCGCGACTGGCGAATTTCAGGTTACCGCGGGACTCGCTTTTGCGAACGGTATTACATTCCGCTACAGGGGGCACGATTTCCCGATATTGCCGCGTGTGCCCCACGGGGGCCCGCCGGGTGACTGGATCGAAGAAGACTGGCAGCCAGGCGTACGGATTATTTACCCAGGGCAGGTCAGTCCTCGTTTCCAGAACTGGATAGCCGTCACGTTGTTCAATGTGGACGGTGTTATCTACTACAAGCGACTCTACGTACCGCGTCCCGCCACTCTTCTCGTTCTTTCGCTGTTGATGCTGAAGGAAAAAGTGGACGTGTTTGTTGACGACATGATACGCGATGTTCGCTTGGGGCTGGACTACGGTACGGAGCTGATCTAAAACTACCGCCTGGAGGCTGCCAAGGTTGTCGCTGTGGGAGCTGGCCTAGTTGTTGCGGGCATAGCTCTGGTGAGTCTGGCGAATGCAGCCAGAGGGCTTCCCTCTTATAGCACAGGACCAAGCTTTGGATTCAGTTTTACCTAGTCCGAGGAGTGAACCTCCGAGGGCTTCCCTCGTAACCACAGGCCGACGCCTTCAGTTGAAGAGGATCGAATGTAGAATGTCCATTTGCGTAGTCTACCACACACCCAGCGATTCGTGCATGATTGATTGGCCGGATGAGCCCGTGCTGAAAGCACTGCGAGAGATCGATAACGAAGCGGTTGGACGCATATTCGAGTTCGGCGAGCTGCCGGAATCCGAATTGGCGACCGGGGATACCCCCTGCGTACTGGCGATTAGAGGTGATCTTCTTACAGCGACCGAGTCCTTGTTGCGCAAACTGGGTCCGCGAGGTTCCGTAGTAGTTGAAGTCTCAGGATTCGCATGCAAGGCCGGCGGGAGGAAGACGCCCGTGCAATCTGGAGCAACCGGTTTGTTTCAGATTTCCGGTAGTGACAAATGGTACACGCTAGAAGCGAATCCCAAGGACACGTGCGAGCTAAAAACATATGAACGCAGGGGCTCGGAATTTACATATCTTGGCTCAGAGCACCCCGCACCGGGGACAGAGATTCAACCGATATCGTATGAAACGTCTTACATTATCGGACGGCGCCGATGCCGTGTTCCAGTCGCACGCGAACTCCGACGTCTCCGCGACTTCCTTTTGAGGGTCCAAGATCCGCAGATTCGCGTCTCACTTGTTGCCTAGCGTGGCAGGCGGGGTCGGCCGAGGTCGGCGATTCGATGCGAGCGGCGAATACACGGCCGCAAATTGTCCTTTGGCAAGTTGGAAACCAAAGCGTGGCGTACGGCACGGCGTGCGCCGTCAGATCGCCTGTGCTGCTTGGATAGGTCTGCACCCGCCCGGATGGCGAATCACGGCCGTCGCCAGCGCACTCAGAAAAAGCGGTTTACCGGGTCCTGCTCCAAGAACCTGCTGCACGTCTGTTCTCCATCTCGCCGCGCATGTCCTTGCTGCCCTAAGCCGACCACCGCTCTGAAGTACGGCGGCGCTTCTGGCGGGCGCGAAGGTAGCGATGGATATGCTGCACCTTGAGGATCAAGCCGGGTGCGCGCAAGAGACGCAGCTGTCGGCTCACCTTGGCCGATTCGGGACGCGTCTCTTCCGCGGACGGTTCGCCGGCGCCAAACAAGATCGGGCGCAGATCGCGGTTGCGGAATCCGTTGAGCGCAAACTCAGGACGACTAACCGCGTCCAGGAGTTGGGCATCCGCGGGGGACCAGGGTTGCAGGGCGCGCACCAGTTTGCCGTTGAGTTTGGTGGAACGGCAGAGGGTCTTGGTCAGATCCCCCAGGGAATCGCTCGCGTGGATTTGAGCCAGTCCATGCAGGTAACGCTCCGTGCTCTGCTTGTCGTGCCTGTCGTACATCTTGTTCCAGTTTTTGTCGACGCGGTGCTTGATCCGCAGGTGATCGGCTCGCCGGGCCACGTCGCTGACGACCTCGCCGTGGAAGGCCGCCCGAATGCCGCCGCTGGCCGTGAGCTTGCGTCCCAAGAACCGCATCACCTCGGCCGCCGAGAAGTCGTAGGCTCCGTGGCGCAGCAGAAGCGGATAGAGTTCGGCCAAGGGCTCAGGGGAGCGGAACATCACGTCCGTGACCCATTCGCTTTTCCAACCGGCCCTTCGCCGCCGTCAGACGCACACAGGTGTTGCGGCTGTCCGCGGCCCAGGAGGGTGTGTAAGCCGCGGCGTATCGGGCGAGCGAGATCACCGCAGCTCCTGGCCGTTCTTGTTCCAGGCGTTAGTAAGAGGAACCTTCGGGTGTCTGGGCTTGTTCTCGTTGTTTGTAGTCACCGCTCTACTCCGGAGGAGGTGTGTCGGTGAAGGGCTCAAGGGCGGGACCAATTGGGGTAGCTCGTCGACCGTACCCAGCCCCTCGTCGCAAGCAGCGCGGGACAACCAGGCGTATGTTTGCAAAGCCATGATTCTGTCGCTGGTAGGGACGTCCTCGTCGTTACCGCCTGCGTCCGTATACACTGGCGTCCGCTGGACATATCATGGTGTGACGCTACGAAACGATCACAAGTCAGGAGGCTTTGTCGCTCAGCTGAATTGCCCCGGCTTTGCTCAGCAAAAGTGCGTCACTACTTGGAAAGAAGAAAGGGGTTCCTTCTTCCAAGTAGAAGTAGTCCGTGGAGATCTCGAGGATGGGGCCGGCG
>JAAYDF010000255.1 GCA_012729395.1 Phycisphaerae bacterium
GCCTCATGGAGATGGACCTCAATCCCGTCCGGGGATAGTGGTCAGGGTGTATCGTCGCAGCCGTGACCGACGCATCGTTCACCTCGAACGGCCCAACCGGCCGATTCGCTGAGCACCAAGTCAACTTGTTGATGGATGTACCCGCGGGTAGGTGACGAACGGCAACAAGTTGCCTTGGTCCTGGTAACGGATCCCGTCGATTCGGTCACCACCCGTTGATTCCGTCACGGCCCTTCGATTCGGTCACCACCCGTTGAGTCGGTCACGGCCACGGGTCGAGGCGCGGGCGGCTTTGAGGTTCACTCCGGCGGGATCGGCCGGAACGCGGTCATCTCCACGAAGGTCTCGAAGAAGTCGGGTTCCTGTTCGAGTTCGACGTGTTCGATGCGCTGCACGAGGACCTCGATGCGGTCGCGGCAGGTGCGACTGAGCAGGACGGCCTTGGCCCCTTCGATGCTGGCGTTGCCCAGGCGGAGGATGCGTTCGTCGGGCACCGGCGGGATAAGGCCGATGAGCCGGGCGTTGTCGAGATCGATGTGGTTGGCGAACGCGCCGGCCAGGTAGTATCGCCCGATCTGGGCAGCGGTGATGCCCAGCTTGCGAAGCAGGACGAGTTGCCCGAGCCCGTTGGCTCCCTTGGCCTGGGCCAGCTCGCTGGCGTCTTTGCGGGTGAAGACCAGGCGGGATGATTCGACGATGGGCACATGCGGCCGTGAGTCGCCAAACCGGCCGAGTTCGTCCATCTCGCCGCTGGTGCGCAGCTCCGCGAGCAGGTCGATGAGCCCCGAGCCACAGATGCCGCGGGTTGGCACGTCGCCTAAGTGTTCCATCCGCCAACTTCCATCACGGCGCCGCAGGCTGGTGATGGCTCCGTCGACGGCGATCATACCGCATCCCAACCGCCCGCCCTCGAAGGCCGGCCCGGCCGGGCAGGACACGCAGATCATCCGCTCGCCCAGGCCGATCACCGCCTCGGTGTTGGTGCCGATGTCCACGACCATGAACGGCTCGTCGGGCGTGTGGGCGTCCAGGGTCATGAGCACGGCGGCCATGTCGGCGCCGACGTGGTTAGAGATCAGCGGCAGCCCATAGACGCAGGCCCGCGGATGCACGGCGAGCCCGAGCTCCTCACCCGTCGCCCGGATGGCGGTGGATGGTCGTAAGCCCGCCTGCCAGTCGAGCTGGGTCCGCGAGGCGAAGGGCTTGCACCCGATGGTCTGCACGTCGAGCCCGAAGAACAGGTCCCGCATGGTGGGGTTGCCCGCCACGGCGACGCCGACGATGGCGAGCGGGTCGGCGGCCATCATCCGCAAGGCATGGTTCACGCGGGCGATGATCGAGCGGTGCAATTGGCCGGGCCGGCTTGCGTCGTAGGAGATGCGGTGCATCACATCGCTGCCGCCGTATTTCTGCGGGTTCTCGAACGCCTGGCGAGCGAGCGTGCGGCCGGTGAGCAGATCGACCAGGTGCAGGACCACGGTGGTAGTGCCCACGTCCAGGGCGAGGCCCAGGACGTCGCCGGTTCGCTGGGCGATGCGGGTGCCGTCACAGAAGATGGCCGAGTCGGCGGCGGTGATCCAGGGATCGTGTGGGTGGTGGACGGGCCTGCCGTCGGTCACGATCGCCAGCCGCCGCTTGAAGGTCTCGACCTCAACGACGGCGTCGGGGCGGACGATGCGAGCCATGCACGCGAGGCGGAATCGGCTGGGACTGTCGGCCGCGGAAGTGTCGAGGAACGCTTCCTGCGGCGTGGGGTCACTCAGGGCATCGTGGCCGCTGCGTACCTCGACGATGCACTCGCCGCATGAGCCGATCCGTGGGCAGGAACTGGCGATCTCCTGGGCCATGGCCGGTCGGCGGTCGGCGACCGCGAAGAGCGTCTCGCCCGCGGGAACCTCGATCCGCTCACCGTTGAGAATGAGAATCGCCATACCGCAACAGGCTACCGGTCACAGTGGGCAAGCACAACGCGGAGGCGAGCTCAACGGGCCAAGCGGTGCTATCCGCCGATCGGAGAACCGGCCGTGGGATCGCGCAGGGCCAGCGGGGGTGCGAGGACTTCACTGAGCACGACAGCCCGGCGGAGTTCCTGCCGGGAGAGCCGACGCATGGCCTGCGTCGGGACTGCCGTGGACGGTTCGGCCTGCAACGGGCTGATGGATGTAGATATGGAGCGGGACACGTCGATGCGGGTTGACGACACGACCGAGCGCTCGCTCAGTGCGGCCGGTTGCGATGGGCGAACGACGACGGGTTGCGGCCCCAAGGTGGCGGGCGCGGGCGGCTCGGGTTTGGCGGGCCGCCGTTTGGCTGCCCGGGGCGCGGGTCGGAGCCGATCGCCGGCGGGCCTCGCGGTCGGGGCGGGCCGAGCACGCTCGGCGGGCTCGATGACCACCACCGGCGGGGCCGGTCCGCGAGAGGGCGACGCCGTAGGCGGGGTGGTGGGCCGTTGCCGGGCGGTGTCGGCGGTCGGCCGTTTTGGTCGAGCAGGGGCGGCTTTCTCCTCCCCCGCCTGAGCCTCCTGGTGCTTCTTGAAGCGATCCGCCAAGGCGCCGGCGACGGAGAGGATGAGCACGGCGATCACGTAGATGAACTCGCCGCCGCCGCCGTCCGGCTGAGCCAGCGTTAGGATCTCCGTCAGCATGGTTCACCTCGAACACCGCTCCAAACGCGGTGGGTGCGTCGGCCTATCTCCCGCAAAACAGCAAGCTGATTCACGGGTATCATCCCGATTCGCGACGCCGCGGATCACCGAGCAGGCCGTCAGGACTTCGGCGGCGTCTGGTCGGGCTTGCCGATCGCGTCGCGCATCGACGTATCCGCCTGGATGTTCCGCAGCCGGTAGTAGTCCATGATGCCCAGATTCCCTTGGCGGAACGCTTCGGAGATCGCCTTGGGGATTTCCGCCTCGGCCTCGACGACCTTGGCGCGGTTTTCCTGCACGAGGGCGAGCATCTCGGCCTCGCGAGCCCGAGCCATGGCGGCCCGCTTCTCGGCCTCGGCCTGGAAGCGACGCTTGTCCGCTTCCGCCTGGTCCGCCTGGAGCTGGGCGCCGACGTTGATGCCGACGTCCACGTCGGCAATGTCGATCGACAGAATCTCGAAGGCCGTCCCCGCGTCCAGACCGCGCTCCAGCACCCGCTTGGAAATCACGTCCGGGTTCTCCAGCACCGCCTTGTAGGTCTCGGACGAGCCGATACTGGTCACGATGCCCTCACCAACGCGGGCGATGATGGTTTCTTCCGTCGCACCACCGACGAGCCGGGCGATGTTCGTCCGCACCGTCACCCGGGCCTTGGCCTTGAGCTGGATGCCGTCCTTGGCCACGGCCTCGATGCTGTGCTTACCGCTGGTCGTGCTCGGGCAGTCGATGACCTTGGGATTCACCGAGGTGTGCACGGCCTCGAGTACGTCACGGCCGGCCAAGTCGATGGCACAGGCGGTCTTGAAGCCCAGATCGATGCGCGCCCGGTCCGCGGCAATCAGCGAGGAGACGACGTTCTGCACCCGTCCGCCCGCCAGGTAGTGCGTTTCCAGATCGTTGGTCGAAAGCCCCAGGCCCGCCTTGACCGCTCGGATCTTGCTCATCACCATGACCCGGGCGTCCACCTTGCGGAACTTCATCCCGATCAGCTCAAAGAGCGACACGTTGGCGTTGCTCATGAACGCCTGAATCCACAAGCTCACGAACTGCCAGAGGAAAATCAGGATCGCCAGGCCGATGATGCCGACGATGACCATCGCGACAATACCCCAAGGGACACCCTCATCGCCTCGAGCGGCCAACAAGTTCCATGCGAGCGAGGAAGACAACATGGCAATTCCTTTCCAATGATAAGGCGAATCACTTTCCGGCGATTCGCGACCTCATGGCTGCTCCTGAAGCACGACGCATCCACCGCACTCAGGCGACGGGAGACAGACTGATCGATGATCAAGCCGTCGCGTTTCGCGTGCTCATGCGAACGACCACCGTGCGGTCCGCCAAGCCGATGGCTTCGATCTCCGAGTCCTTGGCAATCATAGCGTGCTCGGCCTTACACTCCACCCGGCGGTCGCCGAATTGGCACGTCCCCACCGGTCGCAACATCGTGATCGCTCGCCCGGTCTTCCCGATCAGGGCCTCCAAGTCGCTCAGCGGCATGCGGTCCTGCTCGGTGAGCTCGGGATTCGGGGGCGAGATGCGTCGGCCCACCGGGGTGCGGTGCCAGTGCTTGACGCTGATAACCAGCCCGACGGGCAAGAGGATCAACACGGCAACGAGGCTGATCATGCCGGCCATCTGGCTGCGCAGAAAAGCCTCGTAGAGCCCGAATCCCAGAACACCCAGCCCGATCAGCCCGATCAGCCCGTAGGCCGGCAGGAACAGCTCGAGAATCAGCAAGGCCGAGCCCAACAGGTAGAGCAGCAGAATGCCCATCCAGTCACCCATGGTCAGGTTACCTCACGATCGGCCGGCGCGCATGACTGCTCGTGTACGGGGCGGTCAGTTGGCCCGACGAACGACCACCCGGTTGCCGGACCGTTCGACCACCCGCACCCGCTCGCCGTTTTCGATGTAATCGCCCTGCGAAACCACGTCTACCAGCCGGCTGCCGAACCGTGCTTTGCCCGCCGGCCTCAATAAGCTCTCCGAAACGCCCACATCGCCGACCCGGGCGATGCCCTGGTAGGGATCGTCGATCTGCACAGCGTCGTGCTGGGGGTTCGGGGCGATGATCCGCGAGCCGAACGCCGTCCGCGGCAAGTACCGAGCGATGATGAACATGCCGACGATCGACGCGGTAAGCCCGCCCGTGAGCGAGTAGAGCCCATATTCCAGGAACTGATACGTCAGACGCATGGTCGGCAGGCGGAAGCCCGCCGGATCAAAAGACGGCTCGGACGGGACGTATGACGCGAGCAGCCCCACGATGATCAGAATGATGCCCACGATACCCGCCAGCCCGAAGCCGGGAAGGACGAACAGCTCCAGGGCCAACAGGATGACCCCCGCAACGATGGCCACGATCTCCCAGCTCCTCGTCGTCCCCGCCAGGTAGGGCGCCCCCAGGAACAGGAGGAGGGCCACCAGGGCCACCACCCCCGGCAGGCCGAAGCCCGGCGTCTGGAACTCGGTATACGCACCGAGCATCATCAACAGAAAGAGGACACTGCGAACCATGGGCGAGGCCAGCCATTCGATCACCGTCTCCAGCCAGGTATTCTGCAGCCGCGTCATGCTGCCGGTGACGCCGAAGTACTGCTCGAGTTCCGCGTCGCTGTTCAGCGTGGCCAGGGAGAACCCGTAGGCCAAAGCCTCGTCCGTGGCCATGGTCAGCAGGTCGCGGTCGCTGACGATCGGCTGGGTGACTTCAGAGAGGGGTGCCGCCTCGGTGACGTACCGCCAGGCGGTCTGGCTTTCCGTGTCGGGGATCGGCTCGGGCGAGAGGCGGCGACGGGTGCTCTTGTCGGAGCCTTCAGATTTGTCTTCGGCCCGATCTTCGACCTCGCGGCCAAACAACCGGTCGCGGTCGAAGAGATCCACGAACCGTCGTTCGCCCGTGTCGATGTTCTCGAGCCAGAACATCTGCATTTCCGGCCGAATGAGGGCGTAGACCATGTTCAGCGCATACCGATTTCGCCGGGCGGAATCGCGCAGCTCGGCTAACAGGGGGCTGGTCGCCTTGGCTTCGATTTCCTCGGGGATGGCCGAGACCCCCGTGCCGGTCATCATGATCGGTTGGCAGTCGCCGATGGTCGCGTTGCGGGCCATGACGATGCCGTCGGTCGCCAAGGCGATGATCGTGCCCGCACTGTAGGCTTGTTTGTTAACCCAGGCGTAGACCGCGGTGCCCGAATCTCGCAGCTCTTTGATGATCGTGCAGATTTCCAGCGTGGCCCCGAGTGCCCCGCCGGGCGTATCCAGTTCGAGCAGAACCAGCGACGCGCCGCGTTCCTCGGCCTCCTTGAGCCGTCGTCTGAGGCTGTCGCGGGTGATCTCGCTGATGGTTCCGCGGATGGTGAGGATAACCGCGTCGTTGAACGACCGGGCGGCCGGTTGGGTCGTCGACACGGTTTCGGTTGCCTCGGCCGGCTGGGTCTGGGCGTGCTCGTCTGCCTGAGTAAGGGGGCCCTGCCCGGTCAAACCTTGCGGCCCGATCACCGCGCAGAGGAGCGCGCCCGCCGCCAGCAAGGTTCGTCGCACCCGTCTGATCGTCGCCTCCCTGCTCATGTCGCACCTCCGGCCGACGTTTCGAGCGTCGGCCCGTCGATATAACCACCGATCAAGCAAGGATTTGCCTTTCACGCGGGTATTCTAAGCCACGCTCACCCGCCGTGCAACTTGAAAACCGGCGGTTGTTTCTAATCGCCCCTCTGCCCGCAACTTGAGTGTCGCCGCGGCGTGGGTGCATCCACCGAACCGTGGCGGCTGGCGGGGCTGGCACGCGCCGTCGTGTGCGACTGCTGTGTCAGCAGTGACGCTCCCCCGAGAAACGCTGCTCACAGAGCAGTGCCACGGATGAGGCCTGCCCCTGAACAGAAGATGCACCCCCGCGGCATGGGATTGGCTCGTGGCCCTGGCGGGTCAGGTCACGCCCGCAGCTCGCGGTACAGGGCCGCGGTTCGAGCGACCATCATGCTGGCCTGATGGCGGGTGCGGGCGTATTCGAGCGCTGCGGCAGCCAGTTGCCGGGCGGCTGCGGGGTCATCCAGCATCGCGGTCCACCGTTCCAGCAACTGTTTGGGCCGGTTCGGATCGAACAGAGCCGCCGTCTCCTGGTCGATGAGGTAGTCCTCGGTCGTGTCCGCCGGAGCCAGGATGCACAGCCCGCTGGCCAAAGCCGTCAGGTTGCCTGCCGTGAACCGGGCGGTGGAGCTGGGGTGGACGAGGAAGTCCGCGGAGCCCATGACCTTTCGCAGTGCGGGCCAGTTGTTCAACTCTCCGGCAAAGGTGACGAAGGGCCGCAGTCCGAGCTCATCCACCTGCTGACGGAAGTACCGCTCGGCTCGCCCCAGGGACATGATGAAAAGCTGGATCTCGCCCTTGTCCTTGATGATCGAGCGCAGGGCTCTCAGCACGATATCGAGCCCGCAGTCGCGGGTAAGCGGCACGGTGACGATGGCTGTGGGCACGCGGTCCGGCTCGGCCAGGCCGGTGGGAGCGGATTGAGCGGGCAGGCCCGGGGGGACCACTCTGATCTGGCAGTGCATCCGGGGCCAGCGTTGCAGCAGGGCGCGCTGGAGGTTCGGGCTGATCGCCGCGACGGTCAGGGCGGCGGTGGTCTCGCACGCTCCGATCTCCTCGACGTCGGTCAGGTCGGTCACATGGACGACGAGTGGGCACTGCCACTCGGCACACCAGGGATGGACCCGCTGGGCCAGGGCCGCGGACATGCAGTGCACAATGATGGGACGCTGGCCGCCCAGTAACTGCAAGACCTCGGCCGGGCTGGGATCCGACCTGAGCCACTTCCGCCGGGGAAGAGTCATGACGCGGGCGGGGCCAGCACTCTCGAACACCTGAGGACTCGACGCCCAGTTCATCACCCTGACCTGCACGGCCTCGTCAATCATCCCCACGCACAGGTGGCGAACCATGCTGCCCATGCGGGCGACCACGTCATCGTCGATCACCAGCAGGGTGTCGATCGGGCTCGCGGGCAGGTCGGGAGCGTCTGCGGTCATGGTCGCTGATTCCCCTTGGCGGTTCACGGCACGCGGCCGGTGAACGCCAGATGATACCCTTTCAGCATACGACAAATCCGCTCCGGGAGCGCCTCGGCGGCCAAGTCATCGAGCGATTCGAGGTCCACCGGGGTCGCGAAGTAGAAGAGGCGCTCGTGCTCTCGGTAATGCTCGACCGGGGGTTCATGCCACATGATCCCGGCCGCGGCGAAGGCGGCCTCGATCAGTTCCCGCAGGGTATCGCCGGAATCGGCGACCATCCGCTCGAAATCCTGGCTGCGCCAGCGGTCGTCGGTGAGCATGCCCACACGGACCTGGGGCAGGGTGGGTCGCACGGCCAACTCGTACCAGACTCGCTTGTCGGCCAGCCAGCGGGTGATGAGCCGCGGACGGTCCGGTATATCGTGCCGGCTCACGGGTCCGAAGCCCGGCTCGTCGGTTAACAACCGCTCGACCTGTTCTCGGAAGGCGTGGACCAGATCGCGCTGTCGTTCGTCCAGACACATAGGGGACCGCCGCTCCTGTATGGCACCGCGGGAAACGAGATCGCCGCGTCACGGTAGTTTGTACGGTTTTGTCGGCAAGAGGCAAGCCGGTCGGCGTATCTTGATCGCAAGTCACCGACTGGGCGGCTGGTCCACGAACTGAGGACCATCCTGCTTGGGCGATCGCGAGCGGCCGGTCAGCAGCTTGAGCAGGCTGCGCCGTACGCGGGTGAAGGGCCAGGAGATTCGGCGATGCAGCCGGATCAGCAAGCCAACCTGGTAGGAGGCATGGAGTTGCTCGGCGGTGAGGAGGTCCGGCCGATGCCGTCGCCAGTGCTTGAGCAGGTGGTATTGGTCGGCGGCCCGCAGGCGGGTGAGGATGTAGCGGCCGATGAAGCCCGGGAGGATTCTGCCGGGCCCGCGTGGGCGAGCGGCCTGATCTCGCGGCCAGCACCAGGAAATCTGGAAGTCGATGAGTGCCGGCCGGCCGTCGGCGTCGACGAGGATGTTCTCGCGTTTTTCGAGGTCGGCATAGGCGATGTCGCGCTGGTGGAGGCTGGAAAGCAGCCGCTCCAGCCGGGCGAAGAACGCGTCGTCGACCCGCTCGCCGCGTTGCAGCGGATGGCCTTCGACGAAGGCGTGCAACAGGCCGGTCGGTCCAAGGCCGCCGAGGCAGCGGGGGACTCCCTCGACGCCGTCGGCCCGCTGGTAGATGGCCAGCTCGCGCCGGCAGAGCCAACGGCCCAGCCAAGCCATCGGCAAGCCCAACAATCGGGCGGTGCGGCCGACTTTCAGAATGACCCGGCCGCCGGGGCCCTCGTAGAGCCCGGTCGCCGCGAAGAAATCGTGCTTGTAGGTGCGCACGTGGAGATACTCGCCGTCGGGCAGCGTGAACCGCGCCGGCAGATCCTCGATCCCCAGTGCCCGCAGCCAAGCGTGTTTGACTCGCCGTGTCGACCCCATCACGACGCCCAGGATAGCCGCCCGGTCAAGGGAATCCAACGAACCACGCCAGACCATGAACAAGTTCACTCGGTCCGACCATGAACAAGTTGACTCAGTCCCGCCATGAACAAGTTCACTCGGTCCGGCGGTGAAGTCACTCGGTCCCGCGGTAGGGTCACACGGTCGTGCGGTCAGGGGTTGGAGGACAGATCGCGGATACGGATGCGGCGGAACATCACGACGTTCTCGTGGTCCTGGAGGCCGATGTACCCGTGTCGTAGGCGGGTCTTCATGATCGGCACATCGTCGGCGTCGAAGTCCTGGACGACGCGGCCGTTGAGTCGGACCATGATCTTCGATCCGCGGCACGTGATCTCGAGTTCGTTCCATTGATCGGGCGAGCGGCTGGCGTCTTCGCTGGGCGGCTGCACGCCGTAGATCGCCCCAGTCGTATTGAAGCTATCGAGCTTGTCGTATTGGCCGCTCATCAACTGGACCTCGAAGCCCATGCTCGAGGCCCGTGCGTCCAGCGGTGCCCAGAGGAAGACACCGCTGTTGCCGCCGGCCTCCAGCTTGCACTCGAGGCGAAGTACGAAAGATCCGTAGCGCTTCCGGGAGCGAAGCCAGGGGTGTGGCGGCACACCTCGCTGGCAGGTGATCACCCCGTCGGCGACGCACCATCGCCCCCAGGTTGGCAGCAGGGTGGTCCAACCATCGAGCGAGCGACCGTCGAAGAGCGATACCCACCCTTCCTCACGTTCCTGGGGCGTGAGTTGGTTCACGGCCAGGGCATCCGCCGCCGGGTTGTTCTCGCCACAGGCCGGCACGGCGGGTTGCGACTCGATGGCCACGCTTCGCCGTTCGATCTCGCCGGCGAAGGAGGCAATCGCGGCCTCGGCGTCGCCGGTGATTGTCCGACGGCACAAGAACTGATCGAC
Source organism: Phycisphaerae bacterium (assembly GCA_012729395.1). GTDB lineage: Bacteria > Planctomycetota > Phycisphaerae > UBA1845 > PWPN01 > JAAYDF01. The sequence continues at coordinate 10,037 of JAAYDF010000255.1, forward strand.
CGGCACAGCGGCGGTGTGCGGTTTCCAGTCTCCGGTAGCGGGCTGCCCTTGTTGGTGGGCGACAAGCTGTGCCAGGGCTTCCACGCGAGATGCGGCGTAGAACAGGGGTCGTGGGTTGTCGCCTGCCGGGCTGGGCAGGATGTCGGCCGGGATACCGACGACCGCGTCCGGCCGGGCCTTGAGCATCGCCCGGCATAGCGAAAGAGCCCGTTCGGGGTCATCAAGGCGGCCGGGGCATTCCGGCGACCACGGCGTGGTGCCGAACAGATCGCCGACCACCAGAACGACGCGATGCTTGTCGGGCAAGAGACGGGCGATGGTTTGGACCGCTTGCTCATAGGCCTCGGGCGAGGCCAGCCAGCGGCGGCGCTCGGCGGAGAACAGGCTGACCACCGTACTAAAGCCGTGGTTGGTGGTGAACCGGGTGAATCGGTCGAACTGCTGAGCGGCTTGGGGTGTGCATGACCGCCCGTCGGGGCTGACAAACGCGCCGTCGTCGACCAGGTGCCACACTGAGAAGCCGGCACAGTTCAAGCCATGCACCGCCCACGGCTGGATCATTGCCCGCAGGACGAGGTCGTCGGCGGGCAGGCGCAGGCTCGCGGGCAATTCGAGCCCGTAGAGGATGTCGCCGCCCTCGGCGATCGAGAGTGTGCCGCCACGGCTTCGCAGTAGGCTGCGATTCGAGGCCGACTGGGCCCAGACAGGGACACTGAGTGAAACGATCGCAGCACAGCAGAGGACCGCTTTGGCACTGAACGCGTACCGCATGAGTAACGCACCCGACGAGATCACGAGGTCGCCGAAATGGTCCAGGCGACGGGCATGAAGCCGACTCCGCACGGGCCCGCGGACGGGGCTTGTTCATCCGCCGGGCGGCTTCAGGATAACCCGCCCGCCTTGGGGGGGGCAAGGCGGAAGGGACATAGGCAGAAGGGGCAAAGGTACAGAGGGGATGGGGGCCGTGAACGGATGTTTCAGACGCACGGCAACAAGTTGCCTTGGTCCGGGGCAACGGATCCCGCCGATTCGGTGGCGGAGCGTGGGGAAGTTGGCTTGGGATCGTGAAACGCGAGGGGGAAGGGCTTATAATCGGGCCAGGCTCCGGCCGGTAGAGCCGTCGGGCGGACCATGCGGCCGCACGACTGAGCGGGTTGGCGTCGGGGTCCGCGCGGATCTGGGATCAACATTCATCGCATCGCGAGTAGGACCATGACTGACGGTCACAAGAAGAAGGCTCGGCCGACAATCCAGGCGATCGCTGAACGTGCGGGTGTTTCGCGCGCCACGGTGTCGCTGATCCTGACCAACCGACCGGAGGTCGTGAGCCGATTTAAGCCCGCCACGGTGGAGAAGGTTCGGTCGCTGGCGGAGGAGATGGGGTACACCGCCAACCTGATGGCTATCAGTCTGCGGAGTCCGCACCCGACGTTCTTCGGGTTGATCCTGCGTGGGCGTGGTGTGGCGGATGCTCACTCCTGGCATCATCAGGCGTTGGAGGGGCAATTCGTGTCCGGGGTGATGGAGGCGGCCCGGCTGCGTAAGCTGTTCTGCGTGTTGGCGACGCAGCAGTCCCCGGACGCCGAGGCGGCCGCCCAACGGGTGCGGGGCCTGATCGACGGGGGCGTGTTCGGAGCCATTGTGCGCACGCCGGTGCCCGAGCTGGACGAGCCGATGCGGCGGCAGATCGAACAGGGCTTGCCGGTGGTGATCGTCTTCCCCGAGCATCCGACGGCGTGTTCGTCGAACGCGATCGACGTGGACAACCCGGGGGTGGGTCGCATCGCGGGCCAGTTGCTTCGTGACGCCGGGCGGCGGCGCTGGCTGATTATCAGCGACGATTTTTTGTGGGAACCGATCCGGCTGCGTGAGCAAGGTGCCCTGGCGGCGGCCACCGAAGCGGGCGTGAATGTCGAGTTACTGACTATTCCCTCTGATATTGGGGAGGCGGGCATCGTGGCTTGGCTGACGCCGCGGCTGAAGGATCTTCGCCCCGACGGCATCTACGCGGCCTCTTCGGTCGCGAGTGTCGGGACGCTGCATTCTTGTCTGGAGGCGGGCCTTCGCGTACCTGATGATACCTGTCTGGTCGGCTGCGACGCTTCGTTCTGGCGTGTGCCGGGCTGGTCAGCGATTACCTCTGTGGACGTCTCGTGGTATGAGGCGGGCGACTTGGCCGTGCGCAAGATGGTTGAGTTGCAGGAAAGCGAGCAGGCGGTATTCGACAACGTCCAGCTTTCACCGCGGGTCCGAGCCGGGGACACCTGCCCGGTCTCCGCGGCCACGTGACAGAATCTCCGCGTACCCTTATACTATTGCGCGCAATCCGGCAGAGTCGGCCCCGCGTGGCCGACGGTTTCGCTCCGGTCGATCTTGTCGACGCCCGACGAGATGGGCTGTTGCCATACCGGTTGGGAGCGCCCACATGATCGCTCTCCACCCGCTCCGAAGGCGTACCACCCCATAGAGGTGGACGGCTTGACCGATTGAGTTTGGGGTTCGTTTACTCGAATTAAAAAAGGAATTTCGATGAGGCACAAGCTGGTGAGCCTTACGTTGGCAAGTCTGTCCATAGGGTGGCTGGCGAGCGTTTCCGCCGGTTACACGCCGCCGGAGTACGCGGCGAAAGCGCCGGCGATCGAGCGGATCAAGGCGACGCTGCCGTCTCGGGTTGCGGCGGGAACGTCTCTGGCGGTGACCTTTGAGGTCCAGGCCGGCCGGCAGGCGGAGGCGCCGCGGCGTTTGTGGCTGCACCTGGTTCGGGACGGGAAGGTCCTGCACGCGGCGGTCTTCCCCCCGTGGCCGGCCCCGGGGCTGGGGAGCGACGCGCTGCCCGCGGGTCGCCCCGCGAAGCTGGGCCCGTTCGAGACCACGTTGCCGGCCGATTTGCCGGGCGGAAACTGCGAATGGCATGCGGGCGTCTACCAGGAGCCGCTCACCGCGCAGGGGCGACTGACCGTGCAGGCCGCCGACGGAAACGATGAACGGGTCATCATCAACACCGGGACGTTCACCGACAAACACGGCGTGCCGCACCGCTGGCATGTGAACGAAGCCCATACCCTCTTCTGGGACGGTGAGCCTTTCATCCCCGTCGGCGGTATGCTCATCCCCGACGGCAACTTCGACACGTTCAAAAGCCAGATCGACCTGCTCATCAGTTTCGGCGTGCGCGACGTCTACTGGAACGTCGGCAGCAGCCTGCAGGTCCCACGCACGTGGGAGACCAAGAACGACGATCAGCTTCGCCTGTTCCAGCGCTGCATCGACTACATGGACGAAGCGGGGATGCGTTACGGGATGCAGTGTTCGGGCCTGCAAGCCAAAGGCAATTCGTGGCAACTGATGGGTGGCCCAAACGGCGATATCACCATCGCGCCCGATGGCTCGGTGAAGCTGACCAATCCGGGTTCGGATCTGTGGCTCAAGGACGGCCGCCTGCATACCGCCTGCCGCCATCTGAGCGATGCGGTCTGCCTGATCAGCGAACGGGCCACCGGCAAGGTCGTACGCCATCACAAGCTGGAGGTGGTGCACGACGACCGGCCCGGCGAGAGCGACAAACCGCGACCCGATGAGCACCGCATGACCCGCGTGGCGATGAACGACCTGCCCGCCGGCGACTATGTCGTCCACTTCAATCTCGCCTGGCGCCACGATGGATGGAACGACAACATGTTCTTCTGGAGCGAGGAGACCGAACGCTACTACAAGGCCATCCGGGACCTCTACAGCCAGGTGCGGATGGGATCGGGCTTCCGCTTCTTCGTCGATGTGTTCTGGAATGAGAACAACTTCAATCACGGCCTCGTGCCCTCGGCCGCGTCCTTCCGGACGGCGTACGCCCGCTATCTCGAAAGTCGCTACGGCACCATTGCCAAGCTCCGCAAAGCCTGGGCCGTGGACGAAGAGACGGTCGTGCCCGATTTCGCATTCGCGGCTCATCTTCTGCCTGTTCGCTCCGTTCGCGATCAACGGACAGATACCGACTGGGATTACCTCGTGCACGTCGAAAGCGGTGATCTGGTCCGCTGCCTGCGATCGACCAGCCAGCATCGCTATGATCTTGTCGAGTCCGTCGGTCTGCAGGTGCGCGACTTCCACAACGAGATCGCCGACGTGTTCAAGCAACTCCACGACGTGCCGGTGGTCTTCAAGTTCTTCTCCGGCATCGACTGGTGGCACATCAACGACGCGGGTGTCCCGAGCGGTTTCGACGGCGTGGGCATGGAGTCCTACGGCGTCGGCGAGCCCATCCTCACCTTCATGGGTATCCCGCCGCTGTCATCCTGCTCCCAGGCGACCAAAACCATGTGGCTGCTGGTCACCGAGATCGGCGAGGGCAACCACCAGGACCAGGCGTTGGAGCGCAACAAGCTGTTCGGCCTGACCAGCCGGCTGGGCACCGCCTATCCGACATGGGTGTCACTGATGGGCGGCGGAGCCAAGGGGCTTTATCACTACTATATGCTGGCTTCCCCTGGTGTGGACAACATCTGGTCGGACGCGATGGTCCGCGACCCGCGTCAGCTCGAATGGCTGGGCACGCTGCGAGAGATCGTCGAGCACGCCCCCGGCCTGGTGGACTATCGCCCGACGGTGTACTACCGCTTCCCGGCCATTTTTCACCCCAACTCCGGGCTGACCTTCTCCGACCCGTACCGCGACTACCAGAACAGCGATACCCTGTGGTTCGTCGATCCGCCGGGCAAACTGCCCAACGGGGCCTGGATGCTGCCGACCTTCTCGCTGCGGCCGGCCACGGACATGATGTTCATCAACCTGGAGAACACGCCGGCATCGCTGCGCTGGGCGGACGAGGTCAAAGCTTATCTGGCCACCGGGCAGCGGGTCACCTGGGTGGGCTATCGCCGCGA
>JAAYDF010000024.1 GCA_012729395.1 Phycisphaerae bacterium
GCCAAGGATGAGCAGGGCGGCCACCGCGACGAGCACGAGAAAGCCGGCCCCAAGCAGAACCAGTCTGGATCGGCGTATCGGAGCGAACATCGCACCATCCTATCCAAGGTGGTCGGGGCGGACGCTGCGGATATTAGCAGAACCGCCGGCAAATCCGGACGCGCCGGCGCCGCAGCATACTACTCTGACGCTTCGCGTTTCGATACTATATTCACTCCGGTCAGCGATCACGCGGGGGGGCGACGTGGAAGCCATCGAGGTCGAGGGACTTCAGAAGCAGTTCGATCCTCCCAAGGGCCCGGTGGCGGTGAACGATGTCTCGTTTGAGATCCACGAGGGCGAAGTGTTCAGCCTGCTGGGTCCCAACGGCGCCGGCAAGACTACGACCATCTCCATACTCTCCTGCCTGCTCAAACCCGACAGGGGCGAAGCGCGCGTAGGCGGGTTCTCTGTCACCCGACAACCGGAGAAGGTCAAGGGACTCATAGGCGTAGTGCCTCAGGACATCGCCCTCTACGAAGACATGAGCGGGCGCGAGAACCTGCTCTTCTGGGGCCGCATGTACGGCATGCGAGGAGCTTCGTTGGACAAGAGAGTCGACGAGGTCCTGGAGCTCATAGGGCTGCTCGACAGGCAGAAAGACCGGGTCGGTAAGTACTCGGGCGGCATGAAGCGGCGGGTCAACATCGGCGCGGCGCTCTTGCATAACCCCCGCTTTCTCTACCTCGATGAGCCCACGGTCGGCATTGATCCACAGAGCCGCCGCTCTATCCTCGACAAGGTGAAAGACCTCAACGCGGCCGGGGTCACCGTCCTGTATACGACCCACTACATGGAAGAGGCGCAGGAACTCTCCGACCGCATCGGGATAATGGATCAGGGCAACATGATCGCCGTGGGCACTCAAGGCGAGCTTGTGCGGCTGGTGGGCGAACGTACCCGCATCGACGTTGCCCTCGACCGGGATGCTGATATTCTGGCCGGGCAATGGCGACGGCTGTCGGGCGTAACAAGCGTTTCGGAGCCTGATGATGGCCACATGTCGCTCCTGACAGACGACGCGAACACCCTCATGCCGACGCTCTTCGAGAACGCCCGTACAGCGGGCGCCCGCATCACCGAGATAAGCCTGGCCGAACCCAATCTGGAGATGGTGTTCTTGCACCTCACGGGCCGTGCGCTGCGAGACTGACAGAGGCACCGGCAGCCGATGATGAAGGCACTCAGCATCGCGTGGAAAGACACGGTGCACGTCTACCGCGACATCGCCGGGCTGGCCATGATGTTCATCGCGCCGCTTGTCTTGGCAACGGTGTTGGGGGCGGCCTTCGGGTCGGGCGACAACTTCTCCATCGCTGCCGTCAGGACCGTGATCGTCGATCAGGATAAGGGCGCCGGGGCGGGCACACCCGCCGCCGGCGCCATGCTCTCCGCCGCTTTGGAAAGTCCCGACCTGGGCGATCTGCTGGCCATCACCAGACTCGACTCGCCCGAGAAGGCGAGGACGGCCGTCGATGACGGCGACGCGGC
>JAAYDF010000256.1 GCA_012729395.1 Phycisphaerae bacterium
CCTGCACAATCTCGAGGATCCGCGCACACCCTCCGCGTCGGTTGACTTGGTGGCCGGGCAATCCTACGCCTTCGAAATCCTGCTCAAAGAACACAGCCTCGAGGAGCACGTCACCCTCTGGTGGCAGGTTCCGGGAAGCTCCGAACCCGAAATCATTGGCTCGCAATACATCCATAGTTACGTACAGCCTGCCGACGACCTCGACGGCGACGGGCTGCCCGACGCCTGGGAAGTCGCCCACGGCCTGGATCCCGAAAGCGGCATCGGCGGCGGATATGCCGACTTTGACGGCGACGGCTGGTGCGACATCGAAGAATATGGGCTGGGCACCGACCCGGCGGACGCCGACGCGGACGGCGACGGCCTCTCCGGCGGCGAAGAGTCGACGGTTACCTTGACCGATCCGAACCAGACCGACACGGACGGCGACGGCATCCCGGACCTTGTTCCAGCCATCGACATCCCCGCCTGGAGCTACGACGCCTGGTTCGACGCGCACATCTCCTCCTCTTGGTCGAACGACGGCACCAACGCCATCGCCAGCGCCCCGCAGTACGCCCCCTGGGTGGCCTACAGCTTCAACGTTTCCGAGGCAGGCATCTACCATCTGGCGGTCGACACCTCTTTCGCGGGGACCTTCCCCAATCCGGCCCATGAGATCCGCCTTGAGGTGGCCATCGATGGGATCATTCTGGGACAGTTCAGTATGAACCATGCGCAGGGCCTTCCTGAATATACGCTCTTCACGCCGTGGCTCAGCGCGGGGCCGCATCGGGTCAAGCTCATGCCCATTGCCGACTACTGGGATCCGAAACCCTTCACGATCCACTCCATTGTCTTTGGAGCGGTGGACGGGGCCGATGCCGACGGCAACGGCATTCAGGACTGGATGGAACGCATCCTTGAAAAGGGCGGCGACACCGACGGCGACGGCATCTCTGACCTCGACGAAATCCTGCTCGGCACCGATGTCATGAACGCCGACTCCGACGGCGACGGGCTCTCCGACGGTGAGGAGCTTGCGCTGGGAACCAACCCGCTCGACGCCGACACCGACGGTGACGGAGTGGACGACGGCACGGAGGTGAAGGAGTCGCGCACCAACCCGCTCGTGAGCGAGTTCGACGGCACGGTTGAAACCGTTCTCACCATCCCGGGGGCGCAGACCAACGCCGTGGCGGGTGAATGGATGGCAGACGGAACCGAACTGGTTTCGCAAGGTCGCCGAGGCTGGGCCGAATACGTGCTCGACCTGCCGAGTCAGGAAATCTTCTGCCTCAACCTAAGCGCCGCCCATGAGTGGCAAAAGAGCAGCTGCACGCCCGTGCAGCCGCGGGAAAAGAGTTCCTTCCTGCTCCACGTCGACGGCGTGTTCGTCGGCGAATATCCCTTCGTCTGCGCCGACGGCGTCTATGCCGACCTGCGCGCGTTCCTCCCGGCGCTTCCCGCCGGGGAGCACACCGTGCGCCTCTCGTGGGAAAACGTTCATACGCGGCTGGCGGTGCGCATCGCTCAGGTCGAGGTGCAACGTCTGGGCGGACCCGACAACAATGAAAACGGCGTGAAGGACTGGATCGAGGCCTCCGTCGCCGCCATGGCCGGGCTCGACGAAATAAGTGAATCCTACATCTCTCCCGCCTGCATCGAGGGTGACGCCCGCTACGTGCCGTTCATGCAGATCGTAGACGATGCATCCTGCTTCGTTCCCGTCGCACAGTCCGCTGGCGAACGTTGGTACGTCAACCTCCCGCTTAGAGGGAACAGGACCACCGAGGCGACCGTGCGCTTCCAGAACGGCGCGTTCGAACTGCCGGTCGCGATCGACTGGATCCCCTACAACCTGATCGACCACAACGGCGAAACGATTACCATTCGCCAAGGCGACAGCCTGCGCATCCTCTGCCTGCCCGAAG
>JAAYDF010000257.1 GCA_012729395.1 Phycisphaerae bacterium
CAGCGATGCGGCGTCGCGGCCGGCGCAAGGGGCATTGTGGCGGCTGCCGCTGCGGCACGCACCCGTGTGGCACTGCTCTGTGAGCAGTGTTTCGCGTGGTAGCCCTGAAGTGTGGCGCTGCTCTCCGAGCAGCGTGGGAAGCGTGTGCGTTCTCGACTCCCCCCGCTCGCTTGCGCTCGGGGCTCGTTGGCTTGCGATGGCGAGTGGGCGTTTGGAGTACGTCGCTGACGCGCCGCATCCCCGCGCTCGCGCTTGGGGCTCGTTGGCGATTGGCGCTTGTTGATCACGCGACGATTGGCGGTCGTTGATCGCGACGAGCACGCCGGTCGCCACAGCCTGTCCGCCGCGGCGGAGGGGGCGACCGCTACGATGAACCGTGAAGTGCTTTAGGGCCGCGCGTTTGAGGGCAGGTGCAGATTGCCCAGGGTAACCGGGCTATAGAGGTGACGGCGGGCACCGGACCAGGAGGAGTACTCTCCCAGGCGGGGCATGAACCGGGCGAAGTTCACGCCCATCATCGCCTCGGGCGAATCGAGAGCCGACAGCGGAATACGGATCTCGACCGTCCAGCGATCGGGGTGCGAGCGGTCATCGACGGCGGCGATCACGCCGGCCGGCCAGTGCGCGTGCGGAGCTACGTCCGCCAGACAGGCCACCCCACGCTCCGTGAGTACCGCCCCGTTGGCCTTCACCACCACATGCAACAGCGCGCCCGGGCCCGCCGCCCGGCCCGTCGGATCCAGCACCACCTCAACCAGATCGTCGCCCGTCGGCCACAACTCGTCGTAGCGCACGCGGTTGTCCCAGGTCACTTGCCGTTCAGTCAGGTGGTCATCCGCACAGTAGAAGCCCAGGTAAAGGGCCTCCGCGTCATGCGTCACGAACACGCTGGTCCGTTGCGACGGCCGATCCGCGCTCGCTCGCCCTTCCTTGGGCACGTCGAGGGCACCCACGAGGACGAAATCACCCGCCACATTACCCGCCCCAAGGGGCCATTCATCCAGCCGGCCATCCACGGCGATCGGCCGGGCCAGCGGTTGTGAGATCACCAGGCACAACCGGCCGTCGGCATAGACTTGCTCCTCGCCCCACTCCAAACCCAGACGCAGCGGGACCAAGCCGTCCATATTTGGAGTGATCGACGCCGCCTTGAGTGGCATCACTCGCCGCGTTCGCCGTGCGGGGTTCAACCGCTCGAGGGCCAACCCCGGCTCCGGTCCCGCCCAGCCTTCCGGCGCTTCCGCCAGAGTCAGCCGACCTTCGACCGCTTGCGGCGTCTCGTTGAATACCGACACAGCCGCCTCGACGGTCACCGCACCGCCGACCAGCGCCTGCCCTGCCGGGATACGCAGCCCCTCTGGTTCGAGCCGGACGTTGCGTACCGCCCTGGCAAGCCTGGCCCATTCGATCTGCTGACGGAACTGGGTCCCCTCGTCGCCGCGTGGGCCGGTATCCGTGTCGGCTATCGCGAGGGTCAGCTCGCGAGCCATCAGCCGGCGAGCCAAAGCCCAAGCCCCGGGATTGGCGACCCATCCGTTCGGCCGGCCATCCAGGAAGTGCTCCCCGTAGCAGCCCGTGCCGCCGAACGGGAACAAATCCTCCGCGATGACCGCGGCGATCGCCGGCCGGCGGTTCCGCTCGAGCAACCAGAGGTACTCGTAATCCTGGAGCCCCCTCCGCAGTCGCTTGAGCCGAGCGGAGGGCACGGGTGAGTCCAACCCGTAGGCTTTGCCCGGCCAGATGAGGCACTGCTCGCTGCCCGCGACCCGCGGCACACCGTCTTCGGGCCAAGCATTGACCGCGTCGAGCAGCAGCCCGGTGCATCCGAACCGGTAGGCTTGCCACGGCAAACTGCGCATGTGAGTGGCCGGCGCGAGCACCGATCGCGAGCCAGCAAACGGAGGTCGATCCGGGTTCAGCCAGGTCTGCCGGCCGGCGGTCCGCTGCTGAGCCAGTTCCGTCCGATCGGTCAGGCTGACCGGCGGCGCCCAGATGGCGGCGAACTCCGACACATCGCGGAAGCTGTCCTGTCGGCAGCCGTAGGGCCCCATGGACTGTGGCGGCAGGGTGCACACCGCCCGGAGGCGGGTATCCGACAACCTCAGAAGTCGACCAAGCCGCTCGAACTGCGAGTAACAGTCCCCCTGAGCCGACCAGGCCGTGGGCAACCAGACGAAATGTCGATCCAGCCAACCACGCTCCAAAAACCGCAGGACACATTGACGCAAGTACTCGACGAGCATGCGCTCGTACCCGGCGCTGCTCGCACCACCGTAGGCTCCGGGCGGCGGCTCATGATGCGTGATCGGCATGGGCCATGCGGTGACCGGCGTACGGTCCTCGAAAATCGTTCCATCCAGCAGGCCCGCCACCAGACGCTCATAATCCGCCCAGTCAAGCTCCAGCTCGCCCAAGGCGCTCACCTGCCGTCGGGGCTGGACATCGCTCAGGATCGGATCGCAACGATGCAGATGTAGAACCTGAACGGCGGCATCGAGAACAGCGGCCGCCCGAGCATACGCCGGATCGTCGAAGCTCAACCTTGTGGGGGCAAAAGGCCGGCCGTCCACCTCCAGGTGGTGCCGCAGGATCTGCCCGGTGTCGAGCCCAACCAGACTGGCGAGGTGCCGCGTGGCCGGCAGGGCAAAGGGTTCGACTTCAAGCACCAGGTTGAGCACCTGCGGCGGACCGCTGCTCATGACCACGTGCACCTGCGAACGATATAGCCCCGGCTTGGCTCCGGGCGGGACGTGGATGTCCGCCCAGACCGTCTCGGTGCGGCCCGGCTGCAAGTCGATCGGCAACACGCCCTGCGGGGCGTACAACGGCACGAGGATATCCGGGAACTCACGCGGCTCTCGCAGGCGCGGCGTCAGACGCAGATACCATGTCGGATAATCGTTCGCCTCGATCGGCAACTGACGGAATAGCGACACACGCTCGGCGGGAATCGTCTCTTCACCCTGCCGCAAGTCATCGACGGAAATCCCCCAGATACTGGCGCTGCGGTCGCCACGCAGGGCAAGCTGGAAGGCGACCACCTCGTTCACCGCGGCCGACAGCCGGATGATACGCTCCCCGTCGCTGAAGATTTCGTTTTCCGGCTCAAGCGTGGCGTCCGGGAACAGGATCGCATGATCGGGCAATGCCCAGGTTTGAACGCGAGCGGCTGAGCCCTGCCAATCGAGCGCGCAGCCCGCCAGTATCAGAAACGGTAAGCCACGGAAAATACGATAGATAAGTCTCAATTCGGCAACTCGTCAGGGGTGTTCGAGGCAGCACCGACAAGAACCGGACGCAACGGCGACCAGACTGGGTCGGTGGTTTCTTCCCGATTGTATACTGCCTGCTCAAGTACCCCGCAACTCTTGCCGAAGAGAGACATATACGATGCCCCGCGCGGTGGGGACACATCGTCCGAACGAAAACCATCCACGGGCGGGCCTCCCGCTCGTCGGTCAATAGACAACAGTGCGTCGCGGGGGTCCCGTATGGTGCGGTTCACCAAACCAAGCTTGCTGTAGCTCGACGAAAGGAGCCGCCATGGTCCGACAGTTGCCGGATGGGGCAGTCGAATTCCACTTCCTACGACCCGGGGCCGCCCAAGTCTCACTGGCGGGCGATTTCAATGGCTGGCAGCCTTCCTTCCTGATGGACAAGCGCGCTGACGGCTGGTGGCATTGCCGCCTCAAGCTGGCTCCCGGCATATACCAGTTCCGGTATCAGGCGGACGGGCAATGGTATAACGACTACGCGGCGTTCGGACTGGAACACGGCCCGTTCGGACTGAACTCCGTCGCCAAAGTCGACCAGACAACCGCCCCAGAGACAGCCGCGGCCGGCCACGCTTGAGGCCCGCTCACGCTCTGGGTGAACCGTCGCTCGCTAACTCAACCCGATAATTCCATCTACCGATAATCCCGGATGCACGGTCTCGATGCCGTCGCGGCAGGATGCCCCGGCCAGACCGCAACAGCTGCGGGAGAACGATCATGAGACTCAAGTCTATGATGACTTGGATGGCTAATCGGCGAGCTTGGCTGACCTTGGGTAGTGGCGGAGCGTTGTTTGCCGCGGTTCCCGGCTGCGATCCGGATGTCCAGGCGATTCTGGTAAGCGGGTTCGAGGCCGCAACCACCTCAGCCATCACCGCGATGATCAAGGCGCTGTTCCAGACGATCACGCCAAGCACGACCGACAGCCTGGTCATGATCGACACACTACGCGATCTCGTGACCCGCCTGGCCTGAGGCCACATCACCACGACGGGCACAATCACGACGGCGGGCATGCAGGCCGGCCTTCGCCTATTCCCCCGCGAGGCCGGTCCCCCGCGAGGCCGGCGAGACACAGCGTGTCATCCCCACCGAGCTACGATCCGCGCAGGCATCGCCCCGCCGACCGCAATGCCGTTCCTCGCCTCCCCTCCTTGAAGGCAGGCATCATCCGTGGGGCACTGTTCTGTGAGCAGTGCTTTCTCAAGGGAGCGGCACTGCTGATACCACAGTGGCACACGACGGCGCGTGCCAGCCTCGCCAGCCGCCACAGTTCGATGGATGCACCCCCACTTGACTCGGTCCATGCACATGGCTTCTTTGTCCGATAGCCCGCGGGTACAATCCCGCAGGCTCGCGGCCGCGAACATGGCGGGCAGGTTGCGGCACGATTCCGACGGAGTCCCATCCATGAAGTACGTCGTCGCTCTGTTTCTGGCGCTGGCATTGAACGCGACCGCGAATTTGATGATGAAGTTCGGCGTCCGCCGGCACGGGGCCTCCGGCGTGGGCATGGACCAGGGACTCACCGCGGTGGCGCAGAGTCTGCTGTCTAACTGGGTACTGCTGGCGGGCCTGGTCTGCTTCGCGGTTAACGTGGCCTTCTACACCTACGCCCTTTCTGGAATTAAGATCAGCCTCGCCTATCCCTTGATGGTGGGTGGCGGGTTTGCGATCATCGCCGTGGTGGCCTGGTGGCTCCTGGGTGAGTCCCTGTCGCCGACACAATGGGCAGGCATCGCGATGATCTTGCTGGGGGTGTTGCTCGTAACCCGGGAGATGCAGCCGGCCGCGTGACCGCGCGTCCCCCAAACCGCGAATTCGGGAATCGTACGCGAAGCACAGGAGCGATCGCGATGCTATGGCATGGAAGAGGACCCGCCACCCCGCTGCTCGGGATACTTGTGTTATCGGTGACCGGCTGCGAGACGCCGCCGCGATCGCCCGGTGAGCGGGCGGATGGGTCGATCGTCCGCATGAGCGACGATTTCGAGTTCGACGCCCCCAGTGACGCCTGGACTTTCCGCACGCCCACCTTGTGGCGGATCACCTCGGAAGGCGAACGGCGATTCCTGCAAATGGCCTTCCCGCCGCAGCGCCCGCTTCTGCCCGGCATCAGGCGACCTCAGGAATACGCTCTCTACAACCGGTTCGAGTTCCGATCATTCAGCCTGGCCTGCTACATGCGCATCGACCGCGATCCACAGGTGCGGGGCCGTGATGCCTGCATCATCTTCGGGCGGCAGGACAACACGCACTTCTACTACGTGCATCTGTCCAACGTCTCCGACGCCTTGCACAACAACATCATTCGCGTGGATGGGGAGACGCGGGAATCGCTGCTGCCCGCCGACGAGCAGCGCCGGCCGGCCATCACCGATCGCCAGTGGCACCGCGTGGACCTCGTCCGTGACGTAGACAGCGGCAGCATCCGGGTGTGGGTCGATCTCGATCTCGCCACCCCCCAGGAACCGCCACTCTTCGAGGTCACCGATCGCACCTACGAGTGGGGCTTCGTGGGCTTGGCATCTTTCGACGACCATGCCAGCTTCGGACGCTTCGGCATCGACGGGCAGGCGAGATCTCCAGCCACCCCCGCGTTCACCGACGGCACCCCATGAGAAAGCCGCATGCGGCAGTCACAGCCGCACGACCGACAGGAGGGCCGCATCCATGGGCAACAAGTCAAGATACGGCACCTGGGGCGTATCCATCGTAGCGATCGCCTGGCTGTTGAGCGGCACGCTTGCGGCAGCAGAGGTGGTGCGGCGACCACATATCGTACTGCTGCTGGCGGATGACATGCGTTGGGATCTCATGGGCTGCGCGGGCCATCCGGTGGTGCAAACGCCGAGCCTCGATCGGCTGGCCTCGCAGGGAGTGATGTTCACGCAGTCGTTCTGCACGACCTCGATCTGTGCGGTGAACCGGGCGAGCCTCTTGACCGGGCAATACGCCTCGCGACATCGCGTGCTCAACTTCGCGACCCCGGTGGCCGGCGAGGCCTTCGCGCAAACATTCCCAGCCGCACTACGCCGGGCGGGCTACTACTCGGGCTTCGTCGGCAAGTGGGGTCTGGGCGGCCCGTTACCCGAGAATGAGTTTGACTTCTGGGAAGGCTTCGGCGGCCAGGGAAGATTCTTCGAGAAGGAGGGCGGCGAGCATCTGACCGCCCGGCAAGCGAAGCAGGCGTTGCGCTTCCTGGCCGAGGCCCCGACGGACCGACCGTTCTTTCTGTACGTCAGCTTCAAAGCCCCGCACGCCCAAGACGGCGCCGCGAGAGAATTCCCGCCCGACCCCCGACACGAGTCTCTCTACGCGAATGTCACGGTACCCGAGCCCCCGACCGCGACGCCCGAGGCATTTGCCGCCCTTCCCCCCTTCATCCAGAACTCGGAAAACCGCACACGCTGGCAGCGGCGGTTCGCCACACCGGAAATGTACCAGGCAACAACCAAGGATCACTTCCGCCTCATCACCGGCATGGACGAGGCCGTGGGGCGAATCATGCAAGCCCTGCATGACCGCGGACTCGCGGAACACACCGTGGTCATCTTCACCGGTGACAACGGCTTCTTCCTCGGCGAACATGGACTGGCGGGCAAATGGCTGATGCACGAGGAGTCGATCCGCGTGCCCCTGCTGATCCGCGGACCGGCCCCAATCAACGCGCCGCCCGCTCGCACACTCGACGCGATGGTGTTGAGCGTCGACGTGGCCCCGACGATCTTCGATCTGGCCGGCCTGCCGGTGCCCGCGAATCTCCAGGGCCAGAGCCTCAAACCCCTGCTGATCGGCGAGCGGCCGGCCTGGCGCAACGAGTTCTTCTACGAGCACCATTACGACCACGGCGGGCGCATCCCGCCCAGCGAGGGCATCCGCGACACCCGTTAGAAGTACGTCCGTTACCTCACCTCCGACCCACCCATCGAGCACCTGTTCGACCTGGAGACCGACCCCCACGAACGGCACAACCTCGCCGACCAACCCGAACACCGCGAACAGCTCGAAGAAATGCGCCGGCGATGGCAAAGCTGGCGCGAGCGTGTGAAGTAGACACCCGGCGGCGGACACGCACCCCGGCCATCAGGCCACCGTCAGATGAGCACCTGCTTCATCCTCTGATTCCCGATCGTGACCCGTCCGGTGCCAATCTGCAGACGCATGGTGCGGCTGATCGAGCCTCCCACGTGCTCGCTCTGGATAAGCACGTTGTTCCGCCAGAAAATCTTGCGGAGGGCGGTGTAGTTCTGCCGGCCAATGTCGAACCGATCATCCGTCGGAAACATCGAGGCACCACCGGCAACTTTGACCACCAGCCGCCGCTTGTGGGCCCCACGCGAATACGCTGTCCGAAACAGCAGAGGGATACCCGTATCCGCAAACATCGCCGGATTGAGCGACATGCGGTCCCTGGCAATGCTCGAATCGGGCAGCATGTAGTGCAGCAAGCCCCCAACGCGAGATTGCGGATCCCAGATGGCTAGTCCGATACATGAGCCAAGCGAATAAGTCACCAGCTCAGCCTCCGGATCCGCGGCCACCCGCAAGTCAGCGATATCCACAACAATCGACTTGGTCACCCTGTACACTCCGGCATGTCCACACTATCGACGCGGCGGGTGGGGTCGCTGAAGACCGCCGCATCGTCCCACGGCTCTCGGGCATCAAATCGCCGTCACGCAGACAGGGAGCACCGCAGAAGACGGCTGGCGTCTCCATCACAGAGGCTTATAATCGCTCTTCACCGCGACGTCCTGCTTGCCGGGTTTGGCGAGCGACGCTGACTGGCGGCCGATGGGGATGACCGACTACCATACCCTTCCGCCGGCCCGTCCGACAGGCAAGCTCTGCCTGGGCCGATGGGTGGAACACGGATAAGGCCCTGTTGCGTCAGGTTCCGCGGCCGACGCATACTGGTTTTGGAACGCGGCCCGAACAAGGGAGAAGTTGACGATGACCAAGCGGACCTCTGGGGTGGGAGTACTTTGCGTGGCGATGGCCAGTGTATGCGGCACAGCGTTCGGCGAATCGCGGGTCGGAATTCGCGATGTGTACCTCAACGGCCTGGAGGCGCCTTCCGTGTGGGTGGCGGCCAAGGAGGCAACCACCCCGCTGCTCGAAGTCGTGGTCGAGAAAGACCTGAGCTGTCCCGGCCTCTTTGAAGGCAAAGAGAAACCATACCGCATCGACACCCCAGAGAACCGCCGCAAGTTGATGGACGCGATCAAGAAGAACGAGTGCGAAATCATCGCGTTTTGCACCGTGGTGCCGTTCTCCAAGGACAGCAACGATGCCGAAAACGCGGCCTGGATCGGCAGGGTCGCCCACGCGGCCGCGGAGATGAAAGTCCCGGTCATCATGATGCCGCTGGGCGCCGGCGGAATCGAGCAGGACGAGTTCCTCAAGCGGGCGGTGACGTTCGTCAAGGCGGTGGCCCCGTTCGCCCGGGCCAACAAAGTGCAGTTGACGGTGGAGAACCTCGGCCCTTACCTCAACAGGGAAGAAGTGCTCAAGCCGATCATGGAGGCCGTACCCAACGATGAGGTCGGCAGCGCTCTGGATATCACCAACATGTACTGGTTCGGCTACCCACCCGCGCGGATCTATGAGCTGGCCCGGAACTTTGCCCCACATGTCCGTTACGTCCACGCCAAGAACATCAAGTATCCACCCGAGGACCGCGAGCGGCAGCGGGACATGGGCTGGGAGTACGGCAAGTACGCCGAGCCGATCGCTACCGGCGATATCGACTGGGACAAGATCCTCGAGATATACTTCGCCGCGGGTTTCAAGGGCGATGTGGTAATTGAAGATGACAGTCTGCCGAAGTTCGATGCCGCTGGCAAGAAGCGGACAATCAAGGAAGGAGCAGCCTACTTGCGCGAGTTGATTGACAAAAACAGCCAACCGGCGGGCGCACCCCGCGTCCAGTTCGAGACCAGCCTTGGATCCTTCGTCGTCGAGCTCGATCCCGACAAGGCCCCGCAGACGGTCGAGAATTTCCTGCGATACGTCGACGAGAAGTTCTACGACGGGACGATCTTCCATCGGATCATGTCCGACTTCATGATCCAGGGCGGCGGCTTCACCGGACTGAACCAATACAAGTCCCAGGGTCTCAATCCGCCGATTCAAAACGAAGCCAAGCAAGGCCTCAAGAACGTCCGCGGCACCATCGCCATGGCCCGAACCGGGGCGCCCCACTCGGCCACATCGCAGTTCTTCATCAACGTGAAGGACAACGCGATGCTGGACCATCCCAGCTTCGACGGATGGGGCTACTGCGCGTTCGGGCGGGTCGTCGAAGGCATGGATGTGATCGATCGCATCAAAGCGGTGCAAGTCAGGCCGAACCCGGCGAATCCCAACGAGCAGTCCGAGCCGATCGATCCACCGGTGATCAAGCAAGTGACCCGCGTGCGGTGAACTCAAACGCGACGCAAAATGCGATGAGATAGAGAAAGGCAGCAGGAAACAGAAGATCGGAGACAACGAAGTGCCCGGCTTCGCGAGTGAAACCGCGAGCCTGGCTTGCCGCTTCGCGAGAGCGGCAGCGACACACACAGTGACCTGTATCCGCTGATCGTACGCTCAAGGAGACCATCCGTGAACGGTGCATCGGGAAGCTGGTCGCGGGAGTGGATGAACCTGGCGATCCTGGCCAACAGGCTCTCACTCGGTCTGTACTTCTTCCTGGCGGGCCTGGGCAAAATCCGCGGGGGCGTCGGACAGTTCTATCAAGGCGCTTTCGCAGGCCTTCGTCCCGCCTGGCTGCCTGACTGGTTTGCCGGCCCGTACGGCTACGCCCTGCCTTTTCTCGAAGCGGCCGTCGGGGTTCTGCTCATCGCCGGCTTCCGGGCGAGACCGGCCGCGGGGCTCACCTTGCTCATGCTCACCAGCTTCACCATCGCCTTGACCGGCGCCGGCAGGTTTTTCGGCAGCTCAGGGCCATTCCACGCCAACGTCATCTTCATCACCCTGGCATTCCTGCTGACGGTGACCGGCCCCGGTTCGCTGAGTCTGGACGCGATCCGGAGCCGCCGAGGACGCAGGGCTACCGGCGTCTAGCCCGTTTCACGATTCATCGTAGCGGTCGCCCCCCGCGGCGACCGGGGCGTGCTTGGTGGCGGGGCCGATGGCGAAAAAGCCTCGCACGCACCCACTGCTCACAGAGCAGTGCCACACCATCGCGCAAACACCGAGCACAGAGCCGTGCCGCACACGACCAACGAGCGCCAAGCGCCAACGAGCCCCAAGCGCGAGCGCGGGGATGCGGCGCGTCAGCGACGTACCCAAACCCCCGCTCGCCATCGCGGGCGGCGCACACAGGCCGCGGCGACCGGTATGTTGTTTGCCAAGTTCGCCGGTCGCCGCGGGGGGCGACCGCTACGGGGAACACACCGCTCCCCGCCAGTCTACTGGTTGACCAGATCGTACACCCGCACGTAATCAACCAGGAACTCGTCCGGCAAGTCGGCTTGGCGAATGTCGCCCGCCCATTCGCCGATCTCCGAGCTCAACTTGATGAAGAGCGGCACCTGGCAAACCCCGCCCGCTCGGGTCCGCCAGGTCTCGCGACCATCCACGTAGAACACGTACTCCTCGGGCGTCCACCACAGGGCAAAAGTGTGGAACCCCTCCATGACATGGGGCACCTCGACCACCTCGACGGCCGAGCGGAGGGCCTCGCCGTACCCGTCCCAATGCAACGCATGCTGGACGCGGGCGTCAAGCCAGGCCTTCTCCATGATGTCGATTTCCGTGCCGTCACGCCCTTCGTCGCCCACCTGATGAACGCTTGAGCCCATCAGCCAGAATGCCGTCCAATGCCCCGGCTGCCGCTGCAGCCGGATGCGGGCGACGTAATACCCAAAGGCATGCTCGAATCGGCCACGCGTCCGCACGCAACCGGAGTAGTACTTGCCGTCTTCCTCGAAGGTGCGAAGAGCCAGACACCCGTGGCCGTCCAACTCGATCGCCCGGCGCACCCAATATGCGCCTCGACGCGGCGCGTCTGGCGGCACCTCCCACTTCGCCGCGTCGAGCGACTTGCCGTCAAACTCATCCTGCCAGGCAAGCCGCCAGCGCCGACCCCGAGGCGGCGCGGGCAGCCGGGCAAGTTCCTGGGCTACCGTCGGTCCCCGATGACTCGCTACCTCGCTCACCTTGAACGCCTCGCCCTCGCGCCCCACCGCGGCCGAATGCCTGCCCGCCTCACCACAGCCGGCAGCCACAACTATCGTCATCGCCGCCAGGAGGCCCGCTCTCACATCTCTGAACATACTCTGCCTCGCAACGTTCACGGTGTTCGCGGCTCCAGCATCACCCGGGCACCAGTGATCTGCAGCGTGCTATCCAAATCGCCCGCCGTCTGGCCTGCCAACGCCACTTCGCCCACCCAGGTCCCCAATTGCCGATGCTCAAGCGAGCAGAGTAGGCGATCGTTCAACACAAACCGATCCACTTGCCGAAGGAAAACCTGCTGGGCCGGCTCCGCCAGCCGCAACGCCTCTCGCAACAAAAGCGAGGCGTCAATCTGCAGCCCGCCGCCTTGCGGCGAACCGGGCACCGCCCCCTCTTCGGTGGTTTCGTGGATCTCCTGGCCATCCACCACAACCCGCTTGCCCTGCTTGTCATCCAGCTCGATCACGACTTCAGAGGACACCAACGGCAAGTTGAGGATGTCCGGCCGCGGGCCACCCCGTTGATCGGTGCCCGGATCGACTTGCGAACCGATCGGCTTCAAATCAAGGTAAACCATGCAGGAGAACCGCCCCTTGGGCTTCTCCGCCCGCTCACGGTTCAACTCATCCAACCGCTGCCGCCGTTCACCCTCTTCCGTGGCCGCCTGCAGACGATCCGCCTCCGCGGCGGTCATCTGACCCAGTTGGCGCAGCAGACTCATCGCCGCCGATGCAAGCCGTCCATCGGGAGCCAGACTCAACTTCACCAGTTCGTTCACGTCCACGCCAAGCTTCACCGCCAGATTAAACCGCCATCGCTGCTCGGCGTCCGCCGCACGGTACAGCGCGGCCAGAGCGTTCAACGCCGACTGGGCCGCCGGCACATTCGCACTGGTCAACTGGCCGGCCAGAAGAATCGGCAACGCCTCACGCTTCCACAGTTCCTTGTTCTCGACCAACCCGCTCAGCAACCGCTCGCGGTCCGCATCCACGCGCATCCGACCGAACTGCTCCGCCAACGCGTGGATGCGCCCACTACCCACCAACGCATTCGCCGCCTTGAGAGCCGTCTGAAAGTCGCCGCCCCCACCCGTGGCCACACGAGCCAGCAACATCTCCAACCCAGATGTCCGCCCGGCCTCCTGCTGAAGACCACCGCCCCCCGCCCCTCGAGGTACCGGAGCCTGGTAACCCGCCTGGAACTGGCTCAACGCAAGTTGCAGCAACGCGGCACGCAAAGCCGGGTCACCCTGCCCGCTACGCTCAAGCCGCTCCAGCAACGCATCCATGGCCGGCGTGCCCGACAAGGCGCTCAGATCAGCTTGCCCCAGCAATCCCAGCAACTGGATTTGGATCTCCGGCACCAACCGATGCATGAAAACCCGAAAAACCGGATCATCCTCGTCCAAAATCGTCAACTCCAGATCAGAACAGGCCGCGAGGGTCTTCGGCAGCGTCCCCGGGTCCGGACGAATCAACAACACGCGAAGCAACGCCGCTTTGAGCGATGAATCGCTCACCCCCCCAAGTCGGTCAGCCAACACCACTCGCGTACCACCCGGCAAATCGGCCAGGCGGGTCACACTCTGGGCCGTCCCGTCCCCAAGAACCACTTCCACCGCCCGCTCGGCTACCTTCGCGTCTTGGCTTCTCAGACAGCAAGCCAACGCCTCAAACACGTTCACCGGCGCCCGAGACGTGGGCAACTCCGCCACCACCGCCTTCATCAACCGAGCCTGCCGGTCGTCCCCCAGAACCTCGTGCCGTTGATCCATGGGAGTCGCGTCGGCCCGACTCTCGACCAGTAACCGCTCCAACTGATCCAACAACGGCAACGCCAGCTTCGAACCCTGCGGACCGTGCAACCCCTCCATCACCGATGGCCCCAGCGGTGCCTCCGTCAGCACGACACTCACAAAAGCCTCGTGCCGAACCGGCTCGTGACTGCTGCCCAACGAGTCCGCTAGAACCTGCTCGATACGGGAGATCAACTTGCTGTCGACATCCGGTCGCGGGGGCGCAGGCTCGAAACCCGGTACCGCCTGGCTCGAATCCCCAGCCAGCCCCCCACGAATCAAGCCCAGCTTGCCCACCGCCGTCGAGGCAATCAGCGGATTGCTCGACGACGCCTTCTCTATGAACCCCTCGATGCGCTTCATCCGATCCGCCGGCGACAGATCCGCCACCGACTCATGCAACGTCTCCAACCACGCAACGTCCAACTCCACCCTGATCTCATCACGGTAGACAGTATGGACTGTCTGCACGGTCGTCGGCACCTCGATGACCACCGCGGCATACCCACTGCCAGGACGCCATTGCTTGCGATCGTCCACGCTGCCTCGATCTCGATAGGAGGTCGGCTCAGCCAACTCCTCGGCCGGCTCTCCTCGCGGCGGGCCCAGCCGAACCCTGGGTTGCGGCTGCCGCGGCGAAGGAGTCGAGCGATCGCCCGGGGCAAGCGAGGTTCGTTTCGCCGCCGGACGAATGACGTTGTGGCAGCTCAGATCAATCAGCCCATCCTCTGCCAACTCCGCGTCGAGCTGTTCCCAGATGGGCTCGTTGCCATCCTGCAATCCCAGTTGGTCCGCCCTCACTGCGACCGGAGGCGCGTCCGGCTTGGCCTGCCCGGCCTGGGGCACCTCCATGAGCACAAGACCCAGAACACGGCAGACCTTCCCGTCTTCCGATTGGGCTTTCACCGACGTGCGAGTCACCTGCACCTTGCCATCCTGCGGATCGTACGCAAACGGCAGCAGAAGCAGACGCCGGCCACGCGGCTCAACCGGTGTGCCCTCATCTTGCATCGTGTCCAACAGCAGTGGATGGCTCAGGCCAAACCGCAGATCGAACTGGAACGGGCCCCCGCCATACAGGTGCCACGCTTCCGCCAGTTTGCGGGCCTCGGGGTGTGCACCATCAATCGCCAGCGCTGCCTTCAGCAACTTGCGAGCAGCCACTCCGAGTCGAGCCTCATACAACCAAGCCGCGAGTTCCACGCGCCCGGCCACATCGTTCGCCGCCAGTCTCGCCTCCCGCACCGCCGCCCGGTGTGTAAACCAGAACTGGTGCCAAAGCTGCGGCGATTGAGCCTTCTCATCGAGCAAAAGGGCCGGATCGGCAGCCAGGGCTTTGTCCGCACACGCCGCTGCCGCCGGATACTGCCGGAGCATCGCGAATTGCCGAGCCAAAGCCAACAGCTCTGCCGGCTGCTCCGCGGCGGCAATCTGCCGACGCTGCTCCGGTGTCGGCCCCTCGGCCGGCTCCTGCTCGGACTCAGCCAGAGTCGCCTGAAGACCGATCGACCCCAACACCCACAGGGCCGAAAACAACCACAGAATCCCTTGGACGCCAACATGATTCAGGGCACGGGGCATGGCGTATCCTTTCCATAACACAGGCTGCCTGCCTACGATTCGCAGCTCATGATAATGCACGCATTCTACCGTGAGATGTCTCGTTGTGCAGCCCAAGCCAACCGCCCGGCTCGAAGCGGTAAACAACTCCTCCAAAGCAGACCACCCGATCGACCATACCCGCCAGCACCCCACGCACCTCTTGCCCCGTGAGCAACGGAGAGATAACCTGCACACCCGGCGGAAACTCCTGACAACCATCCGCCGAGAAAAGTAAATCATGAATGCCCGCTGCCGTATCGCGATCCTCCACAATCCTGACAAGCTCGACGCCATCGAAACCATGTCTTCGCTGGTCGAGCAGCTCCGCCAACGCGCGGAGGTGATCGGCACCGGCGTCTTGGCCGATGCCCCCACCTTCGCCTCCGCCGGGCCCGACCGCATCATCGTCCTCGGCGGTGACGGCAGCATCCTTTCCGTGGTCCGCGCGCTCAACACCCGGCAGGTGCCAATCATCGGCGTCAACTTCGGAAAACTCGGATTTCTGGCCGAATTTACCATGGCCGAGGTCATCTGCCACCTCGAGGCGATCCTCACCAACCCCGCTATCGTCAGCTCCCGCATGATGATCGAGGCCGCCATCACCCGCGGCGAGGGCGGTGAAGTCCGATCCCTGGCCGTCAATGACTGCGTGGTCCACGCAGGGCCCCCATACCGCATGATCGAACTCTCCATCGGAGTCAACGGCGACCACCTCACCAACTTCAGCGGAGACGGCCTGGTCGTCGCCACCCCCTCCGGATCCACCGCACACAACATGTCCGTCGGAGGACCGATCGTGCAATCCGAGGTCGGGGCCCTGATCCTCACACCTATTTCGCCCCATTCCTTGACCCACCGGCCCCTGGTCGTCAACGGAAACGCCGTCATCGAGGTGCTCGCCCGCCAGGCCAACACCGGCACCACCGTGGTCATGGATGGCCAAGTCCCCTTGCCACTCAAGCCCGGCGACCGCTTGACCATGCGACGGTTCACCCAGAGCTTCCAGCTCGTCCATAACCCCGCTCAGCCACGCTGGTACACGCTGACCAAGAAGATCAAATGGGGCCAATAGAGCGTTTCACGACACATCCTGGCGGTCGCCCCCCGACTTCGGCGAGCTCAGCCGTTGCGTGACATGCTCTGGCCCGCCGACAGCCCCTTTGCACCGCCAGAAACGCCCACGGGGATGGCCTTTCCACGCACCGGCCATTGATCCCCGCCAAAACCTGACCGGCCAGCCGAAACAGACACGTTATCACGGACTGTGTACACACCCCCGTAGCGACAGAATTACGCATCCGACCGCAGCCGCCGCTCCCGCCGCCACCGCGCCACATCTTGCCTTCGACGGACGCGACAACCGACGCACGACCCCGGTTTTGAACGCCCCCCCACCGCCGCCCTGCCGACTTCCTTAGGAAACACGCCCCCCCAACACAAAAAAACCTTTGTTTAAGGGGGTTTTGCACTGGACGAACACCCCGCCTTTGCGTATAGTGCCGCACCATGTGGGCCAAGCGCTAGGCCCTGTTCCCCTTTATGAGGAGGTAGCCATGGCTAAGGCAATGTCCAAGTCAGCCGTTGCGGCAGCACTCGCCGCGAAACTCGATGTCCCCAAGAAGCAGGCAGCCCTCTGCCTGGAAGAACTCGCCAATCTGGCCTACGATCAGGCCAAAAACGGGTTCACCCTGCCCGGCCTGGGCAAGCTGGTCCTGGTCCAGCGCAAGGCACGCATGGGGCGAAACCCCGCCACCGGCGAAACCATCAAAATCCCCGCCAAGAAGGTCGTGAAGTTCCGCGTGGCTAAGGCCTGCAAGGACGCGATCCTCGGCGGAGCCCCCAAGGCCGCCAAGAAGAAGGCCGCCAAGAAGAAGGTCGCCAAGAAGAAGTAATCATCGCTTCGCCGTGCGAAAGGCGGCCACAAGCCCCCTTTCCTACGAACCATCAGCAGCGGCGTCTCGACCGGGCTCTCACCCGCGAGACGCCGCTGCCTTATTCCCTGTAAGATACCCCCCATGCTCGCCGTGCCGCTCACTCCTGAAGTACTCGTGACCGCGTACGCCAACGGTATCTTCCCGATGGACGTCGAGGGCGAAATCCAATGGTTCAGCCCTGATCCGCGAGCTATCATCGAACTCGAAACCTTCCATGTGCCGAAAAACCTCGCCCGCAAGTACCGCAGTCGGCGATTCGACGTCCGCTTCGATGCCGCCTTCCCACAGGTCATACACGCTTGCGCCAACCGCCACGAAGGCACCTGGATCTCCAAAGAGATTGAGGTCGCCTATACCCGCCTGCATGAGCTGGGCTTGGCCCACTCCGTCGAAAGCTGGCAGACCGGAGAACTCGTCGGCGGTCTCTACGGCGTGGCCTTGGGCGGAGCGTTTTTCGGCGAGTCCATGTTCCACCAGGCCACCGACGCCTCCAAAATCGCCCTCGTCGCCCTCGTCGAACGCCTCAGGCAACGCGAATTCAGCATCCTCGACGTCCAGTTCACGACGCCCCACCTCACGCAGTTCGGAGTCCGCGAGATTCCAAGGTCCGATTACCTCGCCAGACTCCAGGCCGCTCTCGACCAGCACTGCCAATTCGCCGACTGAAATCTGCCCCCACGCCCACAGCGCATGCAGACACAAAAGCGGATCGCTGGCCACCCGCCGTCTCTGTGACCCGTCGACGCGGTATCGTCGAACGCGAAAACGTACCCCAAAGCCCGCATATCGGACCTTTGCCGACCGACCCACCATCCGTAAGTCCCGTAAAAACCACAGCTTGCAACACATCGGCCGGGAAGGCCGCAAAAGGAACAAAAGCCGCTTGCATTAAGAGGGCATTCCGTTACAATCAATTATAAATGGATAGAGATCATGTGTAGCGAGCGATCCACGGAGGGGGCACCTACAAGGATACCTCGCTCACGGCAGGATTTGGACGTTCCCACCACGCGTCGAGCGCCCATCCTTGCCTATGATCTAGTGTAGTCTCCGTGGGGGAGGCAGGCCGAGCCCTCGGGCTGGCCTGAGTCGATTAGGGCCCCACAGACAAAGGGAAGGTCGAAAGGCAGTTCCAAGAGGCATTCAAAACGGGAGGTTGACACATGGGAATGGCAAGGCTTGCGACTGTGGCATTAGCCCTCGCCGCGATTCCGGCTTTCGCGGCCAGCGTTGTCACGTATGAACTTCAGATGGGGGGAGACAACTTCGCCGACCAGATCAAGGCCGGCACCCGCGTCCGCTACGCCGATGGCAGCATTGCTGATGGCCAGACCTTCGAGGTTGGCGATCAGATCAACTGGGCCACCACCGTCGCCGTGAGCGGAAATCACGAGCAGGCGGGCCATGCCTCCGATGGCTTGCCCACCCAGGGCGTGGCCAACATCGTCGTCAACGTCGAGTTGCATGAGGGCTCAGCCAGCGGCCCGCTGGTCGGCGAGTTCTACAGCAGCGTCCATGACGGCACCGGAGCTCTCCCGTGCACCAGTTGCCCCGGTGGCGACGGCGTATGTGCCGGCTCGGCCTTCGCCCTTGGCTTCCAGATCGTCTGGGGACCCGCCCGCGTCACTGAGGCCTATCAGTCGTCCACATACGGCGGCCCGTTCATGGAAGTCTGCATGTGGCCCACCGTCTCGACCGGGCAACTGCTCGGTACCGGTGCGGGTTACGCCCAGTGGTGCCGCGGCTGCGGCTTGGGCAGCATCACCACCAAAGGCGTCGGCCTTCCCACCGCTTCCGGCGGCTTGGGCTCCGGCCCCGTCGTCGAGGGACAGATCGACACCACCGGCTTGGCCCCGGGAACCTACGTCCTGAAACTCACCCCCGGCACCGGCACCAACGTCCTTCGTGGTGACGTCGATCTCGTCACCGCCCCACCGTCGGGCGGCTCCCAGGTGCAGGCCTTCGCCGTCGCCGCCAACCAGGCGGTCGGCGATACCATCACCTTCACCCTCACAGAGCCTGGCCCCGTTGATCCCGATCCGCCGGTCGTCACCGCCGCCGTCTCCCGCAAGGCCCATGGAACCGCTGGCTCGTTTGACATCGACCTCCTCGCGACCAACCCCGTTGAGGCCCGTAGCGGCGGCCCCACTCAGATCGTCGTAACCTTCAACGAGGATGTCCAGGGAGCCGACGGGCTGGATAACGCCGATGTGCAACTCACCAGCGGCACCGTCACCGGCGTCGCGATCGCGAGCAACGTCCTGACCATCAACCTCACTGGTGCGTCGAACGCTACTCAGCTCTACCTCGGGCTGGCCGGCATTCAGGATCTCGCCGGTAATGCGAGCGCACAAGTCCTCTGCATGAATGTCCTGGCCGGCGATGCCAACGGCGATAAGTCCGTCAACATCTTCGATCTCGTCCAGGTCCGCAACGCTCTCAACCAGGCGGTCACCGCAGCCAACTTCCGATCGGATACCAACGCGGATGGCTCGATCAACATCTTCGACCTGGTGACCGTGCGGAACTCTCTGAATACCAGCGCCTCGGGCTCCTGCCCGTAAGCTGGACACGATGGTCCTTCCACAGTGAGCTGTCGGCGGGCCCGATCGAAAGATCGGGCCCGCTTCTTTTGTGGCACACCCGCGCATCAAGCCAAACCACAGAGCGTTTCACCACGCATCGTAGCGGTCGCCCCCCGTGGCGACCGGCGTATTCCTTGTGAGTTCGCGGGCCACCAGGGGTGGCGGCCGCTACGCCATTGCGTGAAATGCTCTAATCAACAGGGGCCGGAACGGGAGAGGCAACCGGCGCCAGGCGAAGCTCCAGCCGAGTCTTCACCAAATCTCGCGAAGGCTGCCATGTGACGTAACTGGCAAAGG
The DNA here is from genome assembly GCA_012729395.1 of Phycisphaerae bacterium. GTDB lineage: Bacteria > Planctomycetota > Phycisphaerae > UBA1845 > PWPN01 > JAAYDF01. The sequence continues at coordinate 19,676 of JAAYDF010000257.1, forward strand.
CGAAGCTGTCGGAAAGCTCCGCCAACTGCCGTAGAAGTGCCAGTGGCTGCACGTAGTCTGCGGGAAACCCACCGCCCGCACCCATCGGAATCTCGATTTCCTGCCGATCGCCGCCGCGAACCACCGTCAGAGTAACCCGATCATCCCGGCGGCGCCGAGCAAGTCGTTCACGTAACGACTGCATCGCCTGGTCCACGGCCAGTGGACGACCATCCACCGCGACAATGCGGTCGCCAGGTTCAAGCCGACCATGCGCAGGCCAGTTCGGCAACGTCTGAGACACCTGCACCTCGCCGGGAACCACACCCACAACCGGCATAATCCCCAACTGGACCTGCGAAGCCCAATACCGTCGCCGCAATTGTTGCCACCACCCAATGTCCAACATCTCCGGGTGGTGGCGGTCGATGTAACGCAGCCACGAGTGAATGATGGTCGCCGCAATGCGGGGTTGGGCCACGAGAACCATGTCCGGTAAGCGGCGAGGATGCTGCGTTCGAGCCATGGCTTGCTGAACCGCGTCGGCGGGCATCAGCGGCACCTCCCCGCGACGCGCCAGCATGATCTGTCGCACCGTCTCTCGATGCGTCGCCACGATCACCCAACGATCCGCGACCGCCCAACTGAACTCCACCGAACCAAACAACTCACGGGCCGCACCCGGCGGCAGCAGACTGCCCAAACTCACGGACCGAATACTGGCCCCGCCATCCCCAACCACCTCGTGGGTTAAATCGATCTGCTCCTCCGGCGGATACTGCAGGTTGACCAGCCGTAGCAGGTTGCGGCCAAGTTGCTCCAGAATGCCTTCCACCGAATCCGGATCATCCGTCTCCACCGTCACCGCCAGCGAGGGAACCTCCAACAACCCGTCGGTCGCATCACGCCCCGGCGGGCAGACGCTCACCGCACCAACCATCACCACCGTATCACCAACCAAATGGCCGAATAAATGCTGCTCCAGCCCACCCGTCGGCATCTGCCATTGCAGAACGTCCATGAAAAACCGCACGACGCCCTGCGGGTTGGCGGCCCGCAGCTGGCGGTATCGCTCCAGGTAGTCAATCGGTTGCGTCCAGGCCGCCAGCGTCGAGCCCGGCAAGAAAAGCAGGTTCTCGATCGGTGGATCGCGAGAAACGGGCGGAGCACCCACCTCGGCCAACCGACTGCTCGCCTCCACCTCTACTCCCTGCTGCGTCAGAGTCACGCCGACGACCGCCGACCGAGGCAACGCAGCCATGATCGGCAACCACCCCAATGCCGACTCCGCCTGCCTGGCACGACGCCGGTTCGAACCAAGATACAACACAATGTGCGAACCCGCGGGAACCTCAGACATGCGCTCTCGGAACTCGGCCAAGTCCGCCAGCGATACGCCTCGCTCAGCCTCCAGCAAGGCCAGCGTACGCGTATACAAATCCCCGGGGCGAGACCGCAATCCTACAACCGCCACCCGCCCATCGCAGGCTAACTCGTGATCGCGAGCCAACGCGTAACGTCGCACCCGACGACCGTCGCCCACAGGAATACGCCGGGCCGCCAAGTAGCTCTCCAGGGCCTCCGCCCGGGTGGGATGAGCAATCAACACCGCATTCGACAACTCCTGCCAACCATCCACCGCAACCGCCAGACGACCGTCCAACAAAAGATCAGCCGTCTGCTCGCCCTCGAGCCCAAGTGCCCCGGCAAAAAGCTTCCGCCACGCCAGGCCATTACTCCGCCCGCCGGACGGGCCAGCTTCAAACGGCGGTGCCGGCAACGGACCGTCAACCATCGGCCTGGTGGCAGCACCCAGTCCCGCCTCTGTCGGTGGGCTGGACGCTGAATCGCCGACCGCCGAGTTGTGATCACCGGTCGTGGAAAGTGGAATCGGGGCTTCCGGACCTTTGACTTGACTGACGAGGCTCGCCAGTACCTCGCCCAGAGCCAAACCCGCCGCACTATGCTTCAAGACACTCGCGTCCCGGACTTCCAGAAAAATCCGGGCATCCACATCAACATATTCCGCCAGCGCAACCGTCTGCGACCCATCAGCTCCGTCAACCGAACGACCCAAGCCGCCGATCACGCAGACGCACCCAACCACGCCTATAGTCACGCTTCGAAACATGGATCAAGGTTCGTCTTCCCTCCCGCCCCCCCATGAATCAAGGCTCGTCTCCCCGCCCGCGCCGCCATGAATCACGGTTCGTCTCCCCGCCCCGCCTCACGCGGAAACCACGGACCGAGCCGCAATCCGAGATCCGAAATCTCAAATCCGCAATCACCCTCGCCTCGCGTCGATCTTCGGTCAAATCGGAGCCACCGCCAGATCGTCCGATCGGCTATCCGCAGCGGGAACAGGAGATGACAACTCCGAACCGTAAAAGTCCGGCGCCAGAAGTGCGGGATCAAGAGGATCAAGATCGCTGACCACCCGTGGGCCACCGCTCTTGGCATTCCACGGTTCGTCAGGATACTTCAGCCGGTACTCCGCCACCAACTGCTCGTTCATACTCGCCAGACCAAACCGGATCAGCAACTCCAGATCCGCGGCCGTCCGGCGAGTCCCTTCCACCGCGTGCCGTGTGCCCTCCATCACCGGAGCCAACAAAGCATCGAAGAAGGACAACGCGGGCATCTCCGGCGTGTTCCGCAACTCCTCCTGAGCCTCCGGTGCCAGCTTCTTAGCCGTCAGCTTAGTCAGCTCCTGCTGGAATTGAACAGGGGCCGCCACGGTAATCGCGGCAACCGCCGTCTCGGGCGGGGGGGCGGTAGCAGCAGTATCAACCACCGCCACCAGCGTATCCCCAGACTGCAAAGGCTGATCCGTAACCCCTTGAATACTCAGCAAAAACGCCAAGACAACACTCGCCGCGGCCGCCATGGGCATCCCCACAGCGTAAACCAGACGACGCGAACGAGGCGCCTTCGCCACCACCTGTGCGCGACGAGCAGCCATCACCCGGTCCGTGAACGACACGCTCAGCACCGGCTCCCGCCGGTCCAGCCGAACCACGTCGCCACAGGCCTCCAGAATCGCCAACTCGTTTTGGCAGTCGCTGCAATGCACCACGTGGGCATGCAACTCCGCCTGCAGAGAAGGCGACAACTGGTCGTCCAGATAGCGGTCAAAGAGTCGTCTAGTGTCAGAGCAGGTGATCATGACGCGGCTTCTCTCAACGATTGAATCTGTGAATGATCCTCGACCATTCCAGCCAGCGAATCCCGCAGACGCGCCCGGGCCCGGTGCAGATGACTCTTGGCGGTGGCCACCGGTACTCCCAACGTCGCCGCGATCGCTTCGCAGCTCAGCCCCTCACGGTAGAACAACAGGACCGCCGCCCGTTGCGGCACGGACAACCGATCCACGGCACCCCAGATCTCATCCTTGAGCCGGCGAGCCTCTTCACTCTCAGCCAACCGCTCTGAAGCATCCGGCTCCGACGAGACCAGAACACCAAAATCCATCTCTCCAGTCAGCGACTTGCGACGGCGAAGCTGGTTCAGACACAAACGGTACGCGATAGTGAAAAGCCAAGTGCTGAACCGAAACTCCGCCGAGAAGCTGTCCAGCGAGCCGAACGCCCGCAGGAAGGCCTCCTGGCAAATCTCCTCCGCCTCATGATGGTGCCGCACCACTCGCCATACAAACGCAAACAATCGGTCCTGATGCGACTCCACCAGCCGGCGCGCGGAATCCTCGCACCCCCCGCGCGCCTGGTCTATCAACCTCTTCTCGGCACGCCGGGTCAGTCTCGATGGCTCCGTGGTGTCTCTTCGCCGGGCAAACATGGGCTATTCGATTCTCACTCCATTATACCGCCACATTCCCGAAACGGTTGCATCCCTTCTGGCCACCCGCCGAACGCCCGGATAGAATCATCCCGCCGACGGCTGCCGTCGCCACGCCTGGGGACCCGGCCGGCATGGCACCAACACCTGGGCCACGAAGAGACTCATCGGCATAATTGCCTGCCGGGGCGAGACTTATGACCAAGAAGAGCAAAGACACCTCGCGCCGAATCGTCAACCGGAAAGCCGAGCACAACTACCACATCCTCGAATCCCTCGAGGCTGGCCTCATACTAACCGGCAGCGAGGTCAAGAGCCTCCGGGCCGGAACCGCTCAGCTCACCGACGCCTTCGTGCGGCTAACCGGCGATTCTGCAACGATTTACGGACTTCAGATCGACCGTTACCCCCCCGCCACCGATCGCAACCACGACCCCAACCGACACCGTCGCCTGCTCCTGCACCGCCGCGAAATTCAGCGGTTGGGCCTCCGCCTCGCCCAAGCCGGCACCACGCTCATCCCCCTGGCCGTCTACTTCAACGACCGCGGCCTAGCCAAAGTCCAGCTCGGCCTCGCCGTCGGCAAGAAGCAGTACGACAAACGCCAAGCCCTCAAAAAACGTGACCACCAACGCGAAATCGACCGCGCCACCCACCGCCGCTAAGAAAAATGGTGTCAGGATGATTTTCTAGGGGTCCACAGGCAACATGCCGCCTGCGGCCCCCCAGAAAATCATCCTGACACCATTTTTCTCACTTGCCACCCTTCCGCGGCGGTCGGCGACCGGCGGCGAGATCCTCATCGAACGTACGCCTGCGACGCAGGATGTGGTGATAGTGCTGGGCAAAGCGGTGGGCTTCATCGCGAACCTGCTGCAGCAGACGCAACGCGGCATCGTTCCGCGCCAGCCGAACCGGCTTGCCGCGGGCCTGGATGTACAGCTCCTCCTCCCGCTTGGCGAGCGAAACAACCATCGGCGGACGGATGTCCATGTCCGCAAAACCCTTCAAGGCGGCATGAAGCTGCCCGAGCCCACCGTCGATCAAAATCACATCCGGATACAGCTCCTCACCCAGGGCGGCATGGCGGTACCTCCGCATCACTACCTCGCGAATCATCGCGTAGTCGTCGATGCCCGCCACCGTCTTGATCTTGAACCGCCGATATCCGCTTTTGAACGGCTTGCCGTCAATGAAGCAAACCAGCGACCCGCACGACTCCTCCCCGTGCAAGTTGGCGATGTCAATGCCCTCGATGGTCCGCGGCGGTCGTTCGAACTCGAGCAGCTTGCCCAGCCGGCGAAGCCCCTCTGCCGGATCCACATAAAAAACCTCCGGCTGCACGTCCGCTTCCGGATCGCCCGACAACGATAGTGCCTCCAGGGCCTTGAGTTGATCGCGAAGACGGGCGGCTCGCTCGTATTCTCGCCGACTGGCAGCCTCCTCCATCTCCCCTTTGACTTGCCGCAACACCAGACTGCGCTTCGAGGCCAAAAATCGCTTGAACCGATCCACGTCCTTGCGGTACTCCGCCTTGGAGATCAAAGCCGCACAAGGCGCCGTGCACTGCTTGATCGCATGCAACAGGCACGGCCGAAAATGACGCCGGGCGTCGTCATCCTCTCCTATCTCCAGTTCGCAGGTGCGAAAGCGAAACACCTTCTGCAACGCGTTCACCGCCTCACGCACGCTGGCCGCGCCGGTGAACGGACCGTACAGCTTGCTCCCCTTGAGCCGCGGCTTGCGGGTGACGTACACCCCGGGAAAATCGTCCGACGTGGTTACCTCGATGTACGGAAATGTCTTGTCGTCCCGCAACCGCTCGTTGTACGGCGGCTGGATGTCCTTGATCAGCCGGCTCTCCTTGAGCAGCGCGTCGACCTCCGTCTCGCAATCGAGGAAATCGACGTCCACCACCAGGCTGACCATCAGGGCGATCTCCGGCCCGCGCGTACGCGTCAGGTCGGCGGAACTCTGGAAGTAGCTACCCACCCGGCTGCGCAAATCCTTGGCCTTGCCGACGTACAACACCCGGCCCTGCACATCCTTGAACAGGTACACGCCCGGTGTCTTGGGCAGGTGGCGGATACGATTCAGCAGAGAGGCGAGCCCGGTCGCCGGTTCGGGCACATCCGGGTCACCCGAAGCGGCAGGGCTCGCACCCGGCACGACATCACCGGCGGGCTCCGCGTGGCTTGCGACGCTCGCCGAGACATCCACCGGAGGATCCGGCGGACCTTCCGAGTTCGCGGGGGCGTGGTCGGCAGGCAGAGACATTGTCCAACCATTATAGCGGACAAGCGCCCGAAGGGCTGATAGAGCACCAGAGCAGTCCACGCCATGGCGTAGCGGCCGCCCCCTGTGGCGGCCGGCGAATGTGCACAGAATCCGCCGGCTGCCATAGGGGGCGGCCGCTACAGTGGTTCGGGAAGCCCTCTAGCCTCGCGAAGCGGCAAGCCCGTCCGCGTGACTTCCTCGCGAATCCGTCCCAGCACTCATTCTTCAGCCTTCAGCCTTGCGCCTTCAGCCTCCAACCTTCTCACAGTCCTTCTTCGCGTCGCCGCACTTCTTCTCACAGTCCTTCTTGCCATCGCCGCACTTCTTCTCACGGTCCTTCTTCTCGTCGCCGCACTTCTTTTCACAATCTTGCTTCTTGTCGCCGCACTGATTTTCGGGCTTGTCCTCGGCGCGGGCGGTCACCATCGACGCACAACAGGCGCCCGCCTGCTTGCCGACCTCCGCTTGGTCCGCCGAGCCGGAACTCGCCGTCGTGGCCTGGTAGCCCAACAATCCGACCACACCCAATACCGCCGCGAAAACCGCCACCAACTTCGTAGAATGCATACGGACACTCCTTATTCGCGTCAGAGAAGACCCAATACCCCGCCGGACGTCGCCGTCCGATCCCCGGATTGTAGCGCTCGGGCCGCCGCCGCCCACATTGCAGGCCAACTCCCGCCAAAGCCAATCGGCGACCACTCAAGACCACAGCGACGGACCGCGTCCCCAGGCCGCCCGCCCCCCCCCACGAGCAAGGCCGAATGAGCCCTTGCATCCGGGGTCGGAAGGCCTTATAGTGTCCCGACTGAGAACGGATAGAGTGTACGGGTAATGTTAGGTCTAGTGGCCATCCGGCTCGTGCCGAGCAGCTCTGGACCGCAGGCGAGGGCCGGGCAGGTAACCTATGGCGATGGTGGCTGAAAAAAGGCAAGAGTTGATCGGCACGTACCGGACGCACGAGAAGGATACCGGGTCGCCGCAGGTGCAGATTGCTCTGCTGACGGAACGTATCAACCAGCTGACCGAGCACCTCAAGGTGCACAAGAAGGATCAGTCTTCGCGCCGAGGGCTGCTGATGCTGGTCGGCCAGCGCAACAGTCTTCTCAAGTACCTGGCTCGCGAAGACCGCCAGCGGTACCTGGACCTCATTGGTCAGTTGGGCCTGCGCAAGTAGGTGGGTTAGCGGTCCGCCCGCAACCTCAAACCGCTCACAACCACGGGCCGCCCTTCAAACCGCGCGGTGCCTGGGATGGGTGGTGGCGGTAGGTCGCCGCGGACTTCTTCCCCCAGGGTTCCGCGATTCCCCGTCTTCTCTCTGGCGTTCTCCGCACTGATTTCATGGATTGGACACCCGTCCCCCGGACCGTATGCGGGTCGAGGCTGCTCGGATAGCAGACCCCGATCCCCCGGCGGGACACATAGGTATTCTGGTTACCACGTGGTCATGTTGGTGACGGCAAGGCGGATCGAGCATGGGAATCTTTCGAGTTGAGCTTGAAATTGCGGGTCGGAAACTGGCGTTCGAGACCGGGAAAATCGCCAAGCAGGCGAGTGGGGCCGTCGTGGCCTCGTACGGGGATGCGGTGGTCCTCGGGACCGCCGTCCGAGCCCAGCCGCGAGCTGGTATCGATTTCTTTCCTCTGACTGTGGACTATCGGGAGAAAGCCTACGCCGCGGGCAAGTTTCCCGGCGGCTTCTTCAAACGCGAGGGCCGACCCACCAGCAAAGAAATCCTCACCATGAGGATGATCGACCGGCCGATTCGGCCGTTGTTCCCCGAAGGATTCATGGACGAAATCCAAATCCAGACCTTCGTCCTGTCAGCCGACCCGTCTTTTGACTCCGACATCCTGGCCATCAACGCCGGCTCTGCGGCCCTGGCCATCAGCGATGCCCCCTTCGAAGGACCCATCGGAGCCGTCCGCGTCGGCTTCGTCGACGGCGAACTGGTCATCAACCCCACCTATGAGCAGTTGGAAACCTCCGAAATCGACATGGTTCTGGCCGGCCACGCGCAGGGCGTCAATATGATCGAAGTCGGCGCCCGCGAGGCCAGCGAAGAGGTCGTCGCTCAGGCGATCGCGTTCGGCTACGAGGCCATCCGCGAGATCTGCGCGGCCATCAGTGAGCTGCGAACCAACGTCGGGCGGGAGCGGAGTTGGACTCCTGTCGAGCCCAATCGGGAGCTTCAGCGGATCGTCCGCGAGAAGGCTCACGACGAGATGGTCAAGCGGCGGCAGATCCCCGGCAAGCTCGAACGTCAGGCCGCCATCAAGGGACTCTACGACACCGTGATCGAGGAACTCTCCCCCGCCGAGGCAGAGGAGCCGCCTTTCGACCGAGCGGAAGTCCACAAAACCCTGCACGCCCTAGAAGAGGAAGTCTTCAACAGCCTCATCCTGAAGACCGGCAAGCGGGCCGACGGCCGTGGCCCCGAGGATATCCGCGAAATCTCCGGCGAAGTGGCCATCCTGCCGCGAACCCATGGTTCCGCCCTCTTCACCCGCGGCGAAACCCAGGCACTGGTCGTCACCACGCTCGGCACCGCCCGGGATGAGCAGATCATCGACGGCATCGCCGAGGAGTACAGCAAGAAATTCATGCTGCACTACGATTTTCCACCGTTCTGCGTGGGAGAGGCCCGGCGCATCATGGGCCCCGGCCGGCGAGAGATCGGCCACGGAGCTTTGGCCGAACGCTCCCTTGAGGCCGTATTGCCCTCTGTCGACAAGTTCCCCTACACCATCCGACTCGTCAGCGAGATCACCGAATCCAATGGCTCCAGCTCGATGGCCAGCGTCTGCGGCGGCACCCTCGCCCTGATGGACGCCGGCGTGCCCATCTCCCAGCCCGTGGCGGGCATCTCCATCGGCGGCGTCCATAACGACAACCAGCGCATCCTGCTGACAGACATCCTCGGCGAGGAGGACCATTTTGGGGACATGGACTTCAAAGTGGCAGGCACCCAGCGAGGCATCACCGGCATCCAACTCGACCTAAAGGAACGCTTTATTACCCAGGAGATCATCGTCGAGACCTTGGCCCGAGCCCGAGAAGCACGGATCCGCATTCTCAAGAAAATCATCGAGACGCTGCCTCGTCCTCGGAAGGAAATCAGCCGTTACGCCCCCAGAATCTTGACAATCAAGATCAATCCTGAAAAAATCGGCGCGGTTATTGGTCCCGGTGGCAAGGGCATCCGCGGAA
>JAAYDF010000258.1 GCA_012729395.1 Phycisphaerae bacterium
CGGTGACGTATCGCAACGCCGTACTGATCTTGCGGGCCACCGCCCCCCGAACAAACCCGCCGCGCTCCGGAGCACCCTTCGCCCGAAACCACGCGTTGACTGTCGGGCGCACGCGCCGCAGAATGCCATCCACGTCCCCTCGGTACCGGCCGGCTAACACCGCGCGAAGCGTGCCAGGTGCCACGCCCAGCATCTTGGCAAAGCCGCCGACCGTGACTTCGGGACTCCGCAGGAACGTCTCGGCGACCCGTACCGCATCCGCTCGCTCAGCATCCGTCAGCGGCCGCTCCGCCGCCGCATCCGCCAGCGGGGCCACCCGATCGACACGGGCCTCCCGCTCAAGTCCGGCGTACACGGCTTCCGCGCCGTCCACCGCGCCCGCCGGCCGATCGTGTTGGGGAGGCGTCGTCATCCGGCAACCTCCCGTCGCGGGGGCTCGTCCATTACCTCGTCGAAATCCGCAAGCACCGCCTCGTACTCGGCCCACCGAGCCTCCTCCGCGATCTGAGCGGCCGACCGCGGATCGCCCCCTTCGAGGGCCGCCCGGACCTCTTCGGCGGCGGCCCAATCGGACAGCTCCTCCGCCGTCGGCGGCCGCCCAGACCGCCGCCGGCGGCCCATGGCCTTGACCTCCTTTTCGAGGTCCGCCCCAACCAGCGTCACCGCCGGGGCCGGGGGTGGAGCCAGGTGCTGACGCAAAGCGGCCTCGGAGCGGACGCTCTCCTGCGCCTTGAGCCGCCGCGCGGTCTCGGCGAGCGACTCAATCTTGGTTCGTGACGATTCTATAAACCGCCGTCGATCGCGGACTTCCCGCCGGCGTAGCTCCGCAGCCTTCTTAACGTCCGTCTGGTTTAGGCCGTCGAGTATGTGATTGGTGACTTCCAGGAGCGGCCGCCCCTCCAGGTCGCAGACGATCACCGTATCCGCCTGGTCCGGCCGCATGCGCAGCATGACCTTCCGACCCTGGTACTGGATGAGGCGAACATCATAATTGCCATACAGAATCCCCTGATGTTGGATGCCGTCGCGGCCGACGGTCTTGGGGCCGACGATTCGGGAGCAGACGAAATCCAGAACCTCCGCCGATACTCGCCGGATGGTTCCGCGGTATTGTTCCATCACCAGGTTTGGGGTGAGCCCGTTCATGCCATCCCCCTCGTGCGTCCGGGCATGATAGTCGGCCAACGCTTCTTGCTCCCATGCCTTGGTGATGTCCTCCACGGTCGGGAGGTCCATCACATTCGCCCGGATGCGTGCGATATCACTTGGCTTCGCGGCCGGCGACGGGCCCGCGTAGGTCGGCCAGGTCTTGTCGAAGATGTTAGCCAGCGTCGCGAAGGCCCTCTCGATCGACTTCGCCCAGGGCGCTCGCACTTCTGCGTAATGCACTGTGACCTTCAATTGCTGAAAAGCGGTGCCCAACCGGGCTTCATCCCACGAATCCCACCGCCGCCGACCCCGTCCACCGGCCGCGGCGATGAAGTCTTTTCCATTGTCCAGCGTGATATGGTCTGGGGCCCCGTACTTGCTGACCGCCATCATGAAGGCGGCCAGGATCGTGTTGGTGTCCGCCCGTTCACTGATGCACCAGCCGACCATCTTGCGGGATCGAACATCCATAATCGCTGTCAGTTTCAGACGGCATGGACGCCACCCTTTGATGTGATCTCGCACCCTGGACCATATATCCAGGTACCGCACATCCGCCACCCACCAGGACCCCGCTGGCACCCCTGATAGGTCGCGGTGCAGCTTCGGCAAGACCTCCGCGCGAAACGCTTGCACGCCCCGCCTGCCCAGGACCTTGTCGGCGTGCGAGATGTTGTCTTTGACCCACTTCTGAAACGTCCGCTTCGCCGGGAGCGCCCATCCGTTGGCCTTCGCGAGAGGAACCAGCGTCCGGCGGACCTCGAGCGCGTTCAGGCGGCTTTCCTGCAGGTAGAAGCCGCGGGTTAGTTCTTGGAGTTCCGGGGCGAACCGCGCGGCCCGCTCCGCCTCGGTGGCCATCTTGCGCCCGCGCGAATCGAGCTTGCCGAAGAGCCGATGACCGGGTGTGAGGATCGCCCTATTTCTCCAGAGTGACCGCGCACTGATTGCCAATCCGCGCTCCCGTGCCCAATGCCCGTCCGGACTGGCCGCAAAGGCGTCCGCGCACCGTTCGATGGGCATTTTGGGGTGGTTGGTTGTGAATCCCTGGAATCGGTTATCGAGATCGCACCGATTGGCCCACTCCGTTCGCTCCTTGTTGCTCCACCTCTCATACCCGGGTGGCAACACGCGGCCGCCGGCAGCAGCGGGGCGTGCCCCATGCTCCAAAAACGCTGCCACGGGTTGTCCATCGGGCAACCGGGCGTCGGGGCTCACCGTCCACACACCCCGCACCTTGCGCGCAAGCGAAAAGCCCAAACGCTCGGCCCACCGCTGGGCGAGGCGCCGTGGCGACTTGGTGCCCTGGAAGGCTCGTGCCTCCACCAGTATCGTCAGGGATGGCCAATCATCCGGCGCGGGCGGCATGGGGTGTCTCCGCAGTTTCTGGGGAAGGCAGGATCGCCTCAAACGGAATGCCTAGTGCAGCGGCCAGCCTTCGCCCGACGCTCATACCAACTGCCCCCGTCCGCATGGCCCGTTGGAGTGAGCTGCGCGACACTCCGGCCTGGCGAGCCAGGTCTTCGCACAACAGGCCCCGGCGGATTCGCACTCGCTCGATGACCTCGGGCACGATTGACACTGCGGTCTTGGGCATGTGGAATACCGTTGAAACGTCCACAATGGATAGCATAACGTCTGATCTGGACTAGATTGTACACCATACCGGACGCTCATGCAAGTCTTTTGGCCATTGATTCCGAAAAAAAAAGCGTTAGCATGGCTCCCGATGACCTTCCAGGACAAAGTCCGGCGGCTGGCGACGGAGCGCGGCCACGATCTGAAGTGGTTGGCCCACTGTGCAGAGATTCCCTACACCTCGCTGCGTCGCTACCTGCGGGCGGGCACGTCCCAGCGTCCCCCGGCCCCTCAAGGACTCCTGCTGGCCCAAGTTCTTGAAGTGTCCGCGGAATGGCTTTTTGATGATGACCTGGACTGGCCCCCGCCGCCGGCATGGGCCAAGGGCCCGCCTTTCCCTATCTACCCTTGGCCGCCCGAGGGAATCACCTGGTCTGATGTTCAGTATGCAATATGGGCTTTCTTGGCCGATTCGTACCGATCTGGAGTCCGCGGGCGGAGCGACGCGGAGGCGACGGGGCTCAGGCGAGAAGCGCCCACCGCTATCGTGCCCGCCCCGGGGGAATCTGACGATGCGTTCCTCAAACGAGTAGAGCAGCTTGTATCCGCGCTGCAGCAGGCCATCGCAGAGACCAGGAAATCCAGTCCCGGTCTCAGTCCGAAGGTGGTCGAAGAGATCCGCACCGCACATCGGTCTCCGAGTCCCCCCACAGAGCACGTCGCCAGCTTGCAGCCGCCCCCATCGTCCAGTGGGCGGCCAGCCAAAGCCAGGGCCGCCCCCAGGCGGTCCCACCGAGACCAGGCCGACACCACCCCATCCCCACCGGCCGATCCGCTCCCCTGACCGCCCGGCCGGCCAGGCCACCCACGCCACCGGCCCCCCGACCTCCAACCCCTGCCCCCTCAAACGCCCCGCGACCGACCTTCGCGAAGGGTCGAAGCCCCCGATCCCCCCTCGCCGCCCCCCGCCCCTGCCCCCAGCCCACCGAGCCCAGCGGCTGGCCCATGGAGCGCTCTTCGGCCAGCCCCGCGGCCACCGACGCCCGATCCCAAGCCCCGCCTGGGCCCCCTCCGCCCCCCCCTCGATCCCCCATCGACGGCCCTTCATCCATGGTCCGAAGGCCCCCCGGCCCCGCCGACCGCGCGCCGATTACCCAACTCGGAGTGCCCCATTTCTGTCGCTTTGTGTCGCTGTGTCGCTTTGCCGTGTCGCCGTCCCCCGGCCCGATTCGCCCCCCATCCGTCGCCCGGATCGCCCGTAACCACTTGTCACACCGCCGCTTCTGTTCCCCGCCTCCCGCCCGGCCCGCGCAAGCAATCGTGGCAGCGTGTTAGGTAGATGTTAGGGGCGACGCCTGTTTTCAGCGCAAGGCCCACTCCGCCCGGTTTTGCCTCCCAACCGCCATAAGGTGCGTCAGAGCCGACGGTTATGGCCCTCTCGCTTTTTTTCGGGCTTTGTCGCTTTCTGGCCGTTTTTGCTTGCGCCTTACAGCGGGCCACCGGGTGGTCCGAACCTGTAGCGACGGTCAGAGAGGTTGGACGGCCACTTTGCGGGCGGCGATGACCTCGGACTTCCGGATGGTCACGGTAAGCAGGCCGTCCTTGAGGGTGGCCTCGATGCGGTCGGGATCCACCTCCGTGGGCAGGGTCACCGCGCGTTCGAAGTTGCCGGTCTGTTGCTCCTTGCGGTGCACGGTGGCTCCGGTGGCGGCAGCGGGCGGTCGGAATCCCTTGAGGGTCAACGTGTTGCCCAGCAAGTTGATCTCGACGTTGTCGGTACACACGCCGGGCAGTTCCGCCTGCACGACGATCGACTCGCCGTCCTCCCAGAGATCCAGCGGCGGGAACTTGCGGCCGGGGATCAGCGAGCCCGGTCGGAAGCCGCCGAGGTAGCTTTCGCAGAGGCGGTCGACCTCTTGCCGGAGCTCATCCAGCGAACCTGCGGGGTTGAATTTCCAGCGGCTCATGCGACGTTCCTCCCAAGGCGGTCGGGGACCGCAACGAGATACGAGGCCTTATCCCTCATTATGCCATAACTGGCCCCAGGGCGATATCTCGCGTGGGGGTACCGGGTATCAGGCGGGACGGGTACACTGGCACGGGCGAGCGTAGGGCATTGCGATGAGAGATGGGCTTGGCGGCGTGTCGCCCGGATGCTCGTTTGGGCGGGTGTTCGCCGGCCGGCCAAGGCATGTGGTCTCGACAAGCGGCGAGTACACGACAATGACCATTCTATCCGCGATCTTTCTGCTGTTTCTGGTTATGGACCCGCTGGGTAACATTCCGCTGTTTCTGGTTGCCCTACGGGACGTTAATCCGCGGCGGCGGCGGGTGGTGGTGGCCCGGGAGCTGTGCATTGCCCTAGTGATCATGCTGGGCTTCCTGGCGGGTGGCCGTGAGGTCATGCGGCTGCTCCAGATCTCGCAGGACTCGTTGAGTATCGCGGGAGGGTTGATTTTGTTCTTGATCGCGGTACGGATGATCTTTCCGCCGGAAGAGGGCATCTTCGGGCCGACCTTGGAGGGTGAGCCGTTCATTGTGCCGCTGGCGGTGCCGTTGGTTGCGGGGCCATCCTCGCTGGTAACCATCATGCTGTTGGTGAGTCGGGAGCCGGACCGCTGGCCGGGCTGGCTGTTGGCGATTCTGTGTGCATGGCTGGCGTCGGCGGTGATTCTGCTCTCATCGGGATGGCTGACGCGGCTGATCAAAGCTCGCGGGTTGATCGCTCTCGAGCGTCTCATGGGCTTGATTCTGACGGCGGTGGCGGTGGAGATGTTCTTGAATGGCGTGCGGGAGGCTTTCGCGGTGGTGCCGCCGGCGGGAGCATGACTATCTGGCAAGGTATTCTCAACACTGGGGAGGTGCGGAGTATGTGGCACGAGAAGGTGTTAAGCCGTGGGATGTGGGCGGTAGGCTTGGGTGCGGTGCTGCTGGCCGCGTCGTGCAGCGGTCCGGGGGCTGGCGGCAACGTGGCGGAGTTCATGGCTCGCGTACAGGACGAGGACGCCGAGGTGCGCGGCCTGGCGGTGCAGGAGGCGGCTCGGCAGGATGCCCGGGCGGTGGTGCCGCTGGGTGATGTGATGGGCGGTGAGGATGGCCAGGTTGCCGAGACGGCAAGAGAGGCTTTGGCAGGGCTTGTTGACGCGGTGAGTGGCTTTGAGCCTTGGGACTACCGGCGGTGGACGGTCGCGGATGAGTTGGTCAAGTTGTTGGATGATGAGCTCCCTCGGCTGGTCCGGGCGGAGGCGTTGCGTCTGTTGGGGCAGGTGGGTACGGAGCAGTCGGTGCGGTCGATTGCCCCGTTACTGGCGGACGATGAGCTGGCGAACGACGCTTGCCAGGCCTTGCAGGGGATCCCCGGGTCGGGCTCGACGCGGGCCCTGATCGGGGCACTGGAGACGGCTCCGCCCAGGCGGCAACCGGCGGTGATCGAAGCTTTGGGTGCGCGTGGCGATGCGGCGGCGGTCGGTCCGCTGGTCAAGCTGGCGGAGACCGGGGATCCCACTGTCTCGACCGCGGCGTTGGAGGCGTTGGCCCGAATCGGCGAGCCGGCCGAGCAGGTCTTGTCCGCTTCGGCGGTGCGCAAGTCGCCGCCTGCCGAGCTGGCTCGCATCGGCAACGCCCTGGTGGTTTACGCGGGGAATCGTGCGGCCCGCGGGAACAGGGCCGAGGCCTTGGAGATCTATCTGGCCCTTCTGTCCGCCGCTCCGAGCAAGCAGTTGCGTCTCAGCGCCCTGGCCGGCGTCGGAAAGACAGGCGGGGCCGCTCAGACGACGGTGCTGTTGCCCTACTTGGCGGACGAGGACCCGGAGGTGACCGAGGCGGCGATCGCCGCGATGATCGCGTTGGAGGATCGCGAGGAACTCTGGGCGAACTCCTGGTCGACGGCCCCGAGAGCCACGGTGAATGTCCGCTTGGTGCGAATGCTCCGGTTTGCCGAGCCGGTCAAACGCGTGGGGCTGTTACGTGTGGTCGCCGCCCGGAACGTGCCCGATCTGCTGGATGCGCTGATGGAGTCGGCCGTTCATCCGGAGGCAAGTGTTCGGCAAGCAGCGTTCGAGGTTCTCGCGTCAAGGCCGGAACTGGCCGCTCCGGCGGTCGAGAATCTGCTGCTCAGCGCGGCCCGGCATGATGTGCCCTCGGTGAAGTCCATTGCCTTGGCGAGCTACCTGCGTTTGGCGGATGAGCGATTGAAGATGGATCGTGAGCATTCCGCATTGCAGATGTATCGCACGGCTTTGCCGTTGGTGACGGACCGTGAGGGGAAGCTGGCCGTTCTTGGGGGAATGAAGCGCATCGCGGCGACGGATTGGGTTGAGGATGTGCGGCCACTGCTGGTTGGTGAGGTGGCGGAGGAGGCGGTGGCAGCATGTGTCGAGATCGCCTCTGGGTTGGCGGCCGAGGGACGCAAGGATCGGGCCTTGGCCATGCTTCGGGACGTGGCGGCCTCTACGGATTCGGTCGCCGGCGTTGAGCTAGTTCGTACGAAGATGGAGGAATGGACCGCCGAGACGGACGCCCCGTCCGCCGAAGAGCCGAGCGACGAGGAGGCGATCGCCGCGCCGTCGGACGTCGAGGACGGCTCGGGGAATACCAGTGAAGCGGAGACAAACGCGACCCCATAGCCATCAGCGTGTCTGTTCGCAGTCATCAGCAAGCCGGCAAGAGGCTGGGGTGGCTCGCGGGTATGCTGGGGCGAGGAGCGTGGTCGGGAGGTACGCGATGAAGTGCGTGCGACGAGCGGTGGTGTTGGTTGGGCCGTGGATGATGATCGCCGGGGTGTGGGGTGCCGAGGCGGCGAGCAATCCGGCGCCGGCGGCCGAGCGAGTGCGAGCGATCGCGACGATGTTGCCCGAGCGTCCCGTCGGCATGGGACAACCGATCAGTGACCGCAAGGCATGGGCCGCCTTGGCCCAACATGCCGCGTACGCGAAGGTCGTTGCCGCGGCGGAGAAATCCCTCGACACCCCCCTGCCGGATTTGCCGGACGAGCTGTATCTGGATTACTCGCGAACCGGCAACCGCCGACGCTACGAGCGAGTTTACGGGGAGAGGAACGCGCGGCTGACGCCGCTGGTCTTGGCGGAGTGCATTGAGAATCGCGGTCGATTTCTCCCCGCGATCGCGGCCTTGGTCGAGGCCCTGGCCGCTCAGCCGACCTGGATCCTGCCGGCCCACGACCGCAACCAGACGAACTTCGAAGGCAAGGCGGTGGATGTCGACCTGGTCTCATCGGCCCAGGCCTGGCATCTGGCGACCGCCCATTACCTGCTGGGCGACAAGCTCGACGAACGGACGCGAAGCCTGATTCGCGAGAACATCGATCGCCGCGTGCTCGATCCATACCGTGACATGGTCGCCGGCAAGCGGCAGGCGAATTGGTGGCTGACCACCCACAACAATTGGAACTCCGTCTGCTTGGCGGGCGTCACGGGAGCGGCCATGGCGATGGTGCCGGCCGCGGAAGACCGGGCGTTTTTCGTGGCCGCCGCGGAGAAGTACGCCCTGAACTTCCTCAAGGGCTTCACGCCCGACGGTTACTGCTCCGAGGGCGTGGGCTACTGGAACTATGGGTTCGGCAACTACCTGTACCTCGCGGAGATCATCCATCAGGCGACGGGGGGCAAGGTTGACTTGTTGGCCGACGAGGCGGTCCGGGCGGCGGCGACCTACGGTGCCCGCATCGAAATCGCAGACGGCGTGGTGCCGGCCTTTGCGGACTGCTCGCTTAGCGCCCGGCCGAGCGGGCCGATCATGTACTTCGTGAGCCGGCGACTCGGACTGGGCATCAGGCAATGGGACAACCTGGATCCGGTTACCACCAGCGGCGGACTGGGGCATGCGATGCTCTACTCGTTCCCGACGTCGGCGTCACGGACGGCGCCGGCCTCGGTCGCCGACGCGGGCCCGGGGCTGCGGAGTTGGTTCGACCACGCGGGCGTGCTGATCGCCAGGCCGGCACCCGATTCCACCTGCCGACTCGCCGTGGCTCTCAAAGGAGGCCACAACGCCGAGCATCACAACCACAACGACGTCGGCTCGTTCGTCGCCGTCGTGGACCGCACCCCCGTGCTGCTGGACCCTGGCCTGGAGGTATACACGGCCCGAACATTCAGCGCGAAGCGCTACGAGAGCAAGATGCTCAACTCCTTCGGGCACCCCGTGCCGTTGATCGCGGGCAAGCTCCAGCGGGCCGGTACCGCCGCTCGCGGCGAAGTGCTCCGCACCGAGTTCACCGATGAGGCCGATACACTGGCTCTCGACATCCGTTCCGCGTACCCGGTGCCCGAGCTTGAAAAGCTCGAACGCACCTTCGTGTACGACCGCCGCGGCACAGGTGCGCTGACCATCACCGACGTAGCGGCCTTGAGTGCACCGCAAACCTTCGAGACCGCGTTGATCACGTTTGGCCAGTGGCGAGAGCTGGAGCCGGGGGTGCTGCTGGTCACCGACGACAAGGCAAGCGTGCGGGTGACGATCGACACCGGCGGCGAGGCGTTTGAGATTCACCCGGAGAAGATTGAGGAGGATCTCGGCGGCCGCTCGCCGCCCACGCGGATCGGCATCCGGCTCGCACGCCCGTTGACACAAGTCGCCGTCCGTATGACGGTGACACCGGCGGAACGCTAGCGAGGGAAAGTGGTGAGCGAACTTGTTCGCGGAGGACCGACCGAACTTGTTCGTGGAGGACCAAGCGAACTTGTTCGCGTTTCTTGGAATCCGGCAGCCGGTTGACTCGGTCCTCACGTCAACGAACTGGCTGGGTCCCGCTCGCTACGCGAAATACGCTGGGTAGACGCGCGGGTGCTTCTTACGTCGCTGGTAGGCGCGGGCAAGGTCGAGGAAGATCTCCAGGTCGCGGTCGATGTGGGTGTTGACTCCGTCGAAGTAGCAGGTGCGGATGGGCAGGTCGTCGCACGCCCGGCTGACGGCGGGATAGATCGCCTCGCAGATAATGCCGTTCATGCAGGTGAACGGACTGATGTCGATGATGCCGTCGGCACCCTTGCCGTGAAGATAGACAGCTTTGCCGACGCTGAGGACCATCTCGCCGATGCACCCGCGCGGCGGGAGATAGGGCTCCGCGGCGGCGAGCACTTCGCGAATGTCGTGCGGCTCCTCGTAGCCGACCAAGTCCGCCAGCACAGGGTGCAACAGGACCTGTTCATACTTGTGTTGCACGTGCGTTTTGAGCCGGTGCTTGAGCATGGTCAAGTTAAGCCGACCCTCTTCGCGAAGGGTGCGTTGCTCGACATACCAGTTGACGTACCATACCCACTCGGCGATGTCGGAGAGCCAGCACTCGCCGCCGAGCCGTTCGACCCGCCGAGCGGTGTCGTCATTGCTGAAGGTGTTCAGCCGGCAGAAGATCTCGCCGACCAGTCCGATGAGCGGGCGCCCCTTTTCGTAACGCGCGGGGATGGCCCGGAATCGGTCGCGCATCCGCTCCACGGCTTGGGCCAGGGCCGCCAGTCGCTGCTTGGGCTTGACGTCCGGACGGGCCAGCAATTCGGCAAACTGGTCGACCGTTTCGCGGAACACTGTGTCGCTGTCGCCGGCCCGGGTTTCGTACGGCCGGGTCTTGAGCAGGAATCGCATGGCCAGGTCACCCGCCACCACCCCCATCCACATGGTGCGGATAAGGTCGCGTGTATTCTCGGCCATGCCGTCGTAGCCGTTCAGGCTGGTCGGAGAGAAGACCACCGCCTCGTGGTGCCCGAGTTCATCGAGCAGTTTGCGGAGATACGGCCCGTACTGCCCGAAGCGGCAGGGCCCCTCAGCCGTGGGCATGAGGAAGGCGGTCTTGGCCGGGTCGAAGTCCGGGCGACGACACACTTTCAGGAAGTCGCCGACGGTGATCTTGTGCGGCAGGCACTCCTCGCCGCTGACGTGCAGTCCGCCGAGTTCTAGGGTTTCGGCGTCGGTGTCTGGTGCGGGTGCCGCGTCGACGCCGACGGAGCGGAAGCTGGCGGCCACGAGCCGGGAGCCGGCGTAGGCCATTTGAGGGATATAGAGGGTTCGTCCACGGAGACTGTGGCCTCCGTCTCGCATTTTCGCCACCATCGCAGGATTCCCTTGCTGTCGAGGTATGCCTCGCACCGGGTCATCATACCGGCGTCGTTGGAGTGGCCGTCGAACTGCAACGTGAGGAACGGCTTACCGGACGCCGATCGAACGAAACTTTTCACGAACGAGTCGGGCCCGCACTTGAAGTTCGTCAGGTAGATGATGTGCAGGTTGGAGTACCGACTCACGACGCGCGCCGCCGCGAGGATGCGCCGTCCGTAATCCCAGAACATATTGCTGTTGATGTCGCGGATGTCCACGTCGGCGAGCGTGAGAGCGTCGATGGGGATGACGTTGACGCCATAGTGCTCGCGAAGCTTGCGGGCCGTGGCCAGGCTGACGCCCGGATCGTGGATGTTGTACGGTCGCCCCACGATAACAATGCCGTTCTCGCCGCCGCGCTCCAGCGTGGCGAGGGCCTCGGCGCCCGCGCGGGC
This sequence comes from Phycisphaerae bacterium, assembly GCA_012729395.1. Lineage (GTDB taxonomy): Bacteria > Planctomycetota > Phycisphaerae > UBA1845 > PWPN01 > JAAYDF01. Next base: position 11,229 of record JAAYDF010000258.1, read on the forward strand.
ATAGGCCTCGCGGAAACGCACCAAGGCCTGGCAGCCTGCCTCAAAGGCCCGTTCCGCACGCCGTGCGTCAACCCCCAACCCGCTCGCGACGGCCAGCAGCTCCTGCCGTACGCCTTGCATGCCCCGCCTGAACCGCAGCGTCGGGCAGAGGATGCGACCCTGCCAATCCCGGAACGCCGGCGCCTGCCGAATGATGAACGGCAACGTCTGACCCCACGGGCAAACATGACTCTCGTTGTCCAGAAATCGCGTCTCCGCGTTCAGGATGTTGGGCAGCCAGATGTAATCCACCTGACGCTCGATCAGATCGGCGACGTGCCCGTGGGCGACGATGATCGGGAAGCAAGGCTCCGCCACCACACAATCGTACCCGTGACGGATGATCGTGCGGTTCGTCTCGCCCGAGATCACGACCTTGAGCCCGCAGTCGCGGAAGAACCGGCGCCACAACGGCAGCAAGTCGAAGGTGTACATCGCCGCCGGGATGCCGATGGTTGTCGTGGCGTCCGGCGGGTCGCCGTGATCATCCGCGTCGAGCAACTCGCGCCGCAGGGCGACCAAATCGGCGATGACCGGCTTGCGGTCCGTCTTCGCTCGCTTGCGGTAGCGGTCCGAGCATTTGTCGCCCCAGAAGGTCTTCTCCCCCTCGACGGTGAACTCCTGCACGCTGCACAAGTTGCCGCAGCCTTTACAGGTGAACTCGCGGAGAGCGTAATCCACCTGACTCATGTCGTACCCGCGGAACCGAGTGATTGTCTCCGAGCGGGTGACCTTCTCCTTGGCGAGCAAAGCCGCTCCGATGGCCCCCAGGACGGCATTGTGCGGCGGAACGATGACCTCTTTCCCGGTCACGATGCTGAACGCGGCGGCCACCGCGTCGTTGTAGGCCGTCCCGCCCTGGAAGAACACACAGTCGCCGATCGGCCGCCCGCGCACCACCCGGTTGATGTAGTTGTACACCACCGAGTAGGCCAGCCCGGCAATCACGTCCTCGCGACAGGCCCCACGCTGCATGCAGGTGTTCACGTCGCGTTCCATGAACACGGTGCAGCGTTCGCCCAGTTTAATCGGCGAGCGCGACCGGAACGCCTCGGCGGCAAACTCACCCTTGATCGACACACCGAGTTCCTCGGCGCGCTCCTCCAGGAAGCTGCCCGTGCCGGCCGCACAGGCCTCGTTCATCGTGAAGTCGACCACGATGGTGTCGCCGTTGTCGCCGCCCTCGGCCTGCAGACTGATGTACTTGCTGTCCTGGCCGCCGATCTCGAAGATCGTGTCCGGCCGACGGCCCAGCAACCGGTCACCCACGAACGTCGCTCCGGTCTTGTGGCAGGTGATCTCGTCGTTGACGCTGTCCGCGCCAACGAGTTCGCCGATCAACTCCCGGCCGCTGCCGGTCGTCCCCACGCCGCGAATGCAGACCCGCGAACCGACGGCCTCCTCCAGCTCCCGCAAACACCGGGTCACCACCTCGATCGGTCGGCCGTCGGTCCGCGTAAAGATCGAGTGCACCACCTCGCCGTCGCTGTCGATGACCACCAGCTTCGTACCCACCGAACCGATGTCCAGCCCCAGATAGGCGTCCACCAGCTCACCCCGGCCGGCAAAATCATACGGCCGAACCCGGTCTCGCAGCAGCCGCACGCGCTCCAGCGTCAGCGGCTTGGTCCGCGGGAACTGATCACCAGCAGCCCCACTATGAACGGCTTCGTTTTCGTCCCTTGCCGCTTCGCACAGACCGCGAGGAAGTCCTTCTCCGGCGTTACTGGCCGCGGCCACCAGTGCCGCTCCAATCGCCGCGTACGACTCCGCGGCTTCCGGCACTTGCAGATCAGCTTCGTTCAGCTCGAATACCTCGCGAAGCTCGCGCACCACCGCCGAGTTCGCCGACACGCCCCCGGTCAGCAACACAGGCGAACGTGGCGCTCGACCTTTGACCACCGCAGCTCGGTAGTTCGTCGCCACCGCCTTGCAGAGCCCACGCAGCACTTCCGCCGGGCCAAAACCCTTCTGCTGGGCGTGGATCATGTCACTCTTGGCGAACACGCTGCACCGCCCGGCAATCTGGGCCGCCCGGTCGGCTTGGGCCACCACCGCGCCGATCTCCTCCACCGCGAACTTCAGCCGGCCGGCCTGCTGATCCAGGAACGAACCCGTCCCCGCGGCGCAATCCCCGTTCGTGCTGTAGTCCGCGATACCCAGTTGCCCGCTGCCTGGGTCCGGCTCCAGGCGTATGTACTTGCTCGACTCGCCGCCGATCTCGAACACCGTCCGAGCCTCAGGACGCAGCAAATCCACCGCTCGCACGATCGCCTGAAACTCATTGCATCGCGGCGATCCGCTCGTCCGAGCCACCCTATCGCTGCCCGAGCCAGTCAGCATCAGACCCGCAAGGTTCTCTCGGCCGACGCAGGCAACTACCTCGGCAATGAGCGAGCGAACCGCCTCAGCCGGTCGCCCCCGAGTGCGGGAATACGGCGCGACGAAAACCGCCGATCGCGATCCCTCGGGGGTCGACACCCGCCGCAACGCGAAATCCGCACCCTCGCGACCGACCACTTCGGTCGCCCGGGCAGCATCCACCACAAGCGCAGCCTTGATGCTGACCGCACCGATATCGATGCCCAGATAGACGCTCATGATTCAGTCTCGCCCCGTTCAGATCCCGCAGATCACTCGCTTCGCCCGATGCCGCCTCGCCGACCGACTGACCCAAGGATTCACACGCGCAACGGCGGGACGCTTCGCCCGCCGACCGCAGCATCCTCGCCGACCGCGCCTCGGCCGGCACCGTGCACCACAGACCCGCTACACGGTGGTCACATCCCCTGGCGAACGCTGCGAAAGAATCTCATCCATCGCGGCCATACTCGGCTCGCTTCCCCTTCCGGAAAGCTTACCTAGTAATCACTAACTTAAGCACTGTAGCGAACTGGTCCGGTCCTGTCAAGGACAACCCGGCATGGTTTTTACTCAAGGACGGCCACGCGCTCGACGCCCTCTCGCCTCTCCGTCACGGGACGCCGCGACGCAAGAATGCCAGTCGGATCCCCTTCGCCAATCCGTGACCGGCTCTCTCAATGCGGCGAATCGGCGTTTTTTTGTCTTGCTCGCGACGATGCAGCGTGGTAACATGAGGCAATGGGGACACTCTCGCGTTGCGGGAGCGGTACCTGAGTCGCGTCATGAAACCATATTTTGGGCAAGTCCGGCGTGTGAACAGGCTTGCAGGCCCTGTTGGCGGGATCGCATGCTGAGGGGATCTCCCATCCCCGCACTGGGTTCGCATCGTCCCTGCCAACGTGGTCGCGGTGTCCGGCTACGGAGTCGCGGTCTATGACCCTTTCCATTGGAGGTTCAAATCAATGCACACGAGCAACTTCGCGAAGTGCTGGCTGATGGGAATCCAGGCGGCGGTGTGCGCAGTGTTGACCATCCTCTCAGGGGTGGCGATGGCGCATACTCCACACATCGAGCTGGAGGCGGTCTCGCTGGCGGGTGAGCATCCCGACCAAGCGGCCCTGGAGGCCGCGTTCGAGGAGGCGGCCGCGGACTTCGGCGTGCCCGCGTCGATTCTCAAGGCGGTCGCCTTCGTCGAATCGCGATGGGTTCATGCCGGCCCGACCGTGGACTACGGCTACGGCATCATGCACCTGGTCGACAACAGCGACAGCCAGACGCTGATCCTGGCGGCCAAGCTCACCGACTACTCGGTCGAGC
>JAAYDF010000259.1 GCA_012729395.1 Phycisphaerae bacterium
ATGGAATCCGTTCCCAAATTGCAAGGTTCTGGCAAGCCATCCGTGGTTTCCTTGCAAAATATACACCCCGCCAAGCGACATTGCAGCCCCAAAACATTGGGCTTTTAACATTTTTCAGGGACGACTACTAACGTGTTATTCCATCCGAGCAGTGGCTCCCCCCCCTGGCCAGTACCCTCTCGGCGTGCACGGCCGGCCGCGTGCGGAAGAGCAAAACCGGCTTGTGCCCTTCGCGACGAAGTTGGCGGGCTGCCGATCCAGTGAAGACCGAGTCCACTTGTGGATGGATGCGCCCGGAGGTATGGGACGAACAGCGACAAGTCGCCTTGGTCCTGACGACAAGCAGCAACAAGTTGGCGTGCTCCTGACGAGCGGCAACAAGTTGCCTTGGTCCTAACATGCTTCTATGTCCGTGCTATCTGACACACCGTTCGGAATGCACCGTTTTCCATGGCAAGCATCGGCGTTCATCCGCGTTTATCGGCGGTTCCAACTGCGGACCGATGCTCGTCACGACCCGGTAGCCATTGGATTGGTTGATGACCTGAGTACGGACGGAGCCTGATTCGTTCGATGTCCGGCGGACACGCATGGCCCGATTTCACCTACGGGGCAAGCGAATTGGCGATACCCGCCTTGCCAAACAAGGACTTACAGCCTGGGTCTGAGCAACTCCCCAGGGAGGCTAGAGCATTTCACGCAATGGCGTGGCGGCCGCCGCCCCTGGTAGCCCGCGAACTCGCAAGGAATACGCCGGTCGCCACGGGGGGCGACCGCTACAGGTGCGGCACCAGACCTCGGCGAGTTCGGTCGAGCAGCGTCTTGCCGCTGCGGGGCCTATACCCGGCCCCGGAACCCCGCGCTCGCGCTTGGGGCTCGTTGGGATACGCCCGGCCCCGCGCTCGCGCTTCGGGCTCGTTGGGACACGCCCGGCCCCACGCTCGCGCTTGGGGCTCGTTGGGTTACGCCCGACCCCACGCTCGCGCTTGGGGCTCGTTGAGATGCGCCCGACCCCACGCTCGCGCTTGGGGCTCGTTGTGAGCGCGCCGGCCGCCACGGGGGGCGGCCGCTACCATGCGTCGCACGCGCCGGCCATCTCACCATCAAGCCGGCGGCGGGTCGAACTGGCCGACCATGGACATCTCGATCTCGACGCCCTTCAGCTTGAAGTGCGGGATCATCTGGATGGCCGACTTGAACATGCCGGGCTTGCCGGGCACCGGCTCAGCGGTCACCTGGATCTCGCGCAGCGGGTACTTGTGGGCCAGCTCGTCGTCCAGCGTACCCTGGCGGCAGTACTGCTTGAGCCACTTGTTGATCTCGCCGACCATCTTCTCGGCATCCATGACCCGGCCCATGTTCTCGCGCCAGATCACCTTGAGGTAGTGAGCGATGCGGCAGGAGATCATCAGGTACGGCAGAGCCGCGCCCAGGCGAGCCCGGGTCTCGTCCTCTTTGCCCTCGGCAGTGTCGGGGAACTTGCCGACGCTCTTGGCCGACGGGGCATCGAAGAAGCAGGCGTTGTCGCTGCCCTTGCGCATGACCAGCGGGATGAACCCGAAGTTGCATAGGTCGACGTCCATATCCTCGGAGATGAGCGTCTCGGTCGGGATCTTGGTCTGGTACTGCCCGGTGGCCTCGTACTGGTGCAGCGGCAGGTTGGGCACCGTACCGCCGCTCTGCGGGCCGACGACCGAATCGTACCAGCGGTACTTGGCGAAGCTCTCGGTCATACGGCCGGCCATCGCAAACGAGGCGTTGCCCCACAGGTACCGGTCGTGCGTCTGAACGCGGACATCCTCCTCGAAGGTGAAGTCCTTGACGTCCTGGTCCTCGATGGTGTAGGGCTTGCGCAGCAGGAACCGGGGCATGCACAGCCCGATGTAGCGTGAGTCGTCCGATTGCCGGAAGGCGTTCCATTTGGTGTACTGCGGCTGCTCGAAGATCTCGTACATCTCCGCCATACGCGGCAGGCCGGTGAAATCGTCTTCCTTCTTGCCGAACATCTTGGCGCTGACTCCGCCGATGAACGGGCACTTGGCCACCGCGGCGACACGGGCGATCTCGCTGAGGAGCTCGACGTCCGGGTTGGCGTTGCTGAAGTCAAAGTTCGAGACCATCATGCCGTACGGGTTACCGCCGAACGTGTTGTACTGGTCGCGGTAAACCGTCTTGAACATGCCGGACTTCTGCCAATCCTTGCAGTCCTGGAAGTCCTCGAGCAGATCATTTTTGCTGCAGTTGAGTACCTCGATGCGGATGTTCTCGCGGAACTCGGTGTTGTCCACCAGGTACCATAGGCTGCGCCACGCGGACTCCATCTTCTGGAAATCCTTGTGGTGCAGAATCTCGTTGACCTGGGCACTGATCTGCTGGTCGATCTCGGCGATGAAGTCGTCGACGACCTGCTTGTTAAGGGTCACTCGGGTGAGGTCCAGGCCGGCGGCCTTCTGCACGATTCCCGCCAGCCCTTTGCGGTAAAGATCCTGATACTCGTGGTCGAGGTCGAGGCTGCTGATCAAGGCGTCAACGGCGGAGGCATCCGCTGCTGCGGCGCCGGCTGGCTGAGCCTGCTGGGGTTGGTCTGCCATGGCTGTCGTTTCTCCTTATTCTTCAAAACCGCTGTCTGTTCGGATCGAATACACTTGGGGATCACGTCGGCGGGATCGAGGCCGCGACGCTTAACCTTGAGCCGGGGGCTCCTCGGCCGCCGGAGTCTCCGCCGGCGGTGTCCCTCCACCTGCCGCCTGGCCACCTTCCGCAGCGGTGATCATCGCCAGAATCTGGTCCCGTACCGCCGGATCCTTGATCGCGTCCATCAGCTTTTTCTGGGCGTTCTTGTCGCCCATCTTCGGACGCAGCGCCTTCATGGCATCGCGAAGTTCGAGCAGGTTGCGGAGCTGCGGCACCTGCCGGGCCACCGCCTCCGGGCGGAAGTCCTTCAACGTCCCAAACTTCAGCGAAACGGGCATCTCGCCCTGCCCGGCAATGCGATCCTGCACGCTCAGATCGAGCGACAGGTTGTAGCTCTGCATCACCGAGTCAAAGTTCGACTTGTTCACGTCCAACGGCTCACGTTGCTCGATCGGGCGTTTGTCTTCCTTGCCGGTGTAATCGCCCATCACCAACAGCCGGAACGGCAACTCCGGCTGGGCCCCGCCACGCAGCGCATCCGAAATCAGGATGTTCACGCGAGACTCGCGGGCTTTCGAAGGTCCTTTGGCCATGAGGGGTCTCCTTGTGTATTGCGTCCTTCTAGGTCAGTTCCCGGTCGGCTCAGCAGACAGGGCTCCCAGTGGGTCCAGTTGGCACAACCAGGCAAACGAATCGCGAACGTGTTCCACCGCTTCAGGCGCCGGCTCCTTCTGTGTCGAGAGCAGGGCCTTGCGGCACTTGTAGAGGGTCTCGGCCACTTGCGACGCCAGACCCGGTTCCCATTCCTGAATATGATAGCGACGGATTTCCTCCCGGCACTCTTCGAGCAACGGGGCGGCGAGTTGCTGGCGCCCGGCCTCGAAGCAAAGCCGGGCGATGGTCAAGCGCCACAGGAACCGATCCCGTCGCTGACTGCACGTGCCCAAGCCGTCCTGCAACGCCGCGAGGGCCTCCTTGAGCTTACCCGCCCCCGCCAGCTTCCGGGCCTCATCCGACGCCTCGGCCAGCTTGCCATCAACCGCTCCGCTTGTCGGCCCGCCGCCTTTGCCACCCGCAGGGGCCGCCTCGGACTCGATCCACATTTTGGTCTCGCCGCTGCACAGAGGCGTCCCGTTCTTGAACCGCAGTTCAAACAGCCCCTCGCCCAGCCGGCTGATCAGGCTCGCCGTCATTGCGATCACCGTCTGACGCGCCTTCTCGTAGCCGGACCCCAGCCCCGCCATTGCCGCACACACATAACGCTGCAGGTCCAGCCACAACGGGTCACTCGACCGAAACGCGGCCTCGGCGTTCTTGAGCAGGTTCTCCCAGAGCCCGTTGCTCATCTGGTGAGTCAGAGCGTCGAGCTTCGTCGCCTCAGGCGGCTCGATCTCGAACTTAGCCGCCGGAGTGGTCGGCAGAGCGATCCTGCTCCACTTGATCGCCCGCACCACGGCGTACGGCACGGGATGCGTCGGCTCCGCCTTGCGGATGAACGTCGCCGCACTGAGCAATTGGTTGATCGCCCCGCTAACATCGCTGATCTCGGCTGCCGAGAGGGATGCCCCACCCGCAGCGGGCGCCGCCGCCGGAGCTCCACCCTCCGCACCGGCTGGTGCCGCCCCGGCCGTAGCCGGTTTCGGACGACGACCCGCCAACTCCTTGACCCCCCGCACGAACTTGCCAAAGTCCGCAGGGTCGTCCGGCATCTTCGCTTTCAGGGCGTTGTTCAACTCGTCAATCCGCGTCACGCACAGATCAACCGCGTCGAACTCGTCGGGCTTGGGAGCCCGGTCGCGAAACCAGCCGCCGTCGGCAAACCGATCCGTGAGCGTCTCGATCCGCGCTTTGCGCCGCCGCGGCCGTTCCGGGAAAGCGCCATCCCAGAAGGTATTGACCATCTCCGTCAGCATGGCCAGCGACGCCGCCAGGCCCGCATAGCCATACCGCTTGAACAGCGCAAAACCCAGGTACGCCGCCACTTCAATGTCCTTCGCCTTTGAACGCAGGATGTTGGTCGCGGCTTGCTCCAGCCCGTACCAATCGGGCTCTCCCGTCTCGATCCGGTCCAGCTTGCCGACTTCACCCTGAATGAGGATGTACTGCTCATCCTCCGCGGCGTCGGCGCCACAAGCGGCCGGCCCGGGGATCGGGTTCTTGCCCAACTCAATGATCGGCTGCTCGTTCAGCTCCGGCATACGTGCTCACCTGAATGGCGGACCTCAGCCTCGCAAACGGCTCGCCACACCGTTTCCACACACACGATTGGCATCACGGTCATTGCGATATGGGCAGACACCCGCGGCAATCGGGTCCGGCTCATTCCCGCTCGCCTAATATCGACCGTACCGCACATCGCCACCTCGGGTCAAGACGCCCGCATCCGCTGCACAACAAAATCCGCCAGTGTCTCCGGAAGATCCGGCACTGCATCCGCCGCGTCGACAGGGCCATTCGAACCGCCCCCCGCAGACTCCTTCGGTTTCACCGCGGTCAAATCATCCAGATACGCCAGACTCCGATACAGCGGGGTTAGCAGGAGAAAATCTTCCTGAACCAGATCGCGGGCGATCACCAGCAACCGTCCACCACCGCCCTCCCGCTCCTCCGTCACCATCAGCGACAGCGAACGCCGCTCCAATTCCATCAGCGGCTCCAGCCAACGCAGCCACGCCGCCACCTGCATATCCATCGGAAGACCGGCCGCCAGTGGAAAGCAGAACGTCGGTTCAAATGACTCGGATTCCAGAGCCGCTATCGTCTCGCCCCATTTGCCCACCAGCCCAAGCCACACCCCCAGATTCTCTGTGCTCAAACCCGCCTTCAGCCCATCAAACCACGTCGTCAGCGAAACCCGCCTGGCTCCGTCAAGCCATCCATCATCCTTGCCCTCCACCATCACCTGCTCCACGTCCACCTCGCGGTCGCCGAAAACCGACTCGAACCGCCCAGGAGCCCGAGAAAAACGCATCACCTCGTGACGCAGGCTGCTGAGCCGCGCCAGCACGCTCATCGCCCCCCACGACGAACCGGCGATCGGACCGGGCCATTGCGCACTGGGCACGCCCACGTAGAACGTCAGTGGAAATGGACGCCCTCGCATGTCGCCCCCGTAGTCCTGAATCGACGCCAGCACCGTCACATGCGACTTCGGCAGGCGAATAGCGCAATTCGTCACCGGCAACGGAACACGCTTCCCCTTGTGTCCCCCTTCGTGCTGCCGGTGGTGGTACACCTCGTAACCTTTGAGCAGCCAATCGTTGAACTCGGTCACCCACTCCTCGTCGGCCGGCGAGCTGTAGTAGTCCGCATAGGTCGGCAGCTTGCCGAACCAGCGCAAGCGGGGATCAGCCTTGAGCTTCGTCTCACCCGAACGAAACTTGAAGATATCCGTCCAACGATTCATCCGGCACCCGCCTCGATCATCGACCCGCCGCCAACGGGTCGATCGGGTCAGGGAGACTGCGCTTTAACACGAAGCTGAACTTCACGCCCATGATCCGTTTGTCATCCTGCGGCACCAGCTCCGGTGCCCCGGCGGCCCGGAACGCTTCGACCAAGTCGATCTGGTGAGCCGTCACCCACAGATTATCGCCGGCCTTCTTGCCATACCGATTCAGGTACGCACAAAACGACAGCGGCGACAAGCGGCCCAGAACCAGCCCCGGAATGTTCGGCGAGGCCTTACTCTGCCCCTGCCGCTGGAGCCCGCCCACAAACTGCATGGTCAACTGGGCATCACCCGATCGCCCCACCCAAGGCCAGATCGCTTCCCATGTCTGCTGGCTTGGATCCTGGGCCACCGTGGGCATCTCGATGGGGCCATCGCTCTCCGCCCCACCGGTCTGACGGATCCTCAATCCCAACGCCAGGTGCACCGACCGGTAGTAGTACTGCGGCGTGTCCTGAATGCCCTGAACCACCCCGCCAGGGGCCTGCGGATTCAGCGGATCCTCGTACTTGACCACCATCTCCAGCCGGCCCGGCATGCCATCCGTGCCAACCGCCAGGAAATCCCGCCATCGCTGGCAAGCATCGTAGAACACGGTTCGTCGCTGCTTGAGCGGGTTGTCGGCCGGCAAGCCCTCCTCCAGAACCCGCTGCACCCGCAGCAACTGCTCCGTCTCGTCGAGGAACTGCCGGAACTTCGAGTAATCCACCGTATCGGTCGCGTCGGCGAGCCGGCCGTCCGGATTCACGTAAGGCCAGCCCGTGTAAACCCTCGCACCCTCGAAGTACCGCTGCTGGAGCTCGTACAACACCTGACTGAGTTCCTCGCTCAGGGCCGCCTGGCCTTGGGCCATGAACTCCACCATGCGCTGCGTCAGCTTCTCGTCGTCCAGGTGGCACTCCTTGCGGAACTGATCCATCAAGCCCCAGGGGATCTCCCGCCGCTCCTTGGTATGCCTGTCGAACTGGCGAGGCAAAGGCACGTTAGCCCGCACCGCCTCAACCACCTCCCCCCACCGACGCCCTACCTCGCGGGCCACCACCTCCCACGGCACATCGTTGGGCCCCACCGTGATGCTCGTCGGCAACTGGACCTCGTTCACGAAGATTTTGCCCTCGTCAGTCCAGTTCTTCCGCACCGCCAGCCGGAACCAGTCGGCCACGTTGCGCCATTCGGCGTCGCTGCCGGCCAACTGCTCCCAGGTACGGCCGTCGTCACCCATCCGAGCCCAAGGGACGGCCCGCAGGATCTCCGCGAGGGCCGACTCAAGCTCCTTGCCCACTTCGCGTGTGTCCGGAATCCCCGGAACGGCGGTGCGACCCAGTGCATCCGAAAGCGCCTTCCAGTCGCGGGCTTGCTCCTGCACCCGGGTGAGCTTGGTCAACGTCCGGCTCCGGTAAGCCACGGCCCAACTCTCCGCATACCTGTCGATGTACGCACGACAGGCGTCGCTGAGGCGCTGCTTGCACACGCCCTGGAGGTCGGCATACTCGCCGCTCCCCGGCAGGTAATCCGTCTTCTGCAACTGCCCCACGAAGATCAAGGCCGACACAAACTCGCCCGCCAACCGGTTCAAGAACGCCGGCGTCGTACACGTGGGAATGGTGCCCTCGAGCTCCACCGCCGCTGACGGCACGACCGCCGGACGCTCCGTCTCGCCGGGCCGGCGAATCTGGCGGTCCGGCTGCCCGGGTACGCGGATCTCGCGCCGCTCGGGTTCTCGCGGCTCCGTGGGGGTGGGAGCGGGCGCAGCCGAGGGAGCCGACGGCTCCGGCGGGATCGCGATCTGGTACGCCGACGACGCCTTGCCCCGCCAATCCGGATACAGCTCGGCCAGTCCCCAATCACGCACCTGATCCAACCGGCGAGCGATCGTGGTCAGCAACAGCGAGCCCTCGCCCCGAGCCCCCAGCGATTCATACTCGCGGTAGAGGCCCGCTAATTCCTCCTGCCGCCACTTATCCGGCTGCTCCAGCTTGATCGGCAACGGGCCCGCCTGCTTGGCCAGGTTCGCCATCTTCTCGAGATGGGCATACAAACGGGTGTTCCAATCCGCCAGTGTCTCCTTGCTCAGATCGGCCGGTGGGCCCAGCTCCAGAGCCTTGAGCCGCTCGCTCACCTTCGTCAGCACCTCTTGCACCGCAACCGTATCCGCCGCCGGAACGATCTCGTCGTCCTTGGGCGAGTCGCCCGCCTTCTTCAGCGCTATCGCATAGCTATACCGCTCGTGCACCTCGGGAATCAGCCGCTCGAAAGTTCCCGGCTCGAAAAACTGCTCGAAGTAGCTCTGGTCGGTCAACAGCGCGTCGCTGTGCAGGCTCTCCGCCAGCAACCGGTCCAGCCCCCGGACCATTCCGCCCTGCTGATCGCCCAGCGACAGCCAGCCCAAAGCCGCGGGCCCCGCCGCCTGTTGAGCCGATGCGCAGCTCGCGTAAGCCTTCTTGAGCCCCTCCTCGTAGCCTACCCACAGCTTCCGCTGATTGAGAATGGCTTCACGCACGGTGGGGATCTTCACGAACTGGCTTCGACCACGGTCCCCCTGCCAACGGATGCCCTTGACCGCCAGATCGAACACACTGAAACTCTTCCCGAACTGCTCGGCAAAGGCCACCAGATCATCCTGCGTGACGATCTCCCGGCCCGCCGACAGCATGGCCACGTAGCTCTCATCAAGCTGCTGGCAGATCTTGCCAATACGCATCCACTCGGCAATCGTCTTATCCGGATGGCCCTCGCTCAACGTGGCGTACGCTTCAAAGAACTTGTGCACCGTCACCACGCCGGCCTCAATGGTGGCCTTCGGGTCCAGACCGCTGTCCAGCAGCAGCCGTGCCGGATTCAGACGAGCCATATCCAGACTCGTGTCCTGAATCGATTTGAAGTACCGTTCCGACTGCTTGAGAAAGTCCGCCCGCTGGGCGATGACAACGGAATCCTGATCCGAAACCACCTCGCAGAGAGCCTTAAAGTCCTCGAACAGCCCCTCGCCCTGGGGCTCACCGGTACCCGAGCAGCCAAACCACTTCACATAGACCAGCAACGCGTCGCGATAAACCTGAGCGGCCTTGACCGCATCTTCGCTCTTCTGAGGCGGATCGAGACGCGTCTCGCGCAGGGCTGTATCCACCTCCCGCAACACGGCCCGCAGAACCCCTTCCTCAAACAGGCGGGTCTCGACTCGGGTCAGATCGCGAATGGGGGCGTCGGTCCCGATATTGAGCGACAGCACTCTGGCCGCCAGCTTGTTGGCCCGCAGGCTCTCGATACCGTTGCTGAGGTCCATCGCCGTCGCCAGCGCGCCGGCCGGCTGCATGCCCGCGGGCTTGGCCTGCTGCCCGTCCTCGGTTTCCAACGGCCCAGCAAAAGCTACCGTGGCGTCCACCGCGTTGACCCGCGGCGTGTTGATCAACCTGCCGAACGTCATCATGCTCCAGACCAGCGCGGCCACCAACAGCACCGACGCGGCGATACTGCCCGTCTTCAAGAGCCTGGCAAGCTTGCGGTTCCGGGCAACTTCCTGCTCGTTGCGGAAGACGAGGCCGTTTTCCGGCAGCACCTTCCGAGTCAGAAGATCCTTGACGAAATGCGGACGCGGCTGCGGATACAGGCTCTCCAGCGGCGGAAATTGACGCGCGGTGTCGTCGCCAAGTCGCTGCGTCAGGTGCTTGAGCACCACTTCCCCCTCCTGGGTCGCGCTCGTGAAGTACACCCCCCGGAAGATCAGGTTCTTGACCGCCTTGGGATTCTTGATCATCGGAAACAGCGTACGAACGTAGATCTTCAGCGGATCTCGCAGCGTGCGGAACTCCTCCGGGAAGGAGTACGCCAGCCCCATCTCCACCTCGTCCACATCGTCGTCCAACCGACGCAGACGAAGCTCGCTCAGCCGTTGGTAGAGATCGTCAAGCTGCCGGTCAAACTGCTCCGGGTCGAACAGTTCGTCGTAGGAGCCCGGCTTCGACCAGCCAAACATCTGGTTCTTGAAGGCGATGTCCTTGCCCGCCCGATCGAAAAACGGCATGAACCCGAGGATCTTATCGCACTTCGTCACCACCAGGTAGGTGGCAAAGGTCACGCCCAGCCGCGTCTGCAAGTCACGCAGCCGCTCGAGCATCGTATTGGCGTCCTGCTCCTGCTTTTCCGGCGAGTCCTGCAGCAAGTGGTCCGCGGCCACGCACACGATCGCCCCGTTGACCGGATAGCCTTTGCGTCCCTTGCCGATCGTTTCGAGAAATGCCGTCCACTCGCGCCGATCCGCGTCCTCCTGCGGGTTGCACAGCCGGCCGGCCATATCCACAAAAATCGCGTCCTCCGTAAACCACCAGTTGTAGTTGAGCGTGCCGAGCTGATAGCCCTCCGGCTTGCCCGTCGAGAACACCAGCCCGCCTTCGTTGATCAGCTTCGTCTTGCCGCAACCCGAGTCGCCCAGCACGATGTACCATGGCAGATCATAAACGCTCAGCCCGAGGTTCTTACGCATGTCGCGGATCGCGGCGAAGAACTTCTCGTTGTTCTCTTTGATCGCCGCCCGCACGTCCATGCCCGTCGGGCCCGCCTGCCCGCCGCTGGCCAGTTCCTGCTCCATCGACCGCACACGCTTGCGCGATCGCCCGCCGAAAACCTTCGTCAGCAGGAAGCCAACCAGACAGATCACGCCTATGACCGCCGCGAAGCCCAAGATCAAATAGCGGATCGGCGTCGTGGGGAACAGGAACCGTTGGACCGCGTAGAAAATCCCCAGCGGCGTCCCCAGGCCCGCCATTGCCACCAGCATCCGCAATTCGGGCGGCAGTTGTTTGAATAGCCCTACAAGCTTCTTCATCACTTGCACCTCGCCCCGCTCCCGGCAGGGTCTCGATCATCCCCAAATCAACGTGTCGCGGCATCCTTCGCGGCGTTCTGGTCGGCCGGCGCGGGCGGCGCCACCGCCGTCACCTGACCCCAACGTTCCGCCTGCCTGCGAATCTCCCCGACCGCGTTGCTCCAGGCCTGACGGAACGCGAACGCCGACGCCACGAGGATAACCACGAAGATGGTCAGCACAATTGACAGACTGAGCCCCAGCTTGTAGTCGACCTTCAACTCTTGATTGTGCTGATAGGCATCGGGGAACATCTCCTTGCCCCGCGTCTTCGAGTAGGCGGGCAAACGGGTGAAAAGCCGTCGCGTGTAGTCCGCCAGCTCCTGTGGGTACTCGTGAAAGCGACCCCGAAACCCCAGTCGCAAACAGATGAAATAGCAGTTCAGCAGAGCCGCCAGTTCCTCCTTGTCTCGGCGATCCCGCCGCTCCGCCAGTTCGTACTCCTGCTGAACCTTGTCACAATCATCGAAGAATTTTTCGCCACCCAATGCTTCAACGTGGTCAAGGACCGTCCGGTCCGTCTCGAACCGATTGTCAAACCAGTAATCCCGCCCGTCCCACTCCGTATTCAGCATCTTGTAGTCGACCAGGTAGACCATCATCGCCTTCACCCAGTCGTGCCACAACCGCTCGGTCACCGGATCTTCGCGGGCCAGCTCGTCCGCGTCGCGCAGCGCCGACAGCCCGTCGTACCGGACCTGCTCCGGTGCCGGCACCATCCCGTACTTGACCTGTCGCGCAAAGTTCGTCACAAACTCGAAGACCGGCCAGCAGACTTCCGTCAGCGGTGGCATGCGTCCTTCAGTGGCCATGGCTTATCGTTCCTTCAGTATCACGTACAGGGTCGGCTTGAACTGCTCAATACCCGCCAATTGCCCCTCGCGAACGCTCATCCGGATCCCACGCTCCTGCTCGCATTCCTGCCAGTAATCCGTGCGATCCGTTCCGATCGTCTTGTCGATCTTGAAGTAATGCAGCTCCGGCCGCCGCGGAAGACTGCCCGATGGAACCGACTTGATCTGGAACCGCAACCCGCTTACCGCCGTCCCATGAATCCGCCTCGCACGCTTGGGCGACGCCAACTTCAGATCAAACGTGCTCTTCACGAAACGCTCCACCTCGTTGATGTCGCGATCCGCCGAGTTGAACGCCAGGAACATCTCGAGATTCTCGTCAATCCACTTGCGGTCCAGCTCCACCTCCAGACCGTCGCGACCCGTCTCGTCCTTCTTCCGGGCGAAAACCCGCTCGATGTAGGCCATCGGACGCATGGCCTCCAACAGATTCACGATCCGACGACGTAAGGCGCCGTAACTCACCCCCGGAAGGTCGTGATCGTAGGTCGGCAGATCCCCGGGAACCAACTCGTCATGGAATACCGACAGATGACCCACCACCCGTGACAGAACCACGAACACGTCGTAGGGATGCAGCAGCGGACACTGCAACAGAGCCTTGAGGTGTGCTCGCACCTCGTTGAGCACGTGCAGCTTCAACAAGTGCTCGCTGTTGCTGGCCACCCCGTCGGTAAACAGCATGTGGTGCTCACGGGCTTCGCGGGCAAGAACCTCGTCCTTGGCCTCGACTTGGTCGCTGAGCGACTTGAGCAGCTTGCTCAGACCCGCGTCCGCCTGCAAGGCCAGCAACGGCCCCACGCCCAGTTCGTCCACCTCCGGAACCGCCCCGGGACGATCGGTACGAACCACCCGCCCCAGCCGCACCACCTCGTACCCGGTCATGTCCTCCGTCGCGACGAACAGCCGGCCACGCATCCGCCGAACATAAACCGTCTGCGGATTCGCCCCCGTGTTCTCGTCGCGCCGCGTGATCGGTTGGGGCTCGTAACGCGGCGTGCCATCCACGCGTTCCGGATTCTCCAGCGAGATACTGTTCGCCCGGACCTCCTGCATGGCCGGCACGCCAAAATACACATCCACCCCACGCGGGTTGTCGTCCATCGCCCGTTTGAAGTCGAGCGGGGCAACCTCCGTGTTCTCCGGCACGCGAACCCAGGTGCCATCCTTCAGACGCACATCCGCCCGATCCAGCCGAAGAGTGAAGTTCTCCAACGGCTCACGAGCCACCTCAAGCTGCACGAAACCCCAGGCAAACGGCCGAACCGCGTCGAGACCCGTGCGCATGACCGTCTCGATCCATCGTTGCCCCGCCTGCAGGTGATGCGGACGAAGGAACATGCCCTCCGACCAGTGGATTTCCGACCAGAACTCCATGCTGCGCTCCCTGGCCTCGCCCCAGCAAGGCCACCGTCCGCGACACAAGATCAACGCCTCTAGCCGGGTCTACTGACTCGCCGGCCCGTGCATGTCCTTGTGTGCCTTACGGACGGTAATGTTGCGAATGTGCTGCCCCAACGTCGCACCGGAGCATTCCTCCTCCTTGTTCACCCCGATCTTCAGAGCAATGTCCCGCTCGTAAGCCCCAGGCGGGTCGAACATGGCTGGCGCCGCACGCAGCACAT
The DNA here is from genome assembly GCA_012729395.1 of Phycisphaerae bacterium. Classification (GTDB taxonomy): domain Bacteria; phylum Planctomycetota; class Phycisphaerae; order UBA1845; family PWPN01; genus JAAYDF01. The sequence continues at coordinate 13,426 of JAAYDF010000259.1, forward strand.
GTCCGTTGCGGTCCTTAAACAAGGCAAAAACGTAAATGACCGCCCGCTTGTCATGCAGCGACCACGAGTCAAACTCGATGTTCGCCTGGACCACCTTGGATTGGCCATCGATCTTCGCCCCGTTCAGCGCCGGCCCGATCCGCGTGCCGTAATACTGCGACGCACTCTCCGCGTTGGTCAGCAAGTAGATACGGCTGGCAGGCAGGCGGAACCGGGGATGCCCCTCCGGCAAATCCGGACTGTCGCCCGGCTGCGGACGCTTCTCGAACCATTCCTGAGAGGTAACCCCGGCCTCGCGGCGAAGCCCATGGTTCGCCTCGATGTCCAGATCCTTCGGATACACGCAAACGATCGCCAACTCGAGCGGCTCGCCCGTGCGGGCCTGCGGATCCCGCCCGCAGTGAACCGCCGTGTTGATGTGCTCATCCTGCTCGAACGTGATACGTCTGGCCGCGCATCCGCCAGCCATCGACAACACCATCAGGGCCGTCCCCGCCATACATACCGATCGCATCACCCTGATCCTCACGCCTCGCCGTGTCGTCCTCTCGCACTTCATGGGTCACCCTCGAATGAAAACCTCGGCCATCTTCTCGCTCCGCAGCCGCTTGATGTGGTCCATGAACAACTCGTGGCAATCGTTGCGGATGTAGTCCCGGATCTTCGCGTTCGCGTCCGCCCCCGTGCCGTGCTCGCCCAGCAGATGACTCTGCAACTCCGAGGCGATCGACTCGATCACCGCGTCGCTGGCGACCATCGCCGAGAAGCAGAACTTGTGAAAAGCCTTCAACTTCAGCCGTAACACGCCAACCTGCTTGGGATTCTGAGGGGCGATGGTCTGCTGGACCGCCAGATTGAAGTCCTCCCGGGCCGCGTACACCTGCCATTGCCTGCTGATGGCCTGGTGGTGCCGCGTGTACCGGTTCAAAAACACCCGCATGTCCTGGTCGTACTTGTTGATGAACTGAACCAGCTCGATGAACGTGTCGACCAGGTTCTCCGCGGCTGGCTCAGTCGGTTGAACACCCCCTTGAGCCAGGGAGTTCGGCTTGGCTTGGGCCAGGCGGTCCCACAGCCGCATCAGCAGAGCATCCGCGCCCTGCGATACCCCTGCCCCCTGCTCTCGCAACCTCGCCCGCAGCGACTCGATCTCCGCATCGCGCTCCGTCCGCAGACGCTGGAGCTCCCCCTGCAATTCCGCCACCCGGGCATTCAGATCACGCTTGCCTTCTTCCAACGTATCCAGCTGCGTACGATCGCCCGCCTTCATCTCTACCCGCTGCAGCCGGAGCTGCAGATCATCCCGCTCGTTCTCCAGCCGGTGGATGTCGCGATTGCGGGCCACGAGCTGGGCCTGGACCTCCTCCAGCTCCCTCTGGGACTCCTCGCGACGGTGACGCTGCTCCTCGTTCGCCGTCGACAACTCCCGCCCGCGGGCCACCTCGGCCTCGAGCTGCTTGTCGCGACGCTCGAGGTCCGCCTGAGCCATGCGCAATTGGTCTTGCAGATCCGCGTTGTCCCGCTGCAAATCCTGGACCTTGCGACCCAGTGCCCGGACTTGTTCCCCGCTGTCCTCCCGACCGTTCGCCCCCTGGGCCTGATCGGCCAACTGGGTCAGCAGCGACGCCAACAGCCGATACCGCTCGGATTCCCCCGCCTTGGCTAAGACGACCCGAACCGGCTCCAAAACCGCCGACAGCCCCTCCTGAACCAGATCATGCTCGCGGGTCTGTGCTGCGTCCTCAGCCATGGAATTGATCCTGAACTACCAGGCCGAATCACGTAACGATCCAGCTAGAATGAAGATCCTAACGCCTTTCCAGCGCGAATCAACCCGGTCGCCACGCCGCCACCAGAGTCTAGCGCCGCCTGCTCACGAGAAAAAGATCGCACCCCAAAAGCCTGCCGCCAAAGGCTTTCCGGAGCACAGAATCCTCCCATGCTCATCGGCCCGTACCGCCGCTCCCTGAAGCCCCGCCCCCGCCAAAACACCAGACGAAATATCGTCACCTGCGGCGACAAGCCAACACCAGAAGCCCCGCTCGCACCGGATGGCAACTCGTCAAAGCCGCGCCCGCACAGGAGCCGTAGACAAACCGGCACCGGTCCCTTACGGTCGCCACCCGGATGCCCTCCAACGCCGCACAGGGAGACCGCAAGATGATCATTGTCTTAGTCCACGTTCATGTGAAACCGGAGTCGGTGGAGGCCTTTCGGCTGGCGTCGATCGAAAACGCCCAAAAAAGCGTGCAGGAACCCGGAATCGCCCGCTTCGACGTCATCCAACAGATCGACGATCCCTGCCGATTCATGCTCTTCGAGGTCTACCGCAACGAAGAGGCCACCGCACTGCACAAGGCGACCCCCCACTACATCAAGTGGCGCGATACGGTTGCGGACATGATGGCCGAGCCCCGCAAGGGCGTGAAGTACGCGAACGCTTGGCCCGACGATCAGAGCTGGGGATAGCCGAACATGCACTTTGAGTTTGCTACCGCCGGCAGAATCATCTTTGGCGAAGGCACCCTGCGTGAAGTGGGGCCGGCAGCCAGAGCGTTGGTTCCCGACACCGCGGGCGGACCCGTGCTGGTGGTGACCGGCCGTTCAAGCCGCGCCGGAACAGCCTTGCTGAACATGCTCGACTCGGCCGGCCTGTCCGCGGTGACCTTCGCGGTCGCTGGCGAACCGACGATCCCTCTCGTGCGGAAAGGCACACGTTTCGCCCGAGAGCATGGCTGCAACCTGGTCATCGGGCTCGGCGGCGGCAGTGCTGTGGATACGGCCAAGGCAATCGCGGCACTGCTGACCAACGAGGGCGACGTGCTGGACTACCTCGAGGTCATCGGCCGGTCCCTGCCATTGCGGCAACCACCCGTTCCCTGCATCGCGATCCCCACCACGGCCGGCACCGGTGCCGAGGTGACCCGCAACGCCGTCTTGGGCTCGCCGGAACACCAAGTTAAGGTCAGCCTGCGGCATCCGCTCATGCTACCGCGGATCGCGATCGTGGACCCTGAGCTGACATACGACTTGCCCGCGGAGGTCACCGCAAGCACAGGCCTGGACGCGCTGACGCAACTCCTCGAAGCCTACGTCTCCGGCCGGGCGAATCCCCTCACGGACGCCATCTGCCGCGAGGGGCTCCAGCGGGCAGCCCGGTCGCTGGTGCGGGCCTGCCAAGAGGGCCGCGACGCGGCCGCTCGGCGGGATATGGCTTTGGCGAGCCTGTTCGGCGGGCTGGCCCTGGCCAACGCGGGGCTTGGGGCGGCGCATGGCTTTGCCGGGCCGATCGGTGGCATGTTCGACGCACCGCACGGTGCCGTCTGTGCCGCCCTGCTGCCGCATGTCATGGCGGTGAATGTACGAGCCCTGGGGCAACGGGTACCCGAGCACGCTGCCCGGCAGCGCTACGACGAAGTCGCGGGCCTGCTGACCGGTAAGCCGGCCGCGACCGCGGAACAAGGCATCCAATGGGTCGGCGAGGTGTGCCGTACGCTGCACATCCCGGGGCTGCGCTGCTACGGCGTGCAGGCAAAAGACCTGCCCACCCTGGTCGAGAAGGGGGCCGCCGCCAGCAGCATGAAGGCCAACCCCATCGTGCTGGCCGAAGAGGAACTGCACGAGATCCTCACGCGGGCACTGTAGCCCGCGCCCCAGTCACCATTCGAGACCGCCTTTGAGGGGCTTTTTGCGCTTTCGGGGGGCACGGGCGACCTCCGGCGTGGGTTCGGGCTCGCCGGTGTAGTCCGGCATGGTCTCGACCTGCTTGATCGACAACGAAATCCGGCGTCGCTCTTCGTCCACTTCGAGGACCTTGGCCCGCACGCTCTGTCCGACGCGCACGACGTCGCCGACCTGCCGCACGCGGGTATCGCTCAGCTCGCTGATGTGGATCAGCCCCTCCACACCGGCCACCAGCTCGACGAACGCGCCGAACTCGGTGGTCCGGGTCACGGTGCCCTCCACGATCGCGTCGGCAGGCCAGCGGACCGAGGCCCCGGTCCACGGATCGTCGCCTACCCGCTTGATTGACAGGCTGATCCGCTTGCGTTCGGGGTCGACGTTCATCACCCGGACCTTGACGACCTCGTTCTCGCTGACCACCTCGCGCGGATGCCCGATCCGCCGCCCGAAGCTCATCTCGCCGATGGGCACCAAGCCCTCGACGCCGGGCTCGAGCTCGACGAACGCACCGAAGTCCGCGAGACGCGTCACCCGACCGCTAACCATGGTCTCGGGCAGCCACTTGGCCTGGGCGTCCGCCCACGGATCGGGGGCGATCTGCTTGAGCCCGAGGCCAATGCGCCGCGTGTCGCGGTCGATCTTGAGCACCTTGACGGTGATCTGCTGGCCCTCGCGGACCACGTCGTGCGGGTCGGCCACGCGGGCGTAACTCATATCCGCCACATGCAGCAGGCCGTCGATCCCGCCGATGTCCACGAACGCCCCATACGGCATGATCGAGCGCACCGTGCCGTGGACTGTCTGCCCCTCGGTCAGGGTCTCGAAGGTCTGCTGGCGGAGTTGTTCCTCCTCGGCCTTGAGCACTTCCCGCCGCGAGACGATCACGCTGCGATCCTCCCGGCGAATCTCCATCACTTGGCCGCGCAATCGCTGGTTCTGATACTTGCTGAGTTCGTCGGCCTCGACGCGTTCGAACCCAACCTGGCTGATGGGCATGAACCCCTTGATGCCGTTGATATCCAGTTCGAGTCCGCCCTTGTTATGCCCGGTGACCCGACCTTCGACGATGTCCCCTTCCTGCAGTCGTTGCCAGGTGGCGGCCTTAACCGCCCCCTGCCGGGAGAGGATCAGAATGCCATCTGCGCGGTCGTAGCCCTCGACCGTCACCTCGACGACGTCTCCGACCTCGGGCAACGGCTCGTTGCCGAACTGGTCCGCAGCCAGCAAACCCTGGCTCTTGCCGCCCATGTCCACAAAGATGTCATCGCCGTGGATGGAGATGACCGTTCCGCGTCGCACGCCCTCGACGGCGGGCGTGGCCCCGGGGTCATCCAGGTCCATCAGGCTTTCCATGTTCAGGCTGCCGAGAGCCTCGTCCAACTCGCGGTCCAGGGAGTCATCGGCACCCGACTCGAAGGCGCTGCCCGGCATCTCATCGCGACTATCGTCCGCACGATCCATGCTCAATCCTCGACCCACAGATTCCCATCGGCGACAACCGGCACCCGCCGGGCGGCCGACGTGCCATCATAATCCGCACGCCTCAAAGCGAGAAGCGCGGCAAGAGTCCGATATTCGCGGTCCTGGCGACGTCCCAGGCGGGCCGGGTGGATTTTCTCACCCCCAAGGCGCTAAAGTGCTATAGTGCCCATCGGTGAAACGTGCCGCTGGCTGACGCACGAGTTCCCGTGGGGGCCGTAGGGGGAAGAAACCATGGACGACCAAACATTCCAAGCCCGCTTGGCCGACGCCAGGCGACAAATCGACACGCTGCCCGTCGAGAAACGTGCCGGGCTGATGGCTCTCCTGGAAGAAACCCGACAGCGCCACGACGAGCTGAAAACCAACTTCGCCCGTGCCCGTGAGGCGATGGGTGAGTGGCGACTGCTCATGAAGTACTTGATCTTCGACCATGAGGCCACACGCCGCGAGCGGGATGACCTGCGTCGCCGGCTCAACGAATCGTGACCGACCCGGCGGATCAAGGGTGCCCAGCCTGACGATGGCGCCCCGACAGAGCCGCGAGGCTAGAGCCCGCGCGGTCCTGCGACCGTGATCAGCAGCTCCTCCGCGCAGTCTTCGCGACCCCAAGTCCGCGGATCATTGGCCGCAGGGTTCCCGGCGGGTATGATGCCCCGCAATGGCAGACGAAGAACTCGAAGAGGAAGAGCTACTCCCCCCCCATTTGGCGGAGCGCCGGCCGGACCTCGATAGCGAAGAGGCCCGCAAGGTGGCGCTGCACATCCGCCGACGGCTACCCGGACGACGGCTGGACAAGTACTTGCACGGCCGGTTTCCCCGCCTGTCGCGGACCATGATCCAACGGCTCATCAAGCACGGGGCCATCCTGGTCAACGGCCGCCCCACCAAAGCCAGCTACGAGCCCGACGGCGGGGACCGCATCGACATGGTCGTCCCGCCGCCCGAGCCCTGCGACATCGCCCCGGAGGACATCCCCCTCGATATTGTCTACGAGGACGACCACATCCTCGCGATCAACAAACAGAAGGGCATTATCGTCCACCCCTCGCGCACGTCGCAGAACGGGACCATCGCCAACGGGCTGGTGCATTACGCCAACAGCCTCAGCCACGGCGAGGATCCCTTCCGGCCGGGCATCGTCCATCGCCTCGATAAGAACACCACGGGGATCATGCTCGTGGCCAAGCATGACGAGGCTCACTGGCGGCTGTCACTGCAGTTCGAGCGGAGAATGATCCGCAAGACCTACCTCGGGGCCGTCGAGGGTAACCCCCAGCTCGACAGCGACGTGATCGACGCGCCGCTCAGCAGCCACCCCACGCTCAAGGACCGCTACATCGTGCCCCGCGAGTACATCAACCCAATCGCCCATACCAAACTCGTCCACCGCCTGGCCAAGGAGGCGGTCACCGAGTACCAGGTCGTCGAGCGGTTCCGCGGATTCGCCCTCGTGCACC
>JAAYDF010000260.1 GCA_012729395.1 Phycisphaerae bacterium
ACCGCCTGGCCAAGGAGGCGGTCACCGAGTACCAGGTCGTCGAGCGGTTCCGCGGATTCGCCCTCGTGCACCTTTTTCCCCGCACCGGGCGAACGCACCAACTCCGCGTGCACATGTCCTACATCGGGCATCCCATGGTCGGGGACACGTTCTACGGCGGACACCACGTCTCCGAGCGCGAGCTGAGCGGCAGCGGCGATGATCGCCCATTGACCTCACAGCAGGCCCTGCACGCCTACCGCATCCGATTCACCCACCCGATCTCGGAAGCCGCGATGGAGCTCGAAGCCCCCCCGCCGCCGGAACTCGCCCGCCTGATTCAGCTTCTCCGTGAACACCGGCGGCTAACCTGAAGGCGGGGGGTGTTCGGACACGGGAGCTTGCACGCTGTCCGCATTGCTCAAAGAGGAGTGGCACACTGAGCAGGGAGCGGGAACGAGCGAAACGCGCAATCACGGGGGGGCGGGGATTGGGGACTGGACGCGGGGATCGAGGGCTTGAGGCTGACGGGCGGGATGAGGGACATGACGAATGACGCACGCCTCACACTACCGCCATCATGCCACGGCGAACGTGGGCGATTAGCGACTGCAAGCGATCGGAAGCTTTCGGACGGCGCCGAGAACTTCGATCGGGCGTCTCAGCCGGCACGCGAGCCCCCACAATGAACCCGAACCAGCACAAAACGCGGCGTAAACGCCGTTTCGGTTGCGTCGCGTCAAGGTAAGCTGCCCAAAAAACGCTGAATCCGAGCTGAACATTCTCGATTTCAGCGTTGCAACAACCGGGACCAGGATGGTATACTGCGCTCATCTTGCCCGTGGACGGTCCACGGGCGGTCGCCGAGGCGACATGGCTCCGCGAAATGGGCCAGAGCCGTCTGACCATCGGTGGGAACGGGCGGCCGGGAGAGCCAGCAGGGGTCTCCCCCTCCCGGGGGCCACGACGACGCACCTCGCGGAATCACATTTTCTATCGGAGAACGGTGCGCCCGTCCCGCTCCGCTTCAACGGCGGGGTTGAGGCGTGACGATCGCTCCATAAGGAGGCCACGCGAATGGGGCAGAAGTCCAGGGTCTTCCTCAGTCATTCCTCCAAGGACAAACAGGCCGTAAGGAAACTGGCGGAAGACTTGCGTGCCGCCGGCGTAGACGTTTGGCTGGATGAGGAGCAAATAGCAGCAGGTGAGTCTATCGCGCAAAAGTTGCAGGAGGGACTCAAGCGGTCTGCTTATCTCGCAATCTGGCTTACGGAGAACGCAACGTCATCTGGCTGGGTTGAGACCGAATGGCAGACGATGCTTCACAAGGAAATCGCCGAGCACCGCATAATAGTGTTGCCACTTCTTGCGGAGACCTGTGAGATACCGCCACTGCTTCGAGATAAGCGTTTCGTCGATTTCCGTGGAGACTACTCGGCTGGATTGGCCGATCTGCTTCGGTCTCTGGGTGCACGACGCGAATGCGAAGCCGTGCAACCCTCTCGGGCTGTCATACTCGCGGGCGGACTAGCTATGCGCCTATGGCCATTGACTACAGACCAACCCAAAGCGCTTCTGCGCCTTGCCGGAGGGACACTTCTGCAGCACCTTGTGTCAGCGCTGAATACTGTTCCGCGAATAGAAGAAGTACTGGTCTCAGTCGATGCAGAGAAAGCCAACTACTTCTCGGATGTCAAGGAACAACTGCAGAAGGCGTCGAACTATCCGCTGTCGGTGGTCGAACACGCTTCAGTTTCCGGCAAGATCAAGGGACCCGTCGCAAAACTGAGCGAGCTTGTTATAACAGGCCGCCTGCAGAACGGTCTGAGCAAATGGAACATCGTCGTCGGCGTGGACAATGTCTTCACTTTCTCTCTTAAGGACTTCCTCTCATTCGCACAGAGGCGGCTTGTCTCCGCCAACGCGGTGATTGAAATGAAGGCTACACCAACGGAATTTGGAGTCGCGCGGACGACTGGCGACATCCTCGACTCCGTTCTGGAAAAACCGCAGCAGCAAGCAGAGGTGGTCTCGAAAATCAGCACTGCATGTTACGTTTACACCAAGGAGGATATGGATCGGATACCGGAGTACTTGGGGGATCCCAGTAACGATGACAGCCTTGGCTCTTTCGTGGCATGGCTATGCGATCAATCGCGCGTCCTGGCATGTTGTTTCAGCTCCGAGTGGGTGGACGTCGGTACGCGGGATGGGCTTCTCAACGGTAACCGTTTGCTGATCTCACGAATTGGCCGCCAGCCGGAACTCATTCCCGGCAGATACCAAATCCGACAACCCGTATACATTGAGGACGGTGTACGGATCGAGGACTCAGTTGTCGGCCCAAACGTCTTTCTGGGAAGAGGCTGTGACATCAGGGACTCTGATGTATCGAATGCCATCGTCTACGAGGACTGCGTTATCAACTCCTGCAGACCTTTCGACCATATTGTCGCTGGCCCACATTCGAGATTTGAAGGCAGTGTAGGCCCAGCGGTCTATGGCCCCAGGACCCGCATCACCACGCTCGATACCTAGCCGCAGCTCGACAGCGACGTGATCGATGCACCGCTGAGCAGCCACCCCACGCTCAAGGATCGCTACATCGTGCCCCGCGAGTACATCAACCCAATCGCCCATACCAAACTCGTCCACCGCCTGGCCAAGGAGGCGGTCACCGAGTACCAGGTCGTCGAGCGGTTCCGCGGATTCGCCCTCGTGCACC
>JAAYDF010000261.1 GCA_012729395.1 Phycisphaerae bacterium
AGGATCCCGAGCTCCTGTTGGCCACGGAGAGTCGCAGCGGCGAGCACTGGATTCGACCGAACGCGGGGATCGTCTGCGGGCTGAGTTTCCTCTACCGCTTCGGGCCGTATGACGAGACCGAAGTGGGACTCACGCGGGCGGCCCTGCTGCACGAGAAGATCGTGCCGATGATCCGGTACCTGACCGCGACGCACGTCACCGGATCGCGGCCCACGAGCGACGGGCAGCCCTGGGGCGACGCGTGGCAGTCGGCCCACTGGGCTTGCGCGCTGGGTCAGGGGGCGTGGTTCCTCGGCTCGGACTTGCCGGCCGAGGTAGCCGACGAAGTCCGGCGGGTGGTGGCCCACGAGGCCGACCGCATCGCCGCCGCCGAGCCGCCGCACCAGATCCGCGACGATACCAAAGCGGAGGAAAACGCCTGGAACAGCACGGTGATGGCGATGGCCGTACTGCTGATGCCCGAGGATGCGCGTCGGAGCCACTGGGAGCGAGCGTTTCACAAGTGGGCGTTGTCGTCGTTCCTGCGGCCGGCGGATGAGCACTCGTCGGCCATCGTGGACGGCCGGACAGTGGCCGAGCAATTCACCGGAGCCAACATCCACGATGATTTCACGCTGGAGAATCACCACATCGTCCACCCGGACTACATGACCGCCTTCTCGCTGCACTTGGGCTGTGCGCTGGATTACGTGCTGACCGGCCGGGCGGTGCCCGAGGCTTTGCTGCACAACGTCGCGGGAATCTACGAGAACCTCAAATGGTTCACCTTGCCGGACGGCGGCTTGATCTACCCATCGGGTCAGGATTGGGCCCTGTTTCGCAACGTGGACTGGTTCTACGTGCATGCCTTGATGGCGGTATTCGGGCGGGATTCGGAGGCTTGGCCTCTGGCGGATCGCACGCTCGCGGTGATCGAGCGGATGCAGGCCCGATCGCCGAGCGGAGCGGTCTACCTGCCGGAGGAGAACTTCTTTCCCTCCGCCCAGACGGATAAGCTCTACCAGTTCGGGCTGGCGTGGCTGGCGATGCATTTTGCCGCAAGCGACGAGGCCGTCGAACCGCAACGGCGCGGCGTTCGCCGGCTGGACGCCGCCAAGATCATCCTGAACCGCACACCCTCGGCCGTGCACACCTTCAGTTGGGGGGCCAAAATCATGGCCCAGTGCGTGCCCTTCCGCATGGATCGCATGGTGTCGCCACACGACCGCAGCGGCGTCGGGTACATCCGCATCGCGGGCGAGGACAAGCCGTTGCCGGTGACCCTGGTCGATGTACGGGTCACGCACGGCGATGACACGTTTGCCGTGGATGCGCGGGTCGATCACGGCGAAGAGGCGATCCGCGCTCACTTGCACTATCGCTCTCACGCCGACGGGCGCTGGATTATGCGGGAGAAGCTCTTCGCCTTGCGGGACGTCACCACCGAGGAAGTCGCGACCGGTTTGATTGGCATTCTGAACAACGAGCACTGGGTATACGAGCGCGGCCGGCGGCAAGTGCGCCTCGGTGATCATGAGACTAGCGTGGTTGCGCGGGCGGGTACGCGACTGACCGCGGACGATGCGCGGGAGATCGCGATTGACTCCGTTTTGCGTATCACCAGCGACCGCCCGCTGCGTGTTCGCTATCAGGCGGCCGCGCAGCCCGAGAGGAGCCGCGTGACTGACGAGTTGGTCTTGAATCACCTGCCCGGCCGGCGCTCGTGGCGAGCCGGCGAAACCATCTCCGAATTCGAGGTGACCGTCAGCAGCCACGAGAACCCATGACGGTGCAAGTCGGTTGGTTCGGTGAGGCTCGTGACAGGCCTGCGCCGAATCGCAACTGTGAAGAAGCGGTTTCGCTTAGCGGCGAGTGGTTTGGCCTCACCTTAGGCCGCGGGCTATACTCGCGGGCATGGTCAGGCCTTGGTTCGAGCGGATTTCGCTGCGGTGTGGTGATATCACGAAGCTGGCGGTGCAAGCGAGTTGTTCGGTTCTACAACCAGCGCGGTACGGCAGAGCAGTGGATCAAGGAAGGCAAGAACGCAGTGAAGTGGACCAAGCTTTCGTGCCACGACTTCGCGGACAACTAAGTCCGGCTCCGGTTGTTAGTAGCGTTACGTGCCGCGGGCTTGAAATGGGGTCTAATCGAAAACACAGACCGGGCTTTCTCAGTGGGATTCAGCCCGCGCGGCAGGGGCCGCAATCAAGCCCGGGGGTAAGCGCCATGGAACATTCCGCGCGGGCAGAATCCCGCGGCGCTTTCACGGGTTTCGGGTGGTTTACTACAGAGGGGTTACCACTGTGAGATTTGGACAAGTCTTATCGGCCATGGCCTTGGTGCTGGCTGCCGTTTACCTTCCATTGTCTGGTGAGGAGTCTTCCACTTCTCCGCTGAAACTGCCCTGTGCGGATACATTTCAAGGGACCAGCCTGGATACTGCCTGGGTCGCCCATGTGGATCAGGGCAACACGCTCGAGCAGAGGGATGTACTTGCCATCCGTGCACGATTAGGCAGCAACGCTCACATCGCTCGCAAGTTGGAAACGGACTCCATTCGCATGAGTTGCCGGATCAAATGCAGCGAAGGCTCGTCGGCGGCGTCGATGCTGGTCTGGTGGAGCCGCGACAATTTCTGTCGTTTCGGCCTGAGCAAGTCCGGAAGCGGTCAATTGCAGGTCGAGGAAGTGCTGGGAACCTATCCGCGCATCTACAACCTGGGCGACTGGCCCACCGACACCTGGCGATATCTGACCATCGAATTGGGCAAGGATTGCATCCGGTATCTGGCGGGCGAGGATGAAAGCAACCGCAAGCGTGTGTGGATTTCGCGGCGGCCGCTGCGATTTGCCAAGGCTCCTGAACTGCTCGTGCTCGGCGAAGGAGCCGATGTGAACATCTTCCCCAAGCCGAGCCCGTTCCACAATCCGCCGGCACCAACCAGCGTCGGAGTCTGCATGATTGACGATGTCCACATCACGCAGTTGGACGCTGCGTGTGTTGAAGCGTCATCCGACGAGCTGGCAGAGATGGCCCTGGCCGAACGGGACACGCTGGCCGAGCAGGAAATGGCCGCCAACGATGGGCCGACCTTCGAATCCGTATCCCGCCATTACCCAGCCATGAAATGGCCGCGCGAAGCCATCGGGGTCAAGGAGCATCCTTTCACCATTGGCGTTGCCCACAACGGCTCGCTGCAGTTCACCGAAGACTCGGCTGACTACAATCACCCGAGGATATTCTTCGAAATCGGTGAACCGGGCTATCAATTCGCCACCGGCCCCACGCCTTGTCGACGGGCATTGCTCGATGGCTACATGCCGGTGGTGATTCTCCAGGATCAGCACGATGGTCTGGAACTCGAGCAAACCGCCCTGGGCCACAGCGAGAACTTCCTTCCCGAGCAGCCGCTGTTCGCATACGTCCGCTTTCTGATGGTCAATACCACCGCCCATGCGCGAAATATAAAACTGCACCTGCGGGTTCGGCCGGCCTCCGAAAAGTCGCCCGACCTCGCCTGGCAGTTCGATCTTCCCGCTGGCGGCAAGCGCACCGTCTGCGTCAAGGCGCCCTACGCCATCCTGGAATCCCCTGTCGCCGAACTATCCTCGGCTGAGTACGAGCAGAAGATCGGCCAGGTGCGCGATTATTGGAAAGCCGTGCTCAAACCGGGAAGCCTGTTTGAGATCCCCGAGCGGCGCGTGCAGGACGCCTACCGGGCGTGGCTGGCTTACAGCTTCCTCAATGTCCACAGGCGCAACGGCGTCGATCACGTCTGCGATGGGTCGGGCTTCTATACCTGCGTGTACGGCTACAGTGCCGCCCTTTACAGCAACATGTTGGACATGATGGGCTACCACGACCTGGCGGAAAAGTACTTCGACGCCCTGTTGAGCTTCATGCACGCTGACGGACTGCTGGCGGTGAATTATGGTGATACCGATACCGGCACCGCGCTGTGCACCATGAGCGACCATTACCGCATCACCCGAAACTCCGATTGGCTGCGCCGGCTTGCCCCGAAGATGATGACCATGAGCAACTGGATCATCGGGCAGCGGAAGTCGGCCGTGTCGCAGGCTGCTGCCCAGCCTGTCTTGACCCGCGGCTTGATCCGCTACAAGCCTTACGCGGACATGTTGCACCCGGCGGCGGATTACTATTCCAACAGTTACTTGTGCAAGGGCCTGGAGGCGGCCGCGGGTGTATTCGCCGAGATCGGCATGCAAGCCGAGGCCGACAAGCTGGCAAAGGAGAGCAAAGCCTACCTGGCGGACATCATGGCCTCGATGGAAGCGGCGCCCTTCGTGGATCAAGGCATGAAGATCATGCCTATCATACCGGATACCCGCGAACTGTGGCACGAATCTAACGAGAGCGCCAACGGGTATTACGGCTTGATCGCACCGTGCGTTCTGGAAACCGAAATCCTGCCGGCTGACGACCCGAAATCGGAAATGATTGTGGACGCCTTGCGCCGCCGCAATGGCATGAAACTCGGGATTTGTCACATTCATAACTGCGTCGACCATGCCTATAGCTACGGATACTGGATGACCTGTTTGCGGCGGGATGAAATTGAGCCGGCCGTTCTTGCCCTCTATGCTTCGATGGCCTATGGCATCACGCGCGACACTTACTCGGCGGTTGAACTCAGCATGGTCCGCACCGGCGAGAACTACTGGACCTTGCCGCACACCTATTCCAACACCCAACAACTGCGCCTGCTGCGGAACATGCTCATCCGGGAAGATGGCCAAGCCCTATGGATCACTCAAGCGACCCCGCGGGCGTGGATGGCGGCAGGCAAACGCATCGCGGTCAACCAGGCTCCGACCCGATTCGGCCCAGCCTCCTTCTCCATCGATTCCGGTCATGGCACGGCCAAGGTACACCTGGAGCCCCCCACGCGGGATCCGGTCGAGGCGATCAAGATCCGACTGCGTCCGCCCGGCGATCAGAGGATCCGCAGCGTCGAATGTACCCCCCCCGGCAAGGTCGAATTCAACGAGGACGTGATCATCCTCCAGGCACCGCGAAAACCGGTCGATCTGCAGATCACATTCTCACATTGACCAGAGCATTTCACGATTGAATGTAGCGATACCCGCAGTGCTGAAACCACCCGGCTGCGTCGGCGGCGGTGACCCATCCAGACGGATGGAGGACAGGATGGTCGTGGAGCACCAGTGCCCATGAGGCGCGGCGTCCACCCCCGTGCGGCTTGGGGGCGATCGTGCCCCGCTCACGCCGACGCTGTAGAAGCCGACGAATCCATGCTGGTGCAACGTCACCCGCGAAAGTAGGACCTTCCCGCGACGGCGAGGCCCCCTTTCGTGCCCCCCGCATGGCTGCCCAATCATCCAGTACACCCAGAGGCTGCGGCCAGAGGTAAGCCCGCCGTCGTTGGGGAATCCGGGGCATCCCGGTTTGAGAAACCGAAGGGCGGCCGGATCGCGGTCAGGGTGATTAACCACCTTGGGGATGAGGTCATGAAAGTGTTTGGGGTGGACTGAGGCCGCGCCAAACGTGTCGCGGCAGTGCGGCGAGTGGTTTTGCCTCACCTTAGGCCGCGGGCTATACTCGCGGGCATGGTCAGGCCTTGGTTCGAGCGGGTTTCGCTGCGGTGTGGTGATATCACGAAGCTGGCGGTGGGCGCGATCGTGAATGCCGCGAACACCTCGCTGCTGGGCGGCGGGGGCGTGGATGGGGCGATTCATCGGGCGGCGGGTCCGCGGTTGCTGGCCGAGTGCCGAACGCTCGGCGGCTGCCCGACCGGATCGGCGAAGCTGACGGGCGGTTACGACCTGCCGGCCAAATATGTCATTCACGCGGTCGGGCCGGTCTATCGGGACGGTCGTTCGGGCGAGCCCGAGCTGTTGGCCGGCTGCTACCGCACGGCGCTGAAGCTCGCCGTCGAGCATGGCATCCGGACGATCGCCTTCCCGGCCATCAGTTGCGGCGTGTATGGCTACCCGCTGGACGAGGCGGCCCGGATCGCGCTCGGCGAGACCAAGGCCTTCCTCGAACGCGAGGATAACATCGACCAAGCCGTTTTCGTGCTGTTTAATCAGGCCGCGTTCGAGGTTTACGAACGCGCCCGACAGGATCTGGCAAACCCATAGGCACCCTGAGATCGGAGTTGGCCCCGTGAAGCTTACCTGGCGTCGTCGGCGGTTGCACTTGCGTTATCCCTTCAGGATCGCTCGGAGACAGGATGACAACACCGAGAAGGAGATGCTGCTCATCCAGATCGAACACGGCGGGCACGTCGGGTGGGGCGAGGCGGCGCCGATCAGTTACTACCACCAGTCGCTCGACTCGGCGGAGGCGATGCTCCGCGAGGCGGCGGGTATGCTCGGCGACGACCCGTTCGCCTTCGACGCGGTGCTTGACGCCCTGTGGGCTCGGTTCGCGGACCAGTCGGCGGCCATCGCGGCCATCGACGGGGCGATGCACGACCTGGCCGGCCGCATTCTCGGCATCCCCGTCTGGAAATGGCTGGGCCTGGACCGCTCGCGCGCGCCGTTGACCTCGTTCACCATCGGCATCGACGACCTCGACGTCATCGCCCGCAAGGTGGAGGAGGCCGCTCAGTATCCGATCCTCAAGATCAAGGTGGGCACGCCGCGAGATGACGAAATCCTGGCCACGGTCCGCCGGGGTGCTCCGGACAAGGTCCTCCGGGTAGACGCCAACTGCGGATGGACCTCGGCGAACGTGCTGGAGCAGTGTCGTCGGCTGTCGGAGCGCTATCGGCTCGAGTTCATCGAGCAGCCCACGCCGGCGGGGGAACACGAGGTCTTGCCGGCCGTGCGCAAAGCCGGTCTCGGTCCGCTGGTCGCCGACGAGAGCTGCGTGGGTGTCGCCGACGTGTTGCGTTGCGTGGGACTTTTCGACGGGATCAACATCAAGCTGAGCAAGTGCGGGGGCATTCGGCGAGCGTTGCAGATGATCCACACCGCCCGCTCGGCGGGGCTGAAGATCATGCTCGGGTGCATGATTGAGACATCGGTGGGTATCGCCGCCGCCGCTCATCTCGCTCCGCTGGTGGACTGGATCGATCTGGACGGCCATCTGCTGCTGGCGGATGATCCCTTCGAGGGGCTCGGCGGTAGCGAGGGCCGGCTGACACTGAACGATCGCCCCGGGCTCGGGCTGGTGGAACGATGATCTTGACCCGGCGCGGTGCCGGGGTAGCGGGCTTTGCCTGTCACTGAGGATGGGGGCGTTTGTTGTAGGGCGGCTTCCAGATCCAGGGGAGTGCGCCGACCCGCCGGGCCCAGGTTTCCCACTGCGCGGCCATTTTCCTGGCTCGCCGGGGATGCTGTGACGCCAGATCGGTCAGTTCCGTGCGATCGGCTTCCATATCGTAGAGTTCCCATTCGCCGGCCGGCCCCTTGGCGACGAGCTTCCACTTGTCAACGCGGATGGCCCGATTGCCTTCGTGCTCCCAGTAGATCGCCTCACGGGAGATGGTTCCGCCTGTGAAGGCAGGCACGAGGCTTGCGCCCTCCATTGGCCGGATCTTCTGGCCTTGATGCTCGGCGGGATACGCGGCACCGGCCAGTGCTACGCAGGTCGCCATCAGGTCGATGACCTGCCCGGGCTGATGCTCGATCTCGCCGCGGCGGAGGATACCTTTCGGCCAGTGGGCGATGAGCGGTGTGGAGATGCCGCCCTCGTGGACCCAGTGCTTGTACTCGCGGAACGGCGTGTTGGAGACGTTGGCCCAAGCCTTGCCATATGCGATGTAGGTATCCGGCCCGCCGGGCATGACCTGTGGCCCACCGAGCAACGGGCGCCCGTCGCGGGTCTGCATGGGCGGCCAAATCTTGGGCTGCAAGTCGTCCGGCCCCATCGGCTTGAGATCCTCGAGGTGCCATTCCGGTTTGTCGACTCGCCCCTGCGGCTCGGCGCAGCCGCCGTTGTCCTGCAGGAACAAGATCAACGTGTTGTCGAAGAGCTTCTGTTTTTCCAGCTCGGCGACGATCCGTCCGATGCCCTCGTCCATGCGGTCGATCATGGCGGCGTAGACTTCCATGCATCGTGCCTCCCACGCTTTGTGCTCGACCTGGTCCCAGTTGCCGAACGAAGGCGTGGGCGGCCAGTCCGGTCGAGTCAGCCCGAGCTGGCGGAGCCGCTCGAACCGGGCCTTGCGGATGGGCTCGTAGCCTTGGTCGTATCGCCCACGGTATTTGGCGATGGCCTCTTCGGGGGCGTGCATGGGCCAGTGGGCGGCGGTGTGGGCGACGTAGAGGAAGAAGGGTTGAGCGGCGTTTGTCTGGGCGTGATCGGCGATGAAGCGTACGGCGTTATCGTTGATCGCGTCGGTGTAGTAGAAGCTGGCCGGCCGATACTCCGGGTCGTTGGCCGGCGTGATCATTCTGTTGTCGCGGGTCAACGTGGTAGGGTCGTAGAAGCTACCCGCGCCGGTGATGGTGCCGTAGAACCGGTCGAACCCGCGTTGCAGCGGCCAGTTGTAGGGCTCGTCGCCGGCCCGCTCGCGGTTGGTGACGTGCCATTTGCCGCACATGTAGGTCGCGTACCCGCTGGGGCGGAGCACCTCGGCGATGGTCACCGCCTGATGACTGAGGTTGCCCTGCCAGGGCTCGGGGCGTCCTTGGGGAGCGCCGGTCATGTGGCCCATGCCCGCCTGGTGCGGGTGCAGGCCGGTGAGCAGCGCCGCTCGCGTCGGGCAGCAGCGGGCCATGTTGTAGAACTGCGAGAAGCGCAGCCCGCCCGCCGCCAACCGATCGAGGACCGGGGTTGTGATCTCGCCGCCGTAGCAGCCGATGTCCGAATACCCCATGTCATCGCTCATGATGATGACGATGTTCGGCCGCGGTGCGGGACCGCTGTTTTGCCCTTGAGCGGTGTTCCACACACAGCAGACGAGCAACGCCGTTCGCAACCACTCACGAATTGAGCCACGAAGACACAGCGCTGACCTTGCCCGCAGCCCAAGGAGTGGTGAACCGCCGATCCGGCTCCGCCTGGCTTCGCCGTGACGAGTGGACGCCGATGAACGCCATGAAGAGACAGACCGGCCGGTTCGCGTCAAAGAGAGCACCACGGCGGCACTGAGGACACGGAGAAAGGACCGGCTCCTTTCTTCTCCGTGCGCTCCGTGTCTCCGTGGTGAGTCCTCCGGCTCGCGGAGAATCTTCGCGGCCGGAGAACAATCATGACTTCTGTCGTGCAAGGGCACAAAGAGCGTAGCCTGGTAAGGCAGTCTCATCTGCAATTCTCCTCGACGATCCACCTTGGTGCCTTAGTGTCTTGGTCGCTCCAATCCTTCGTGATTCCGGCGGCTGCAATGCCGAATACCCAAGGCGCAATGACCAAGCCCGAAACCATAGCTGCGGTTGCGTGCGGGAACCCTCGGCATTCGACATTCGGGCTTGCTTGGTCATTGGTGCTTCGGCATTGGTCATTCCGTTTGCAGCCGGCATGTTAACCTACGCGGCTCTGCCTCGGTCACGCCTTCGGCTCGTATTGGGGGACCTTCATGAGTTCTCCGCCTTTCATCGCGGACTGGTGGGCGATGATGCCGGGGACGGTCTCGGCCAGGGCTTCGTAGATGTCGATAGCCGGCCGGCGACGCTTGACCAGTGAATCGACGAACTCGTGCACGATGGAGGTCCAGGATCCGCCGTGCCCGCAGTCGTGGCGCAGGGGCTCGGGCAGCATGTCGGTCTTCCAGTGCTCGATCAAGGGCTGCGGCCGCGGTGGCGTGGACGCCGAGGTCACGAAGGCACCCGCACCGCGCGGATCGGGCATGTAGTAGTTCATCTTGGTGCCGTACCAGGTGGCCCGTTCGGCGAAACCTACCTGCACATGCCAGAAGACGGACATCTTGGCGAAGTGCCCGCGGTTCGTGCGGCACAGGGCGGTGCAGTTCCAGAAGGGGTTTTTGTAGGTATTGTCCTTGAGGGCTTGGGTGTCGTCGCCCCAGCCCATGCAAGAGACTTCGGTGATGCGTTCGCCGGTCACACCGGTCAGGAAGGCGGTCGAATGCGACGGGTAGTGCATGGGCGGGAGGCCGTAGCGCCAGGTCCGTCCCTCGGGCGTTTGCCAGTAGGCCATGTGCGGGCCGGTGTGGTCGTGGTAGTACTCGGCTTCGACGTGGACGATCTCGCCGAACTTGCCCTCGTTATACCATTGCCGGGCGGTGATGGTTTCCTGGCGATAGAAGCTGGTCTCGGACATCATGTAGGTTAGACCGGTGCGTTTCACGGTGTCGAGCACTTGCTCGCACTCCTCGACGGTCATGCCCAGGGGCACCGCGCTGATCGCGTGCTTGCCGGCGTTGAGCACCATCCGCACGTGCCGGGCGTGGTCGGGGGCGGGCGTGTACACCGCCACGGCATCGATATCCGGGGCAAGGATGAGCTTTTCGAGCGACTCGTAAGCGGTCTCGCAGCGGAAGGTCTTCATCAGGTGCTCGCGGCGATCGGAGCGCAAATCACTGACCCCGGCCACCACGGCGTCGGGATGCTTATGCCAAGGCAGGCACGATCCGAAGCCGCCGCCGACCACGCCCATGCGGATGCGGCGGTCCGCCGTGCGCTCCGCGGCCCATGCCAACCGGGCCGGCGACGCACCCAGAAGCCCCACGGCCGCTACGGCGGAGTTGGCCAGAAAGACCCGGCGCGACAAGGCCTCCGCGCTCGCAGCCCGATGTGTGTGGTCTGCCATGCGGCGTTCTCCTTTTCGGCGAGCGGGTCCCAGTAGCTCGGCAGCTCATGCAAGCCGCCGAGTTTGTGCCCCGGCGATTGTCGCAAGGGAAGCCGCAATGGAATCCGGCGCCGCTCTCGCAAAAGGCGGGGATAAACCCCGCCGCTCGCTTGAGCGAGCCCGCCTCGCGCTTGAGCACCCTCGCCGCGCGCTTGAGTACCTGCAACGTGCTTGGGACGCCAGCCTCTGTGCCTTCTGCCTTTGTGCCCTCTGCCTCTTCGCCTTGCACTACTCCTTCATCGCGACGTCCACGGTGGCCAGATCATCGAACCGATCGATTTTCACCCCGCCCGCCGAAGCGATGCCTCGCAGGAGGAGCACGCGAAAGAGTGGATCGTTGAACGTCCAGTTGTAGTGGCCGAGGATGTTCACATGCACGCGGCCCTTGCCGGCCTGCCGGTTCCAGATCAGCGGGATGCGGACCATCTTGCCATCGCCGTCGTCTTCCGTGCCCGTCGCCAGTACCTCGATCCCCGCCGGGTCGCCGGCCAGCCGCCAGTAGGTTTCGTCGTGGAAGTGAAGTTTCCTTCCGGCCAAGCCTCGCAGGAAAGGTACGTTGCTTTGGTCGGGGAACTCCAGGTCCAAATGGCCGTGGCGATATTTGCCGCTCGGCCGCCAGCACAAGCCGAGGCACTTGCCGACGTGCTCGGCGTTATCCGCTCCATCCACCGCGTAGTGCAGCAGCACGATCCCGCCGCCGCGAGCGAGAAACGCGTCGATCTGTTCGTTCAGTTCCCGAGGCCAAGCCTTGTGCTTGAAGATCACGAGTACATCGGCGGACTTGAAGTCATCATCGCTAGGCGTCTCCCAGGCGGTGGTGACCTTCGTTTGCGGCGCCGCGGCCAGTAGCTTCTGCCAAGCCTTCTGCCACGCGGGGTAATCGTGCTCGCCCGGGCCGTGGTCCTTGGGACCGGCCACCAAGGTCACATGCAGCGGACGGTACCGAGCGGTAGCCCGGGCATCCCGCGGCTTGGCGAGCAGCGGCGTCAGTTCAGCCCGCGTGCGCTGTGGTGGGGCATCCTTACCCATGTCTGCCGGCACAGGCACCAGCGTCGCGCCGCCCGCTTCCGCCGGCCGTGTCGCTGCCGGCTCGGCCGCCTGGGCGACCCACGCCAAGCCCATGGCCGCCATCATTCCCCACATCAGCCGCCAGTGGTTCCTCAGGGCAACGTCCATGGCATGTGCTCCCGCATGACAAGCTTCCGACCAATCGCTTCCTTGACCTGCAAACCTGCGAGCGCTCGGGCACCACCTTGTCGCTTGAGGATGGTGGTGCGGACGGCACACACACATCTTGCATGATCAGAGATTACACACGTGCGACCCTGACCGCCAGTGACCGGCCAAGCAGGTATTGATCCTTCGCTAATCGGGTTGTAGCGTACCTTGGCCGAGGCGCTCTGTGCAGGGAGGATAGCGAGGTCCTTCTGACTTCGAGAATCTTCGCGGCCCAAACAACGTGCCGATATGGGAGGACACCCATGCCGAGACCAACGATCTTGAGGTTGATGGTGCTGGCACTTTGTCTCGTGGCAGCGGACGCGTTTGCCGCCGAGGCGACCAATCGCCCCAACATCCTCTTCGTTCTGATCGACGACATGGGATACGGTGGTCTGAGCTGTTACGGCGGCAAGCGAGTCGAAACGACGCATATGGACGCCCTCGCCCGCGAAGGCGTCCGCTTCACGCAGTTCTACGTCAACGCTCCGATCTGCAGCCCGTCGCGCGTGGCTCTGACCACCGGGCAATACCCCGGCCGATGGGGGATCACCTCGTATCTGGACCATCGCGAGGCCGATCGTCGGCGCGGACAGGCGGACTGGCTTTCGCTTGAGGCTCCCAGTCTCGCCCGGTTCCTGGCGAAGGCGGGCTATTACACCGCCCATGTTGGCAAGTGGCACATGGGCGGACAACGCGACGTAGGAGACGCACCGCTGATCGCCGAGTATGGCTTTGCCGCCTCGCTCACCAACTTCGAGGGGCTGGGCGAGCGTGTTCTGCCCGTTTTCGAGCCCGGCCCGGATGGCCGGCCGTTTGAGCATCGGCCCACGCAGATGAATGCCCGGCTCGGCGGGCCTATCCAATGGGTCGATCGGCACAAGGTCACCGAAGTCTTCGTGGATCGGGCGATCAAGGAGATTCAGAAGGCCGTCGAAGCCGACCGCCCATTTTATCTCAATCTCTGGCTCGACGATGTGCATACGCCGCTGCAGGCTCCGCCCGGCCTGCGTGGGGACGGCTCGCGCGAGGCGAACTACCTTGGCGTTATGAAGGCGATGGACACGCAGCTTGGCCGTCTGTTTGATTTCATCCGTTCACAGCCCGCGCTGCGCGACAAGACGCTGATCCTGCTGGCCAGCGACAACGGACACGAGCCGGGCTGCGGCTCATCGGGGGGCCTGCGCGGCAGCAAGGCCACGCTCTACGAAGGCGGCATTCGCAGCCCGCTCATCGCCTGGTACCGCGGCATCCCCGCCTCCGCCGTTGGTACGAGCAACGATCAGACTCTTCTGGCGGGCATGGACCTGCCGCCGTCCCTGCTGGCCATGGCCCATGTGCCCCCCCCGGACGATGTCGTATTCGACGGGCTGAACATGGCGGAGGCTCTCTGCGGCCGGGCCACACCCAAACGCAACCAGCCGATCATGTGGGTCCGCCCGCCGGATCGACCCGGTCCCAATCGCGGTTGGCCCGATCTGGCCATCCGCGACGGCGATTGGAAACTGCTGGTCAACCGCAACGGCTCGAAGCCCGAGCTGTTCAACGTGATCGATGATCCTCACGAATCCACCAATCTTGCCGACAAGCACCCCGAGATGGTTCAGCGTCTCAGTGCCCGGGTGATCGAGTGGGCCAAGCACAATGGGGGCAGACCGACTTCTCGCGGTTCTTCGGGCGACGGGCAATGAAACGCGGCTGGCCAGTGCCCTTCATGCCTCATCGTAGCGGTCGCCCCCCGTGGCGACCGGCGTGTCCATTGGAAATCCAGCGTCCTCCAGGGGCGGCGGCCGCGGCAGGATTTCTCGAACACTTCACGCAATGGCGTGGCGGCCATCGCTTCTGGAGCCCGGCGAACTCGCAAGGAATACGCCGGTCGCCTCGGGGGGCGACCGCTACGATGAGCCCTGAAACGCGCCAAGTTCTGGGGTGCATCCGAGTTTCAGGGGCACTGGGTGGCACTGGTCTGTATCCAGACCAGTGGTTGTCCGCGTTTGGCCACGGGTCGGAGTACCGACCCATGCCACCCACGATACTTCGCTTTTGGCAACTTGCCGCTGAACGGCGGATGCACCCCAAGTCCTGCGCTCGCGTGCAAGGGCTCGCGACACCGGGGGGAGCCATGCTATAAGGGACCGTTTGTCGTCCGAGCCAGGGCCGGCCGATGGTCCAGTGGAAGAACTTGCGAGGTTTGCATGAGTGCATTGTCGTCATCCTGTGATCGTCGGCCGGGCGCGGCCGTGCTGGCCCTGGTGGTCTGCGCGGGGCTGTGGAGCCTGGGCGGGCCGATGATCAAACTGCTGGGTGGGGCGGGCGGCGTGGTGGCCCCGACGACTGGGCTGGCCATCTCGTTCTATCGCTGTCTGATCGGGGGCCTGTGCTTTGTACCTTTGGCCCTGGCCGCCTGGCCGACGCGACGCCGGGCTACCCCCGCCTGGCTGGTGGCCTCGGTCGTGAGTTTCACGGTGATGACCGCGGGCTTCGTCCTGGCGACGGTGCATACCACCGCGGCCAACGCGATCATCCTGCAATACACCTCTCCCATATGGGTGTTTCTGTTGTCCCCGCTCCTGCTGGGTGAACGGCCGAGCCTCGCCGAGGGGGTCGTCCTGCTGGCCGCCATGGCCGGGGCGGGCATCATCCTGTTGGGCGACGGCGACACGAATGTCGCGGGCATGGTCACCGCCTTAGTCAGTGGAGTGGGCTACGGCATGCTGACCGTGGTACTGCGCAAGCTCCGGGGCGTCGGAGCCGGCTTTCTGGTCTGTATGAATTGCCTGGGGTCGGCGGTGCTGTTGATTCCCGCGGTGGCATGCTTTGGCTCGTTCTCCCTGACCGGCGGGCAGCTTGTGCTCATCGCCCTGCTGGGCATCGTCCAGGTGGCCGTGCCCTACACCCTCTTCTCCTGGGCCTTACAGCACATCGAGGCCCACCGCGCCGCCCTCATCCTTCTGCTCGAAGTGGGCCTCAACCCCACCCTCACTTACCTGACGGTGGGCGAAGAAGTGTCGACCGCCACACTCATCGGCGGCCCGCTGATCTTGCTCAGCGTCGTCGGGTGGATCGTGCTCGGCCAGCTTCGCGCCGCCCCGGTGGGCGAACCAACGAGAAGCTAGTCCCCACAGGTGTACACCGGCTGGGAGTGTGCGGGGCGTAACTCGTCATCTGCGAGCGAAATGACCCATGAAGTCCGAATGACCCATGACGAACGTCCCCGCTCGCGGTTGGGGTTCGGGCTTCGGGCTGGGTCATTGATTGGTCATTGGGCCTTGGGCATTCGCCATTCTGCCCCGGGAGCCAGGCGGCCAGCGGGTTGCCCCCAATTCAATCGGGCGGGAGGCGAGTTGCGCCCGAGTGTGCGTACCCGCGCCTCGGTGTCGCGGAGTGGTTGCCCCACGTCGGACACGCCGAGGCCTCCGCCCTGTCCTCAGACGGGCGTGCTTGGCGTTGACGCCGCCAGCCTTCTCCGAGCCGAGCTTCGCTTGATGATGGTCACGAGGAACACGATCGTGGCTGCGAGGCAGCAGAGTCCGCCGAAGACCGCACCCAGGGTGGTCATCAGGATGGTGCCGAGGAGCCGCCCCAAGAAGCTCTCGCCGACGGCGATCACGGTCTGTTCCGCCACATCGGCAGATAATGAACCTGCCACGCGGTATTCACCCGTCTGCGAGGCATCGAATCTGGACAATGCAACCCCCTCGCGGGCCCCCATCGTGTAGGTTTCGTTCGCCCCGCCGGCCTGCACAGGCACGGGTTGGCCGTCGGGGCCCGTGACCGCCACCTTGAGAGTTGGTAGATTCTTCGGATTCGAATACGTCTGCCCGTCCACCCAGCCACTGTACTCGTGATAGATGGTCAGCGTCACCGGCTCGTCTACCTGCACGACACCTTCGCCGGGCACGACGATCCTCGTGAATCCTTCGCCCGCCTGCATGATCATGCGGATCATAGAGATCGTGCAGCCAGCGGCCACGATGAACCCGACCACCAGCAACGCGGCGGCGAGCCCGTATAACCATCGTCCCGGACGGATGCAATCAACGTCTGTCATCTCTGTTCTCCCTTGGCCCTATATGACGACGCACCTCATGGTCCTGCTGAGCCGAGGGGATTATCACTCCAGGTGCACGGTATGGCAAGTACAGCGAGCAAGAAGACCTAGGGGGCGAAGGGCGATCCAGGGCCGAACCTCGCCGCAACTCCACGGGCGCAGACAATGCAGGCTGTCGGTTGGGATTCCCCGAGCCACTGCCAGGCAAGGAGGGGGGCCGGCCGACCTCGGCACGAGGCCGCGCCTGACCGCTTATGCCCTTTGAATCCCGCGTGATCTTCGCTATCATCGGCCCTGTGGATTTCTGAGTTGCGCAAACTGACGGCTTTGCGGATGCGGGTGACCGCGAATCCAACGAGCCCCGGGCTTCCTGTGTGTCTGGCGTTTTGCGGAGCTGGCGCTAAGCCCGGCGTTCACGCCGGGTTTTCGGAGCGTGTCGGGCGAATGCGTGACCCCGGTTCACCGGGGTTCTCGATGGGCGGCTTAAGCCATGAGGGATACGTGCTGAGCGGCCGACCGGGCATGAATGCCAGGCCCAGCGCGGATAACGCAGTGTCCAAGTGAGACACCAAACACACGCAGAGCCCGCGACTCGCTGGCCAGTATCGGGCAGTGTGAGTTCAAGCAAGGTGATCGATGGCATCAACAAACAGCGGAAACGCGGACTACAAGCCGCTATTGGATCTTCGAGAAACCGAACGGGCGATCCGGCTGATCAAAGAGCACTTCCAGACGCATTTGGCTCTGGCGTTGAATCTGCTGCGAGTCAGTGCGCCACTTTTCGTTCTCGCGGATACCGGCATCAACGACAACCTGAACGGCATCGAGCGTCCGATCACGTTTCCGATCAAAGCCATGGGGGAGCGGCGGGCCGAGATCGTGCAGTCGCTGGCCAAGTGGAAGCGGATGGCCCTGGCCCAGTACGGGTTCGCTCCGGGCGAGGGCATCTACACCGACATGAATGCCATCCGCCCGGATGAGACGCTCGACGATATTCATTCGATCTACGTGGACCAGTGGGACTGGGAACGGGTCATGCACCCCGACGAGCGGAACTTGGGGTTCCTGCACGCGATCGTGGAGGGCATCTACGACGTGATTGTGCGGACGGAGCAGCGGGTGGCGGAAGTCTACCCCGCGATCCAGCCGATCCTGCCGCCGAAGATCGAATTCGTGCACAGCGAGGAGCTGGAGCGACGTTTTCCCGAGCTGCCGCCTCGCGAGCGGGAGAGCCGGATTTGCCAGGAATTGGGAGCGGTCTTCGTGATCGGCATCGGTGCTCCACTGTCCGACGGTCGGCCCCACGACGGCCGAGCCCCGGACTACGACGATTGGTCCACGCCCACCGAGCGAGGCCAGGGTCTCAACGGCGATCTGCTCATTTGGAATCCTGCGATCGGCAGGGCCTTCGAGCTCTCATCCATGGGCATCCGGGTGGACGCCGCCGCTCTGGAACGGCAACTCGCGGCCACACACAACCAGGACCGTGCCGGGCTGCTTTTCCACCGTCGTCTGCTGGCGGGCGAGTTGCCGCAGACCATCGGCGGTGGGATCGGCCAGTCACGCCTCTGCATGTTCTACCTGCGGAAGATCCACGTCGGCGAGGTGCAATCGAGCATTTGGCCTGACGAACTCCGCGAGGAACTCAGACAGCGCAACGCCATGCTGCTGTAGCGCATCCCCTGTTCACGGCCGCCGTCGGCCCGCCACACGGCCTACCCGCCACGCCGGACAGGCTGCGGCGGGGCGGACAAGCTGCGGCGGCCGAAGTCCATCGTAGCGGCCGCCTCCTGCGGCGGCCGGAGTCCATCGTAGCCGCCCCCTACGGCGGCCGGTGAATTTGGAGAGAATGACGCCGGTCGCCACGGCTCGGCTGAGCTCGCCGAAGTCTGGGGGCGACCGCCACAGTGGCTCGGAGAACGCTCTGGGGTGTAACTCGCCGTCCGTCGCCAACAGATCCTGGGCTTTGAAATAGGCTCCGGCAGTAGCGTTCTCGGGCGGGAAGATCATGCCGAACTCATGGCGCACCCATTCGGAAGTGAACCTGTGGTTGGCCTCGGTCCGGTTCGTGCAGACCAGAGTGCCGTCCGAATCCCGCTTGATTTGGATCTGCACTCTGGCTTCGAGAGTCTCGGCCGCCTTGTTGCGGACCCAGACTTTCCAGGAGAGCGGCCGCTCGGCCTTGGCTTCCGCGTAGTACAAACAGCCGCAGGTTTCCCAGTCGCCATTCAGAACATGGATATCCCCACCGCCGAAGGGGTCGTCGCTGCCGACTTTCTCGACGGTGAAGGGGAAGGTGTAGAAGAGTCTATCCGGCAGGTAGAAATCCAGCACGTAGGCGCCCGGCTTGGCCAGGTCGACCGAGCCGTCGGACACGGTTTCTCCGGTGCTCAGGTCGGTGGTCTTGTGGATGCCCAACAGCGTGTAGGGTTTCTTGGTCGCGAAGTTGTCGGGCTTCCAGTCCCACTGGGCGTGGGCAAGCTGGCTGCCAATACATACCGCCGCAACAACAATCCATGGTCTGATCATGAGAGATGATCCTCCAGCCGAGACCTGCTTGGTCATGGCGCCTGGTCACGTTGCCAAGCCCTCGACGGATTGCACAACACCAGCCGCGCCCGCGCCTATGTCGCATGAAGCCTCTTACAGGGCTCCGCTGCACGATCGGCCCGGTGACAGCGCCGGCGATTCCGCTCCCAGCAGATGACCAACCGGAACCCGAAGTGGAAGCACATCGCACGCGATCCAGACCCGCAGACCGACCGGCACACCCTTCAGGCCACCGTGAGCCCCGTCGCCCCACCCTGACCGGACGCCAGACGGGGGCGGCGTGCCCGCTGGCCAGCCTCGAATCGGCCCTCAAACACCGCGTCCAACCCCATGCCCGCCGCCGCCACGCCGCGCTTTCTTCCCCGCACACCACCGGCCGGCGTTCTTGATTGTCCCGGCCCGGCCGGATATCCTATACCCCGTGGTTTTCAGCCACCGGCGGGTAGGTAGCTCAGGTGGTAGAGCAACGGACTGAAAATCCGTGTGTCGTGGGTTCAACTCCCACCCTGCCCA
>JAAYDF010000262.1 GCA_012729395.1 Phycisphaerae bacterium
ACGGCGTCACCGCTATCCGCTCATGAAAAAGCCCCGACAAGAGCTGCGCCAAGAAATCGGAAAAACGTAACCGCCCCGCGGAACGCAACTTCCGCACGGCAGTACCATTCATCCTGACACCATTTTCGCGCGCTTGCCTGTCAGTTCACTTCCAGACTGTCCTTATCCGGCAGCTTGGGGAACGGAACGTGCGGCTCGGTCTGGTACCAGTAGGCGACGGAGGCGATGTCGTCCTTGAGCGGCAGATAACGGCCGCCCGATCGCCAGCCAATCGCTTGGATGGTAACGGCCAAGTCCTGCTCGAAACGGATCGGGTCCATGACGTGCCAGCGGTAAAGCCCGAAACGCTGCTGCGACTGATAGACCCCGTCCGGCCGAATCACCTGGGGCATGCCCGCGTACGGCGTGGTGAACTCCTGGTATTGATGGGTCACCTTGTTCTCAAAGTTGTACGAGCCGCAGAAGTAGTCCTCGGTCCCTGTGCCGCAGATCGTCGGGAAACACTTGCCGCCATGCTCGGCCACCGCCTCCCGGGTGGACACGCCCTGAGGGATATCGCCGTCGAGATAGAACTTGATCTCACCCTCGCCCCACCAGCCAACGTTGTTCACCTGCCAGGCCATGTACGTGCCGACGTAGTGGCCCTTGCCGCGGATGCCGTCGACGATGGTGTAGACCTCCTTATACGGCACAGGACGCACTCGACGGAACTGGGCATGGAAGCAACCTTCGTCACCGGGCACTGGGGTGAGCGTGTAGTTGATTTGGTAGTAGACGGTGCAGTCGTCGGGGGCGATATTCTCGATGGTCAAGCGGGCGGATTTGCGGAAGGGCATCGGCCAATAGCAGTTGAACGCACTGCCCGGATTCACGCAGACCGCCAACGAGCTGATCTGGGCATACTGACCCCAGCCGCAAGCGAAGAAGTCGCCCACCGGCACCTCGACGGACGGCTCCGCCTCGCCGTCCCAGTACATCCGCAGAATCAGGAACCGCCAGTGCCCGGTCGGGGTCAGCCAGATCTGCTGAATGCATCCGGGGCCCTGAATCTCGCCCAGCGTGAAGGTCGTGCCCGCCTTGATGCGGACCGAGGGCGAGACCTTCCAGCCTAAACCCAGGTCACGAGAAGCACCGGACCCGGTCCCTTCGGTGGCCATGCCGCCCTTGCCCTTCTCGCCCGTGAAGTTCTCCGGGGAGATCGACCGCGTCTGCGCGTCGGACAGCCGCGAGAGGTTGCCCATGTGCATGTGCAGACCATTGAATTCGGTTTGCTGCGCCTGCAGAGTACTCGCCAACAAACCCGCAAACGCAATGACTACGATCGCTGCCTTGAGCATGCCCACTCTCCTTTCGTTGACAGGTTGCCCCCTCGTGAGTTGACGAACTCACGATGCCAGCGGGCATGGTAGTCGAGGAGTCGGTCCGGGCCAACCATCCGGGGGCGAACAGCCGAGGGCTCACGGCAGGCCCCCCGCCCCTGACAAGGCCGGGCCAAGCCGCTAGGATACCTCACTCCAACGCGAACACGTTCGCGACCCGTCGAGTCCCTGCGTCTCGACTACCGCGGATCGGCGTCGCACAAGCAGGCCGACATGGTCGGCCAGGAGCGGATATGCCTCCCGAATCGCTAGGTACCGCAGTGCTGTTCCTCGTGGCCGGCCTCGTCGCCCTGACCGTCGGGGCCGAGGTCTTCCTGCGCGGCGCATCCCGGCTGGCATCATTGATGGGCGTCTCGCCGCTGGTGATTGGCCTGACCGTAGTCGCCTACGGGACCAGCACGCCCGAATTGGCGGTCAGCGTCTGCTCGGCGGCGGCGGGCTCCGTCGAGTTGGCTATTGGCAATGTGGTCGGCAGCAACATCTGCAACGTCCTTCTGATTCTGGGGCTGTCCGCCCTGATTGCTCCATTGACCGTCTCACGCCAACTGATCCGCTGGGAAGTGCCCCTGATGGTCGGCGTGTCCGTGCTGCCGCTGGTAATGGGGCTGGATGGATACATCAGCCGGCCCGAAGGGCTCCTGCTGGTCGGCGGCTGTGTGCTCTACACATGGTGGTCCGTACGACAAAGCCGACGGGAGACCTTGGCGGCCCAGGAGGCCAATGGTACACCGCCTTCGCCAGGCAGAAGACCTTGGCGGGCTCAAGTCGCCCTGACGCTCATCGGGCTGGCAGTCCTGACGACCGGGTCATATGCCGCCGTCCAGGGGGCGGTGGGCATCGCCCGTCTGTTGGGCGTCGGCGAGCTGGTCATCGGGCTGACCATCATCGCGCTGGGCACCTCCCTGCCCGAGCTGGCCACCTCGCTGGTCGCCAGCATCCGCGGCGAACGCGACATCGCTGTCGGCAACATCGTGGGCAGCAACCTGTTCAACATCCTCATGGTGCTCGGCCTCACCGCGGCGGTAGCCCCGCACGGCTTGAACGTACCCGCCAGCGCTCTGACCTTCGATCTCCCGGTCATGATCGCCGTCGCCATCTCCTGCCTGCCCATCTTTCTGACCGGCAGCATCATCTCGCGATGGGAGGGCGCGTTCTTCCTGCTGTACTACATCGCGTACATCGTCTACCTGGTCATCGACAGCGGGCAGCGAACCTCCACCACTGCCCTCGATACCGTGCTGATTGTCTTCGTGGTGCCCATGCTGGTCATCGCTCTGCTGGGCGTCGGACACTGGCTGTTGCGGATCCACCGAACGTTGCGAGCCGACAGCCAGCCGCCTATCGTATGAAGGATGGTGTTCTCTGAAATCGCGGCTCACAGAATGTGTGCGCGACAGCCGAGCAGAGCCGCGACAGCCGAGCAGAGCCGCGACCGTAAGGAAGCGGTTCCCCGAACAAAGAAAAACCGCTTCCTTACGGTCGCGGCTCTGCTTGACGGGCTCGGCTCCGAGACACGTTGCAGAACCTGAAATCGCAGAAGTGAGGTGACTCCCGATGGCCGGTAAAAAGATCCTCATGCTCGTCGGCGACTTCGTGGAGGACTACGAGGTCATGGTGCCCTTCCAGGCCCTGACGATGGTTGGGCACGCCGTACACACCGTCTGCCCGAACAAGCGGGCCGGCGACAAGGTACGCACCGCGGTGCATGATTTCGAGGGCGACCAGACCTACAGCGAAAAGCCAGGGCACAACTTCGCCCTGAACGCGAACTTCGGCGGACTGAATCCCGAAGATTACGACGCCTTGGTGCTGCCGGGCGGGCGAGCACCGGAGTACCTGCGGCTGGACGAGAAGGTGCTCAAGCTGGTCCGGCATTTCGCCTCGGCCAACAAGCCGATCGCCGCCATCTGCCACGGCGCCCAGCTCCTCACCGCCGCGGGAGCACTCAAGGGCCGAAGCTGCAGCGCCTACCCCGCGATCGCCCCCGAGATCAACACCTCCGGCGGCCAATGGGTCGATGTGCCCATGGACGGCGTGCACGTGGACGGCAACCTGGTGACCGCCCCCGCGTGGCCCGCTCATCCCGCGTGGCTGGCCGCCCTGCTCAAGCTCCTCGGTACACGGATTGAGATGTGACCGCCGGCTCGAGCCGGGCCGTCACCTGCATGATATCTCCCGTGTTGAGTGTGAAGCCCCATGCGATGGGCACCATCCGGCAAGCCGCCTCATAGGCCCGTCGCATGCCCATGCCCAGCACCAACAGTGAGTAGAGCACCTGCCGCACGCTACGGGCCACACCCACCGCCCGAACATCAACCACCCGAAACCCGCAATTGGCCAGCAGCCGGGTGATCGTACCGCGGTCGAAGTAATGCAGATGCGACGGCGGGTGAATCATCCGCCACTTGGGCCCGCGCAGCCGAGCCAGCGAACTGCCGATGTCACCCGTAGTCAGACACAGCAGCGCACCCGGCCGAGAAAGCGTCGCGATGTGTGCGAGAACGCGATCCGGCCTCTCCAGGTGCTCGATCACATCCCACATGACGGTGACATCCACCGGCCCACCCAGATCGCCCGGCGTTGCCGCCAAGAAGTCGACCGACCGCATGTCCAGCCCGAGCACCTGCTGAGCATGCCTAACCGCATCCGGATTCAGCTCGAACCCGACCGCCGTGTAGTACTCGCGAGCCAGGTCAAGGAAGAAACCGTAAGCCGCCCCGATCTCCAGAAGCCGCCCACCCCCGCACTGACGGCGCAGTCCCGCCAGGCGACGATGAAAGTTCTTTCGGAAAAACGCCTCGTCTGCCAGGTAATCCAGATACTCGCCGCCGGTAAAGTAGTCTCCACCGTACAGCTCGCCAACCACCAGCCGCTCATCGAGCCGCGCGGTGACGAATCCACAGCCGGGGCACCTGAGCAGAACATCGAAGTGCGGCTCAAAGCCCACATGCCCGCACACCAAGCAAGTATGGTCAAGCGACGCCATCATGTGAACTACTTGGGCAACCACTGCACCGCGTCGGCAATCACGTGCCCATCCGTTCCCGCTGCGCTGACCTCAACGTACCCCGCCTCGCCGGCCGGCAGCGAGAAAACACCCAACGACGCGAACGGCGGCTTGCCCGGTGCCTGACGCTGGTTCACACACACAGTCACCAGCCCGTCTGTCGTCTGAATGGTCACCGGCACGTTCGACGCACGGTTTGAGCTCGCGCTGTAGGCGATCAACACCTCGTACTTCCCCGCGGCTGGGAGATGGGGCACAAAACGCACCGATTTGCCCGCCTTGTCGCTGTTCTCATCGTGCAGGTAACTCAGACCCACGAAGGGCCCCATCGCCGTCGAGCCCCGCCAATCGCCCACGACCCGGGCGCTGTCATTATCCACCACGACGCCCCCCAAGTCCGCCGGCCGAATGTGTGGCGCCGCGGCATCACCCAGCGTCAGCACCTGGCCCTGCTCGCGTAACTTCGCCTGCAGCCAGGACACGTCGATCTCCTGCACCGATCCGCCCGTACGGATCGCCTGCACCGCCGCCAGCCCCGCCGCCTGACCCATGATCATGTACTGCGGCTCCATCCGCATCGACGAGTACGCCACGTGCGAAGCCGAGAAACACACCGGCACCAGCAGGTTGCGGCACTCCTCACGCCGCGGCGTCAACGCACGATAACTGATCTCGTAAGGCTGCACCGGAACCTGCATATCGCCCTCGTTCTCCACCATGCCGTCCGGCCGGATGAATCGCTGCACATGATGTGAGTCCGAATTGTACGAGCCCATGCCGATAGAGTCCGGCTTGGTCCGCTCCGTCTGCAAATCCTTCTGGGTCATCACCAATTCGCCCACCATCCGCCGGGCTTCGCGAACGTACAACTGGTGCGGCCAATGCCCCGTGTCCACAAACTCATCCTTCGCCAGACCCCATTCGCTCATCTCCCGCCGAATACGCTCGGGCACCGAAGGATCATTGGCCAGAAAGTAGAAGAAGCCCTGCACGTAACTCACGTGGTCATCCCAGATCTCCTGCCGCCGTTCGTAGTCCGCCTCCGGGTAATCCCAATTCCCGCCAATGTGATCCGTGGAAAACGCTCCGCGATTATTGACGTCCGTCTTCCCGTTGGGCATCATGCTGATAATCATCAGATCCCGGCGAAGCTCAATATCCTCACCCTTCTTCTGGAGGTATCGCTTGAGCAGTTCATACCGCCTGGGGTCGTAGTCCGCGGGCTTGGGAAAAGGCACCTGGTTGTCCTTACGATTGCACAAACACACGCGGAAGTTGTACGCCTGCACCTTCCGGTCGCTTTGACCCGGCTCGCCACGCTCGCCGGGGTGCACACAAGGAAGCAATCGCCCTTCCTCGTCGTGAGCCGAGACCGGTACGTCGAACTGGTGATACTTGCTGTACTCACGCACGCCGGCCAGCGACTCGCCGTACTGATCCTGCCCCTCGCGGCCCCACGTATACGACACACCCGCCATGGCCATCAGATCGCCTTCATACGAACAGTCCATGTACACCTTCGCGGCGAAGCTTGCCCCATTCAGCATGCGAATAGCGTGAATCTCCCCCCCTCCCCGGGACAGTCCCCCCAGCCGGTGCTCGAACAGTACCTCCACGCCGGCCTCTTCAAGCCATCGCTCGAACACCTTGGTCGCCACGTGCGGCTCAAAAAACCACGAGATGGGTTCGTTGTAGTGCTTGCCAAGCTCGACGAAAAAAGCCCGCGACATCCCCCCGATGACCGCATCCCTTCCCTTGTCCGTCGCTCCCAGCCCCCCGGTGACCATACCGCCGATGTGCCGCCCGGGCTCCAGCAGGATGACCGAGGCTCCTTCATGAGCCGCCGCTACCGCCGCAACCACACCTCCCGCCGAAGCACCATAGATCACCACATCCGCTCGGCGTGTACCAGCGCAACCGGACACACCCGCCACGATCACCATAAGGCCGACAACCAGCGACCGAACCGGCCGTCCAACGGCCGTAAGCCATGCGTACATCTGGATACACTCCTTCCTGTGTGATCGTTCTTCAATGATCGTTGTGCCATCGACCCCGTGGACAGGCCCGCATCACCATCTCCTCGATTCACTCGCGGGCAACTCAGAGCCGCTCAATCATGCCGCCCGGCCGCAACTTGAACCCTCACCGACAATCACCCAAATCATGGCATGGGCAAACCCAATACTCAAGTCTCCTTGCAGGCCGCCGGCAATCGGAAACTCATTGCGTAGATTACCCTCACCGAAACACTCGCTTCAGATAGGCGACACAGCACCGGCTCCAAACCGCCCCACGACATGCCCGAATCCGCTCAAATCGCCCCAAAACTGGACTTTCCGTGTGCCCACAGTATACAATGAGCCCACTTTCCATAGGAGATGACCATGCCCAATCTTGCACACGTTCTCAAGGAAGAAATTCGCCGCTTGGCCCGCAAGGAAGTCAAATCAGAAACCGGTGTCACTCGTCGTATGGCGGCTACTCACCGCCGCGAGATTGCCGCACTCAAGCGACAAGTCGACGACTTGCTCAAACGGGTCAGCTTCCTCGAGGGGCAGGAACGCAGGCGAATCGCCAAGCCCAAGGATCTGCAGGTCGACACGGAACAAGTCCGCTTTTCGCCCAGATGGCTCAAGGGCCACCGCGAACGTCTCGACCTGTCAGCCGCCGACTATGCCAAACTGGTCGGCGTCTCGCCCTTGACCATCTACCACTGGGAACATGGCAAATCCAAGCCCCGGCAGCAACAACTCGTGGCCCTGGCCGGCGTCCGAAAACTCAAGAAACGCGAAGCCCTCAGACGCCTGGAAGTGCTCGCCCGCTGAAACGGCCCTCACGACAAGAAGACACATGAGCAGGTAATCGCCAAAAGATCTGGAAAGAGTTTTCGGGTGGCGGCGGACGCGAAGCCCGCCATCGACCGCGACATCGACGCCAGACCGCGGCCGTATCCCGCAAGAACGGTGCTTGCCGAACCTTGAACGCGACGGCCACCACGCTCCGGCGACCATTCGCTGGGCTGCCCTGAGACCTGTGACTTTGCCGACCTTGCATCCCGGCCAAGACCAGGCTGCAACACAACCATGATGTGCCCGCCTACGACGTTACCTGGGCCAACTCGCGGCGGGTGAAAATCACACAACCCAGCAAACCCAACACCAAGCCCTGGAAGAACACCAAGACCACAAGGGATTGAATCACCCAGGTCAACGTCACAACCCGGCCGGCCACTACCGTCCCGACCGGATCGACCTTCGAAAAATCTGGAACAAGCCATACCATCGCATTGGCTGCCGGCCGTAGCACCGGCCCCAAAATCCACAGCGGATCGTCCGCGATGCCACGCCCTCCCGCCCAGGCCATCGCCTCCATCAGGAAACCAGAACTGACCGCGACCGCCAGGATCATGAACGCCACCATGCAAGCCACCGGGAACGACAGGAAGGTCGACAGCAATAACCCCAATGCCGCCAAAAACGCCAACCGACACCAGATGATGGTCAACGCCCTTACCAGATTCCAGTGAAACGTCCCGATGTCGTACAACAGCTCCAGGCTCTCGGCATCCTCAAACGTAAACGTGTTGCGGTGATCCAAATTCTGGATCCGCAGATGCAACTCGCCGTCCTTGTTCACTGCGGATGCCGAAATCGGCTCCTCGTAAAAGCGGTCGACAACGTATTCTCCCTCCCGCACAGGCATCATCGTGTTCACATCGTTGCGGTCCCCGCATTGCCACCGAGCCCACAGAATCAGATCATCCACGCCTGTCGGCGTCTTAGGACGCAGCCGCAGGTAGATGAACTCCGTCTTCGAGGGGTCCACCAGCAGATTGCGGAACACGTAATCCTTAGGCTCACCCGGTCGAAGCGAGCGAAACTCGCTCCGCAAATCCTGCAAAACCGCCTCCCGCACATCCCGCCGCCCGCTCTGAGTAATGCTGTCGAGCCGCCCTTCCTCTCGAAGTCGGCGAACCCGTTCCTCTACCAGCGGGGCCATGTCCGGCACGTCAACCTTCGCCCCGTGCCGTACTGTCAGAACCTCGTTCTCCAGTGCCAGACGGTCCTCAGTGAACGTCGGACGCGTCTGAATGTAGAACCGCGTGAAGCCCCAAATCAGAACCCCGCTCAGCAAAAGCAGGCCGGCGTTCAACAAAACAATCCCCAACCACTTGCCCGCGAAGAACTGCCAGCGAGGGATCGGCTTACTGGCCACCATGAAAACGTGCTTCTCGCGAATCTCGCTCGCCAGCGTACCGCACGACACGAAAACCGTCAGCAAACTCAGCAACAACCCTACCGAGCTAAGCGAATACGCGAGAAAACTCTGGCCCCGGCTTTTCAGCGTCACACCGTCACCCACGACGGTGAACGGCAATGTGGTCAGCAAAACCAGGATCATGGCGATGAAGACCACCGCAATTTTCGTGCGAATGGCCTCGGAAAGCATATGACTGGCGACGGCCCAGATCCGCGACATGCTAACTCACTCCTGTCGCTCGTCGCCCGAACCCCGGGTCGGCTTCAGCAACTCCTCGATCACGCGGCGGTCCGCCTCTTCGACGCTCTCTCCAGGCAACGCGGCCGGCGGCCCCTCAACCGCATCGTCCCGGCCCGCCAAGATACCATCGTCGCTGACCAACTCCTGAATCACCTCGCGGGCGGGCTCCTGCTCAACCTCAGCGGGTGATGCTTGCGCCGCGCCCGTCGTCGGCGCCACCTCAGAAGCCGCGATCAGAGACTCAACCACCGCCTGCCCTTCCTCCGCCCCACCACCGGCAAGGAAGTCCGCGATACGCCCACCCGCGCTCGCACCCGATGTCTCCGGACGCGCCTTCTGAGCCTCACGCACCGTCTTCAGGAAGAACGCTTCCAGCCGAGCGGTCGGAGCCGTCATGCTGATGACGTGCTTTCCTTCCTCCTCCTCGACGATCTGGCGAATACGATGCAGCGTGCCTTCGCTGAGCCTGTCCGTCGTGATCTGCGTGAGGTTCTCCTGACTCAACAACTCGTGAATCGGGCCCACCGCCTGTCGCCGCCCACCGTACAAAACCGCCACGCGCTGGCAGACATCCTCCACATCCGCCAGCAGGTGGCTGCACAACAGCACCGTCTTGCGCTTCTCCCGATTCAAGAAAACAATCAGATCCTTGATCTCCCGAGTGCCGATCGGATCCAGTCCGGTCGTCGGCTCATCGAGAATCAACAGATCCGGATCGTTGATCAACGCCTGGGCCAGCCCAATCCGGCGGGCCATACCCTTCGAATACTCGCCAACCCGACGCCGCGACTCCCGCGTCAGACCCACCATCTCCAAAAGCTGATCCACCCGCCTCTGCCGATCACGGCGGTTAATCTGGAACAGCCGGCCATAGTAGTCCAGCGTCTCCCTGGCGTTGAGAAAACGGTAAAGGTAGGACTCCTCCGGCAGATACCCAATCCGCGACTTGATCGCCACATCGGTCGGCGGCCGGCCCAACACGCTGATCCGCCCGTGCGTCGGGTAGAGCAAACCCAACATCATCTTGATCGTCGTGCTCTTCCCTGACCCATTCGGACCTAGCAGCCCAAACACCTCGTTGGGGCGGATGTCAAAGTCCAACCGGTCAACCGCTACCACCCGGGAGCGGTACCAGAAATCCCGGAAGACTTTGGTCAGCCCGACAGCCTGCACCACCGGCTTGTGATCAGTACCCATGCCCACCTTCCGATTCAGGCTCGGCTACGCGGCATCGCTCGCCACGCTCTCCAAAAACAGCTCGCACCGGCCCACCCGCCCCTACCGGGCCCCGGTCTTCTTCCGCATCCGCTCCCGCTCCGCCTCCCGGATCTCCTCCGGATCTTTGTTCAACGTCAGAACCAGCTCCTTGTCACCCGCCGGTAGAACCCACTTCACCACGCCCGGCTGCCCAAACAGCTTCTCCAACATCGCCGCCTGAAGCTGACGCCGGACCAAGTCCGGACCCGCCTTGTACTCAGGCAGGTAAGCCTCGAAACGCGACACCTCCGCCAGAACGTCCGCTACAATCTTCTCACGATCACGCTGAGCCAGCCGGATCATCCCGCCCGCTTCACCCGTCGCCTGCGTCTCCAGGATCTCCTCGATCCGCCGGATGACCCCCTCACGCTCGTCCTCCGCCGAGGACTGGTCCAACTTCTCAATTTCCTCGCTTAAGGCCTCCCACGCCGGGCCGGCAATGCCCAGCAACTTCTTGGCCCGTTCACTCTCCGCCTCGTTGATCAACTGACGCTTGTGATTCTCCGCCGTCGATACCCCCAGAAACTCCTCGCGAGCCTGCAACGGAAAATACGACTGCTCCGCCGCGACTTTGTCCAGGGCAATACCCGTCTCCAACCTATCCAGCACTTGCTGAGCCCGACCCTGAATCGCCGCCGCCAGCCGGCTCGCATCCTTCCAAACCACGTCCGCCGTCGTCCGCGAAGCCTCCGCAACCGCCGCGTTCTGGATCACGGACCGCAGCAAATCCTCCTCATGACTCACGTTCCGCACAAACAGCATCACGTCCGAAATCTGACGCTCCGGATCCGTCTCATTTGCCCGAACCCGCACCTCATTGTTCACCCGGTACTGCACATTCAGAAGAAGGTGCATGATCGCACGATCCCCGGTCAGCAACGCCCCGTCCACAGCCGGGTCCAGCCCCGAACCGCGAGGATCCAACTCGCTCAGACTCCGGGTCTTGTCCTGCTCACTGAGCTCCAACCAGAACGCGTCAACCGCCAAGGTCCGCAGCGACGTGCTGACCCGAATCTGCTCGTCCACGGGAGAAGGCCATGCGAAATGAAGTCCCGGCTCGCGAGCGTCTCCAACCAAACGCCCAAAACGCGAGAGAACCACCACCTCGCTCTGATCCACGCACACCAGCCCACTCAGCAGGAAGATGACCACCAGGATCAACATCAGGAACTTCAGCACGTAGAAACTCAGCCGCAAAGCGTCCGCCAACGACTGGTTGGCCGGGTCCAACGGCTCTTCGATCACCTGCAAAGCCGCTGAACCATGCCCGTGACCATCATGCGCGTGCCCATGCGAGAGTGCAGGCACCTGCCCGTGACCTGAATCGGGACCATGTCCGTGCCCCGAATCGGGACCATGTGCGTGGTCAGGTCCGGAACCCTGGCCGAGATCACCGTGCTCTGGATGTTGCTGTTGGGCTGCCAAAGTATCAAACTCCGTGCGTCAAACGCGATCGGGTCTCATTCCCCGATTCCAAATCTCGAAACCAGATATCCCAAGCCTCTCAATCACAAATCGCAAACCGCAAATCTCAAATCCCAAATCGCAGTCCCGAAATCTCAAATCTGAGATCTCAAATCGCATCTCCGAAATCTCAAATCCCAATCTCACGCACGCGGCCTCAGACCTCCAATCCCGCTCCCGCAACATCAAGGCCGCGATCTTCATCCATCAACCGTACATCTCCAATCCCGCCTCGCTACCCCCGTTCGCATCAACCCCCCTCGCACCTCAAGTCCGCCCCTCACCTCGTTTCAGCGATCCCGCCCCTCACCTCGCTTCAGTGATGACGGGCGCCAGCACCGCCGCGCGGCCCCCTGCGCTTCCTGCCGGCCGGGTCGTCGCCCCCTCTTTCAGAGGCTCCACGATCAACGGCTGGTCGAGAACCACCGTCGCCCGATTACCCAGAATCTGCGGAATGTTCTCCACTTGCAGCAGGAAAGTGGCCAACTCCTCGTCTTGCCGGAATACCTTGTTCTGCTCGACCGCACGACGTTGCCCCTCGGCCACAATCTCTGCCGCCTTACGCTGAGCAAAGGTCTTGATCGTACCTGCGATGCTCTCCGCCGTGTCCTTGATCTGCTTCGCCTGGGACTCGCCCTCACTGGTGTACCGCTGGGCCAGGGCCTCCCGGTCCTTCTTCATCGCCTCAATCACCGTCTCCGTGATCCGCTGCGGCAAAGACAGGGACTCGATCGCCACTCGCTCAATCTTCACCCCGTACAACTCCTGCGCAATCCCCGCAATCTCCGACGCGATCTCCGACTCGATCGCGTCATACTTGAGCTCATTGGGATCCGTCGACACGAAATTGGCG
This sequence comes from Phycisphaerae bacterium, assembly GCA_012729395.1. Taxonomy (GTDB): domain Bacteria; phylum Planctomycetota; class Phycisphaerae; order UBA1845; family PWPN01; genus JAAYDF01. Next base: position 12,464 of record JAAYDF010000262.1, read on the forward strand.
AAATCGTAATTGCCGATCACCGTCTTCTGATCGTTGCGGACCCGGATCTTGATCAGATTCTCCGCCTCCTTCATCGTGCGGCATCGAACGCTGAAACGATACGGGTCGGCGATCCGCCAACATACCGTCGTGGCCACGATCACGTTCTTGCCGTCACGAGTGGGCGTCTCCTCGCCCGTCGTCGAGGTCGTCTGAATCCGGTGATCGTAGGTGTCGACCTTCTGGATCGGCCAAGGCCACTTCCAGTACAACCCAGGCTCCTCGACCACCCGCTTGATTTGCCCAAAGGTCCGCACCACGGCCACTTCCGAGAAGCGCACCTGGAACATGACCATATACAACATGAGGACGATCGCCAGAACACTGCCGGCAATCACGGAAGGCAGACTGCGTTTCATGAGTCGAGCTTCTCCGTTTGGGTTTCTTCCATCGGCCCGCAGGCCGGTCGTCACCAACCGTTACAGGCGGCCCTATGGCCTTTCTTCTTCCAACGCCACGTCCAACGGCACGTTCATCGGATCCTTCACGTCCAAATGGAACAACCGGGTCGACCAACGCCCCTCCGTGGCGATCGCATACTTGCGAATGCCCTTGACCGCTTCAGCCAAAGCGGCCAATGAGCGACGCGCGTGGTACACTTTCGGGGACGCCTCCTTCGTGGCAATCTCCTGCTCAAAAGCGATAGCCTTGCCCATGGCGTCGTTCTCCAACCGCCAGCGATCCGCCCTCGCGGCCGCCATCAGACTCATCGCCTCGCCGCCCACCGGCCGGACCGCCCGATCCGTGTCCCCAAAGAACAGTGTCTGCACTCGCTGCCGGGCCAAATCCCGTTGCTCCTCGCTGACGGCCCGATCACCCTCCAGCCGATTCATCTGACTGATCGCAGAGTCCAACTGCTCCGCCCGGGCCACGTCCCCGGCCACTTCCGATAGACGCTTGCCGTAATCCGCCCACGCGCCACGGATGCTCGCCGTCTTCTTCTGCTCCGCGCCGATCACATCCTGAAACTTATCCGCCGCCTCCATCGGCGGATGCACCCCCTGCAAACCCACGAAGACCAGTTCCACCCCCAAGTCCGCGCGATCCGCCTCCTCCTGAACAGTCTCCCACAGCTTCTGCTCCAGCTCGCCACGCCGCGAGCCCAACACGCTATCAACCTCCACGCTGGCGAACGAACGCGTGATCTCGCGGCTGGCGATCGCCTTCAGCAGACCTTCCGGATCCCGATACGTCGTCAACCACTGGTACGCATCCAGGATGCGATACTGTATCACCATGGCCACACGTAACATGCTGACCGAAACCGCTTCGCCGGACTCAATCATGGTCACCACCGGCATCAGCTGTGCACGGGCCGCGTCCGCCAATTCACGCTCCTCTTGACTCAGCGTCTGCTCACTCAGTTCCTGAGTGATGAACTCCGCGAGCTTCGGCGTGGCCACCAACACCTGCAGATGCGGCTCCTGCTCATGCTTGTTGGTCCACAGGAACAGCTCACCCGCCGACTTCTTGGCCGCCTCCTCCGAGACAACCTTGCCGATGTGCACTTGGTGCACCCCCTCGGTGCTCGCTTTGCGCAGACAGTCGATCGGCCAGGGCCACTTCACATGCAAACCCGGCCCCAGAACCCGCCGTTCACCCACCGCGTCCGCGCCTAGCGGCCGGCCAAACCGCTCGATCACCGCACGCTCGTCCGCCTCGACGAAAACCAGACTGCTCGCCAGCAACAGGCTCGCGAGCGCAAAACTCACCAACGGTACCGCCGACCGCTCAAGCAGCTTGTAGAACCAAGTCGAGGAAACTTCAAAACCAAACTGATAGTTGATCGCATCCGCAATCGAGCGAGCGATACCGCCCGGCTCAGTGAACAAACCGAGCAGCCGACTGTCAAACGCCGGTCGCGGCTCCTCGTCAGGGGCCCGCGGACGGTAGAAATCCAAAACCAGATTCAGGCCAAACTCCACCGCCAGGAACAGCAGCAGACAACGCAGAACATAGGCAAGAACATGCTCCGGACGGACCGAGTCCAGAAAGTGCAAGGCCGCTAACGTGGCCGCCAAAGCCACCGACGCCAGCGTCATCCCCATCAGGTAGCTGGCCCCCGCCCGCAGCATCTGCCACTCACGCTGCCGGGCCATCCCCACCGCGTAACGCGACAGCAGGAAACTCAGGAAAGCCGCCCCGCCCAAGAACCAGATCAGCACATTGCTGTTCTTGGAATCCGGCCAGTCCACCTCCGTCAGCGATTGCCCCAGCGACCAAGACCACTGAACCAACGCCCCCGCCACCAGCGAGGTAATGATCACCACCGTCGCCGACGGCAGAAGCCAACGGTACATCCACCGCAACCGACGACGAGCCAACAGCACGCTTTCATCGTCGGCGTCAAATATCGCCTCGCCCCCCAATCCGCTCGCACGTTCCTTGCGGAGCTGCTCGTTCTCGAACACCTCCTCTTGAACCAGGACGCGCTGGTGGTACACCAACACAAGCACAATCCAGATCAACGTCCCCACCCCGCTCAGCGCAGCCAGGGCGCGCATCGCCTCCGAGTCGCTCCAGACAAAGAGCAAAACGTAGAAGGCCGACAGCAGAATCTGGAAGACCAGCCCGATCAGGGCCACGCTCCGGGCTCTTCGTTCGGGGTTTTCGCCGATCATAACCTGCGGTTCTCTGAAAGAGGCCGGCCAGAAGCGGACACTTGCCCGATCAGCCGACGAGGCCTGGATTACATTACGCCCGCCGACCCGTGGACAGCGGAGCGTCGTACTTTACAATAAGCCGATCCGGCTGCCAAGCGGTACCCCTGGCGATCTCGCCGGCTTCCGCTTGCCGCCATCGGACCATAAGTCATTAAGAAAACGTGCATTACCAATGAGGGGCCCATGCCGATTAAACTCTGGGGCATCACCGCTAACACCTTCACCGAAACCATCCGTCAGCCGATCTACGGCGTGATCATCCTGGTCACCGCGGGCCTGTTGGTCCTCAACATCGGCGTGAGCGGGTACACCCTCGACGACGACAACAAGCTGCTCAAGGATCTTGGCCTTTCTACGTTGCTGCTGTCCGGTTTGTTTTTGGCAGCCTTCAGCGCGGCCGGAGTTTTGTCCCGCGAGATCGACAATAAGACCGTCCTGACCGTGGTCAGCAAGCCGGTCGGCCGACCTCTCTTCCTGGGCGCCAAATTCCTCGGTCTGGTCGGAGCCCTCGCCGTGGCCTTCTACCTGACCGCAATCATCTTCTTGCTCACCATGCGACACAAGGTGCTGCAGCGAGCCAGCGACCATCTCGACCAGCCGGTGATCATCTTCGGCGGCATCGCCTTCTTCGGAGCCATACTCGTCGCGGCCTTCTGTAACTACTTATATAACATGCAGTTCTCTTCCACCGGAATCGCCCTGGGTATCCCCCTGATGGGGTTAGCCCTGGCCCTCGTCGCCCTCATCAGCCCAAAATGGGAAATTCAGGAATTCGGCAAGGACTTCATCGACGGACAACTCGCCGGAGCCGCACTCCTGGTCTTCGCGATGATTCTGATCCTCACTGCGGTGGCTTTAGCGGCCTCCACGCGTTTTGGCCAGGTCATGACACTTGTGGTGTGCTCCTTAATTCTACTCGCTGGCTTGGTCTCGGATGCTGTTTTCGGCCAGTATGCGGAGACCTCCTTCGTGGCACGTGTGGCCTACGGCATCGCCCCCAACCTGGCGTTCCTCTGGGTGTCGGACGCTCTGACCGAGGAGAACCCGATCACCTTGCGTTACGTAGGACTGGCGTTCGGTTACGCTATGCTGCTGGTGGTCGGATACCTGTTGATCGGCTTGGCGGCGTTCCAGAAACGCGAGGTCGGATAAGGTCCGGCCCCTGGGGCGGGCGTCGTCACACGGGTGCCGACCAGTCGCCCAAACCCAGGCGGACCGGCGAACAACTGAATCATGGGCACAAGGCACCCGGCAGAATGGTCCCCGCCCCGGACCCGGACGTATGCACAACGTGGCACACCAACTCGATACCGAACAGTACTTGACCGCCAAGATCGAAGCCCAGCGATCCTCGACTCTCATCCAGGTCGCCGCGTTGATCGGGGCAGCCCTGTGCATCGCCTTGGCCGCGCGCCTGCAGACCCCTATCAACAACTACCGCAAGGAGTTACAGCTCGTCACGCACTCCAATATCTACCGGGCACTGCCTCCGAAGTACGCGCTGGCTACGGCCATCGGCGGGCCCTTCCGCGGCCCTGCCATCCTCTTCCTCTGGCTACGACACGAGAAGCTTAAGGAGGAAGGCAAGTACTACGAATCGCACCAACTGGCCAAATGGATTTGCACCCTCCAGCCGCGATTTCCTGCCGTCTGGAGCTTCCAGTCTTGGAACATGGCCTACAACATCTCCGTTGCCACGCATACCGCTCCTGAGCGTTGGCAATGGGTTTACAACGGCATCCGCCTGCTCCGGGACGAAGGCATCCCCAACAACCCGCGAATCACCCCGCTCTATCACCAGTTGGCCTGGACTTGGTTTCACAAGGTGGGAGATCGGTCAGACGACTTCCACTGGATGTACAAGCGGTACTGGGCGGCGGCGATGGAGACGTTACTAGGCTCACCGCCGGCCGGCCTGAGCAACTCCGAGACTATCGACTGGTTTCGACCCATCGCCGAGGCTCCCGCGACACTCGCTGAACTGATCGAGAAGCGGCCCGGGGTCGGGCAACTGGTCAGCGACCTCAATGCCCAGGGGCTCAACGTCGAGGCGACCACACGCAGCCAGCGAGTCTTCCACCCCATCGAGGAGTCGTTCTTCCGAAGCTATACGGCCTTCGGACGCGAGCGAGAGTTGGCGGTCCTGCGGACAGACGCGAGCCAAACCGGAATCACTACCAACAACAATGAGTGGTCTCGGCTCTGGCCGGTGTTCGAGGCCGCCCCGCGCGAGGACCTGGACGCCTTGCTGGCCTTCTTGCGAGCCAAGGTCTTGCGCGAGCAGTACAAAATGGACCCCGCCTACATGCTCGAATTGACCACCCAGCTAGGCACCGAGGAGCCTATTCCCATCGACTGGCGAACACCCTGGTCGCAGTCGATGTACTGGGCCAAGTACGGCGTCCAGAAGAGTTCTGAACTAACCAAGGCCAAGGAATTCGATATCGTCAACACAGACCGCATTCTTCTCTTCTCTCTGGCCACCCTGGCTCGGCAGGGCCGGTATACTTTCCGACTCAACATGGACGATCCGGTCGACTCCTTCCTCTGGCCCACACCCGACTTCCGCTATGTTGAAGCCATGCACCGCAAGTACCTGGAGCTGGGCCCGAAGCACGCGGAAGAAGGCGAGGAGGTTGGCGATACCGCCGGTGAGATGCTGCGCTCGGGTCACGTCAACAACTTGCACGCCGCGGTCGTGTCGCTTTACCTGGCCGGCCGGCAGGATGAAGCCCGCAAGTACTTTGACTACTTGGCCGTCAACTACAAAGACCCGGACACCAAAGCAACCAAGCGCATGTACCTCCAGGGTCTGGATGACTTCGTCCGAGGCGAGTTGAAGGAGATGATCGGGTCGTACCAGGAGGCGGTCTACGCCATTAACTCGCTTCTGACCTCGGGCTACATGAGCTTGGCGAGCGGATGGGCGGACGAGTTTGCCGGTGCCGTCCAGAATGCCTCCATGCTGTACCGCGAGTACCAGAAAGAGCACCGCGACGACCGCCAGGGCCGGTTGACCCTCCCCGAGTTTGCTGACTTGCGAGCCCAGACTCTTCGCTGGTTCGTGCTTGATCCGCAGTACCCGCTGCTTTACCGGTCGATGGTGTGGAACCGCGAGCAGGCCGATATCCTCCGACGAGCATACGACTTCGTGGCCGGCCCTCTGGCCCAGCAATGCGCTGCCCTCGACCTGGACGTGGCCCGTGCTTTCCCCGAGCCGCCGGGCATGGAGCAGTACCGCAAAGAGCGTCCCAAGCCGGCCCAACCTGAGGACGTCAGTGAAGAATACCGCCGGGAGCAAATTGAGAAGGACCGTAACCGATAGCTCGTCGCCTTTTGCCTGACGACACAGTGCCCCGCTTCAGGTCGCATCTCCCCTTCGCCTGAAGCGTCCCTCCGTCTCCAGGACGGTTTGTGTCGTATACTTGAGCGTAGGCCGAAATGGTGTCAGGATGATTTTCTGGCGTTCGTTTCGCGGCATCGCCTCGAAAAATCATCCTGACACTATTTTTCCCATTTGGATGTTGCCATGGGCAGACGGCACAAACTGAGTCTGCGGACCTCGCTGTGGCTGGCCGTGGCGGTCACCGTCGCGTCCACCGTCCTGGGGGCCAGTGCGCTCTATGGCTACCAGCTCTACCGCAGCGCCCGCCAACTGGACCGCCTGAGAGTGAGGGCGATTGCAGAGACCTACGCCGCTCAGGTCGAGCCTTTACTGCTCACCTCCTCAACGAGCGCTCCGGCGGATTACGTGGACCGTCTGCCTTGGCATCAGAGCGTCTGCCTGTTGGCGGTGCTGGATCCGGAAGGTCACGTGCTTGCGCACCGGGGTGGCCAAGCTCTTCTCGAACGGTTTCTCGCGGTGATCGATGCGGAGGGCGTCCCGGCGGAAGGGCACACTTGGGATGTACCCGCGATCGCCGAGGATCCGATACCCCACCTTCTACTCACGGCGATCCCTCTGCGTTCCGGAGGTTCGGGGGAGCGAATCGGCACATTGATCTGCGCCGGTCGGCCGGCGGGCACGAGCACTGCCACGGCACGCGATATCTGGACCTTCTTCCTCTGCCTCATGGTCATCGCCCTGGCCGGCATCCTCCTTGGCTCCTGGTACCTCCGGCAGAGCGTGGTTCGCCCTCTGGCTTACCTCACCCATCGAGTCATGAACACGGAGGATGCTCCTGTGCAGGCTGAACTGCCGACGGATCGGCCTGACGAAATCGGCGACTTGGCCAAGGTGCTCATCGACCTCAACGTGAACGCCGAGAACTGGCGCCGCCGCACACTCGAGCTTCGGCACAGTCTCTCGCGGCGCGTCAACACGGAGACCGCCAAGATCGCCCGCGAGTTGCAGGCCGCCAAACGCAAGGTCTGGACCGACCCCCTCACCCGCCTCGGGAATCGCCGCCTGCTCGACGATAAGTTCACCGACGTCTACCGGGCCCAACAGGGAGCTGGGCAGGACTTGGCGGTCGCCATGATCGACGTGGACCATTTCAAGACGCTCAACGATACGCTCGGCCACCAAGCCGGCGACGAGTTGCTCCAGTTCATCGGTGAGTTGCTCCGCCAGTGCTTGCGTGAGGGGGACTTGGCGGTACGCTTCGGCGGTGACGAGTTCGCTCTGATTCTGCCGGGCGTTTCCTGTGCCGATGCCCGCACGATTGCCGAGCGTACCGTACGGTTGTTCGCCCAGCGTACCAGCTCGCTGGCCATCAAGCCCAAGCCGACCATGAGCGTCGGTGTCGCCTCGCGTATCGAGCACCACCCGGCCTCGGCGGAGGATCTCATGCGTATGGCCGACCAAGCCCTTTACGCCGCCAAACGTGCCGGCAAGGCCCAAGTCACCGTCTACTCACCCACCCCCCGCCCCGCAACAGTGCGTTGACGGAAAAATGGTGTCAGGATGGAATGGTACTGCCGTGCGGCGAGGGGTCATGACGCGCGGAGTTTAACCGCTCGCGCAGGCCGCACTGCTGGTGTTGAGCCTCGCGTTCGCGTATGATTTCGGCTTAGGC
>JAAYDF010000263.1 GCA_012729395.1 Phycisphaerae bacterium
GCCTAAGCCGAAATCATACGCGAACGCGAGGCTCAACACCAGCAGTGCGGCCTGCGCGAGCGGTTAAACTCCGCGCGTCATGACCCCTCGCCGCACGGCAGTACCATTCATCCTGACACCATTTTTCTATTGTGCGGCGACGGCGGTCTGACGCAGTGCGCGCAGCATGTTGCCGCCGAGGATGGCGCGGATGTCGGCCTCGCGGTGGCCGCGGTCGAGGAGGACCTGCGTGATATACGGATAGCAGGAGATGTCGTCGAGCTGCTCGGGCAGGACGTTGACGCCCCCGAAGTCCGAGCCGATGCCGACGTGCTCGACGCCGGCCACGCGGACCATGTGGTCGAGGTGATCGACGAGCGTGTGCGCGGTGCCACGGGGTAGGGGATTGGCGGCCTGCCAGGCACGACGTACCTCGCGGAACTGTTCCTCATCGGGAAATCGCCGTTTCAGGTCGCGCATGACGGCCGAGGCCTGCAGGGTGATGGCCGCAGCCCGCGGTTCAATGTACCCGGAGAAGAAGTTGGCCATGGCCACGCCGCCGCCGGCCTTGATGCCCGCCAGCACGTCATCGGGAAGGTTGCGCGGGTGGGCAGCCATAGCGTGAGCACTGGAATGCGACGCGATGACCGGCGCCTTGCTGACGCGCAGCACGTCCCGCATGGCTTCCGCCGACACGTGCGAAATATCGGGGATCATGCCCAGCCGGTTCATCTCCGCCACCACCTGCTCACCGAACGGTGACAGCCCACCGTGTCGCGGCTCGCCCATGGCCGCGTCGCACCAGTCGGTGGACTCCTCGTGCGTCAAGGTCATGTACCGCACGCCGAGGGCATGGAACATGCGCAGGACGCCGAGCGAGTTCTCGATCGAGTGTCCGCCTTCGACGCCGATGAGCAGGGCGATGCGGCCTTGCTTGCGGGCGGCGAGGACCTCATCCGCAGTGCAGGCCAGAGCGAAGGTCTCGGGATATCGGCGGACGAGCCTATGAATGATGTCGATCTGGTCGAGCGTGATTCGGGCGGCGCCGCCGGTTTGCATCGTAGAAGGCGGAGCGTACGCCGCCAGGAAAATCGCCCCCAGCCCGCCCGCGCGCATCCGCGGGATGTCCGCCTGGAAATCAGGCACCGGCTTCGACAGATCCACGTCGGCCGCACCCTTCTCCAGTGCTTTGTAGATATTCCACGGCAGGTCGCAGTGCCCGTCAAACACCAGACAGCTCTCGTGCAGTCGGCGGGCCCTTTCCGTCACAACAACAGGCATGGTCGTTCCTCGTGAGCTCTCCCGGTTGGTCGTTTGCGTCGTGGTTGCGGATGCCGCCTTGAGCCGCAACAGCCAGTGCCGCAGGTTCCGCAGGTGCTGCATGTGGGCTTCGCCGTCGGTCCCTGCGCAGCCATGCACCTCGAAGCGGCCTTTGCTTGCACGCGAGACGACCTCGAAGGGCTTGGCCGAGAGATCGCGGACCGTTTTCCGCTCCGCCCCGACGTGACGTATGAGATCGTCGGCGGTTTCGATGGTGCTCGCATAGCTGCCGGGCTCAAGGTAGCAGTGCGACAGAATCAGCGTTCTGCGTCCCGCGGCGGCCTCCTCGGCGAAGCGGCGGAAGTCGGCCATGTTGGCCGGGTTGACCACGCGACCCGCAGGCGAATCCTCATAGCCTGCGTACAGCGTGTCCGCCAGCACCAGGGCGTCGATACGGTCGAAAAGATGCGGGTGCCGCAAGACAGCCCGCACGGCGCCGAACCCGGCACTGAAAGACGATAACGACAGCCGCCCCCATCGCCCGGCAGGCGGAGTCATTCCCTCCGCGTGCAGGCGATCGAGGGCCTTGAGCAGCAATTCGTCGAGCAGCATGCCATCTTTGAACGGGCCCGCATACACGCCTGACAGCCCGTCGCGGCTGACCACGATCAGCACCCCTTCGAGCCCCGAGGCCAAGTACTCACGCGCGACCGTGGCGGGATGACCGTGAAAGTGCACCAGCACGTCCGGCGGCTCCTCGCCGGCTTTCCAAGTGCTGGGTACGATGAGCACGTCCCCCTCACTGCTCAGCTCGAAGGTACGGTAGGGATTCTCGGCGGATTGCGTGGCCGGCTGAGCAATGGCTGGCTTCTCCCCCCACAGCAGGCCGGCGACGACCATCATTCCACAAACCGTCCACAGCCGACGCTTCAAACCTAAACGGCCGGGTTGTCGGGCTCGCCTGTCGTGACGGTCGACAGGATGAACCGACAGTGCTCGCGGGCCCGCACTGCTCACAGGGCAGTGCCACACGGATGATCGCACTGGTTCCGCATTGCTCACAGAGTGACGAACCTTGGCCGATGCTGGTTCCGTTTGCACATCCCGGCCGCCACGACCCTGTCTTCTCTCACTTCCCATTTCTCTTGTCACGCTTTTCACTTCTAACGCACAATCTCGTCATCCCGTTCGGTTTCGCCATTGCTGGTTGTCAGTGCAGCTCGAAAGTCTGCCCCGGCTCGGGCACCAGGACTTCGCGGAATCCGCGGCCTCGCATCGTGGCGGCCAATTCCTCGGACTGGTCCGGCTCGCCGTGCACGAGAAACGCCTGGCGCACCCGGTCGGCCAATGGCGCGGTCATGTCCGCGAGTTGCTCAGCGTTCGCGTGGGCACTGAAGCCGTTGAACACCTTGACCCGGGCCTTCACCTCGTACATCTCGCCGAAGATGCGCACTCGCTTCTGGTGTTCGACCAGCCGGCGCCCGAGGGTATGGCTTGCCTGGTAGCCCACGATGAGGATTGTGTTGTTCGGATCGCCGATGTTGTTCTTGAGGTGGTGCAGAATCCGGCCCGTCTCGCACATTCCGCTGGCCGAGATGATGATCATCGGCTCCTTGCGGTGGTGTAGAGCTTTGCTTTCTTCCACACTTTGAACGTAGGTGCACCCGTTGCACGCCAACATGCCGCCTGTAGCCGCGGTGGCGTTATTGAGGTCCGTCGCTTCACGGTCGAAAACTTCGGGATGCTTCCTAAAGATGTCGGTGGCCCGCACCGCCAACGGGCTGTCCACGAAGATGGGCAGATCCTCGCGGATGCGTCCCTGACGCATGAGCCGGTGAAAATGGTAGACCATGACCTGCGTCCGACCCACGGCAAACGCGGGGATAATCATCTTGCCGCCGCGTTCCACCGTGCTGTTGACGATCTGGACAAGCTTGTCGCTGATCCCCTGAGGGCTTTCCGTCTCGCGCCCGCCGTAGGTGCTCTCGCAGAGCAGGTAGTCGCAGGGCGGCAGGGGCGAGGGATCTCGCAGAATGGCCATGCCCGGCCGGCCCAGATCGCCGGAGTAGGTGATCGCCACCGGTCCGCCGTTGACCTCGTCGATCTCCACGTTCACGCTCGCCGACCCGAGCAGATGCCCCGCCTCGTGAAACGTCACCCGGATACCCGGTGCGATGTTGAATGGCTCGTGCAGTGGCCGAGCCTGCAATAGCCGAGCCGTCGCGTCCACGTCCTCCTGTGTGTAGAGCGGCTCGATGGGGGCGTCGCCCTTCTTGACGCGCTTCTTGTTCCAGTAGTTCGCGTCTTCCTGTTGGATGTGGGCTGAGTCGGCCAGCAGGATTTTCACGAGGTCGCGCGTCGGCGATGTCACGTAGACTTGCCCTTGGAAGCCTTCACGGACCAGTCGGGGCAACTTCCCGCAGTGGTCGATGTGTGCGTGCGACAGAATCACGGCGTTGAGCTCTTGCGGCCGACAGGGGAACGTCCGGTTTTTCTCGTTGGCCTCCGCTCGACGCCCTTGATTGAGCCCGCAGTCGAGGGCCAGCTTGTAGCCGTTCGCCTCGATCAGGTGCATCGAGCCGGTCACCTCACGAGCTGCGCCGTGAAACTTCAGTCTAGCCTGCATATTTCGTATGCCTCCTTCCGCCCGTCAACCATATTCCTTCATCACTCGCCGGATCATAACCTTAACATGGCACATCGCAACATGAGAGCGTAAAATGAGATGCTGTGACGCTGTGGAACGGCCCTTCCAGCTCTTCGTGATGGGAGGTCAAGTCATGACCCACGAGAAATCAGGAGCTACCGCGACCCTGGACCCCGCGGCCGCGCAGGAGCCCGTCGCCGCCAAGCCCAGGCCCCGCAGACAGCCACCGTACTATGTGGTGCTCTTAGACGATGACGACCATACCTACGAGTACGTCATCGAGATGCTGGGCAAACTCTTCGGCCATGGGTGGGGCAAGGCGTTTCTCATGGCTCACGAAGTCGACAGCACCGGCCGGGTTATTGTCGAGACGACCACTCTCGAACGGGCCGAGCTCAAGCGAGACCAGATTCACGCTTATGGTGCCGACTGGCGCCTCGAGCGATCGAAGGGTTCCATGAGGGCCTCGATCGAGCCGGCGCCGGACGATTGACCTCGGTTATATCGGAGTAGCCGCCGGTGTCCCGACTGCCGTTGGGCGGTGATGACACCGCGGATTCGAGTCGACGGCTTTTTTCCATGGAATCCCCGAGCCCGGTTTGATTTCGCCGCGTTTGAATTCTACAAATAGCTTGTAAGCTGTCGTGTCCCCTTTCAACGGCCCCGTGTCTCCCGGGTAGGGAGGCACGGGGTTATTTTTCGAGTCCGAAAACGCCACGGCTCTGGCCATGGATGCGTCTCTTGTCCAGGGGCAGGCCTCACTCGTGCACTGCTCACTGAGCGGTGGCACGCGACGGCGCATGCCAGCCCCGCCAGCCGGCACGGTTCGGTGGATGCACGCTCTGGCCATCCTCGGTGCCCGTCCGGCTTGCGTCCGGGTGGGATAAGTGTACAAGTGGGTGTTGCGAGGCCGCCGATTGTTTCCGATCGGCAGGTTTGTGGCGTGGTGGAGACGCGGACAGCCGGCGATGAGCGAACTGAGCGAAGCGGATCGTTATCTGCTGGAGCGGATCCGGCAGGGCGACGGCGAGGGATGGTCGCAGCTTGTGGGCCGATATGAAGGTCGGCTGCTGGCCTTCGCCCGGGGGAAGCTGCACGCCCACAGCGACGCTGAAGACCTGGTGCAGGAGACGTTCATCAGCTTCCTCAAGGCGGTGGCTGGTTTTCGCGAGGAAGCCAGCATCGAGACTTACCTGTTCACCATCCTGCGCCGGAAGATGATCGATCTGGCCCGTGGTCGGCACGCGAGCATCTGCCTTCTGCAGGATGTGCTGGTGGCCGGGGACGAAGACGCCGGTGATGCCGCCCAGGCGATCGCTTCACTCGATCCCACCGCCAGTTGGTATGCCCGCCGGGACGAACAGCACCATCTGCAACGCGACGCCCTCACCCGGGTCATGCGGACGATCATCGACGGCTACAAGGCAGCCCTCAATTTCCGCGACCTGCAAATCGTGGAGATGATCTTCTACGCCCAGGGCCGCAATCGCGACGTGGCTGAGGCGGTCGGCGTGAACGAGAAGGCCGTCGCGGTCATCAAGCATCGCTGCCTGCGCCGGATCCGGGAGTTACTCGAGCCCAGCCCCGGCCTCGCCGACGCCGACCCGCCGGACGCTTTACTCAGTGAAATCTGGCAGGGCGAGCGACTGAGCTGCCTCAAGCGCTCGACGATCGGGGCCTATATGCTGGGCACCCTGGAGTCACCGTGGCAGGAGTATGTGGCCTTTCACCTGGAACGCCTGGGCTGCCGATTCTGCCGCGCCAACCTCGACGACCTCCAGGCCCAGACCGCCGACGATACCCGGCACAAACTCCGCGAGCGAATCTTCGAGTCCACGGTGGGCTTCCTGCGAAAGCAATGAACGTCGCTGGCCTGCTGTCCGTAGGTGCATCTTCTGTTCACGGGCAGGCCTCATCCGTGTGGCACTGCTCTGTGAGCGTGTTCATCGGGGGAAGGACGCTGTTAACACAGCAGTGGCACACGACGGCGCGTGTCATCCCCGCCAGGCGCCACGGTTCGGTGGATGCACACCCTGCCCGTTTTGTGGTCACTCAGCTCTTGAAACATTTCGGGTAGTGCTGCAAGGCTCCGCATCAACCCAACGGTCCTACGTGATGCTCGAAGGTCTCGGCGATGTCCTTGCGGTCTTCGGCGGGCGCCTTGTTGAGCACGCAGACCTCCAGGGCCCGGGCGAACGCGTTGCCACGTTCCAGGCGGGCGCAGAGGGCCAGGAGCCGGCGGGTGGAGTCAGGGACCGCCGATCGGCAGACGACGCAGGCGGATGCGTGTGTCCTCGAACACGACCACCGCACCGGCATCGAGATCGGTCGTGACGGCCTACAGGTTGGCTGTCAGCAGTTTCAGAATAGCCTCAGTGGATTTCACTCGGCAGCGGAACAGCATGGCCGATGGGTACCGTTCGCGTCTTTTCGCCAGCAGCGTGCCGAAGTCCGTATCCTGAGCGATGATGATGCAACGTGCCTTAGCCGCCGCTTCGAAGATGATCTCATCGGTCGCCTGGGCAAGCCCGATGGCGCCCACGTGGATGCCCTCGTGGCCGAGTTGACGCAGGGCCTCGGCCAGGCGGGGTGACAGGCTGTTGTCGACAAGGAAGCGCATCAGGCGACCCGAACGGGTATCTGCCGCTCACGAACCGCTTCAGCGGCATAGGACAGGGCTTGCTGGATGTCATCCGGCTCCAGGTCGGGGTAGTCGCTGAGGATCTGGGTATGGCTTCGGCCTTCAGCCACGAGGCCCACGACGGTGGCCACCGGGATGCGCAACCCGCGGATGCAGGGCGTGCCACCCATCTGGGCGGGATCGATGGTGATACGATCGAAGTCGGCCATAGCGAGGGTCTCCTGTGCCCTCTGGCTATTCTACCCTGACGCGGGCCGCCTTTCCAACCGGCAAACGCCAGGTCTACCGATCGTCAGGCGGCACCGCATCAAGGCATCATGCTCACCTGCCCAGCGGCCCCGCGCCCTTCGGGCGAGAGCAGTTGAACAGGTGAGCAGGTGATCAGTAGAGAGATGCGAGGCGGGCGGATGTGTCTGCATACCTTCCGCCGCCTCTATCGCTCCGCATCAACCCAACGGTCCTACGTGATGCTCGAAGGTCTCGGCGATGTCCTTGCGGTCTTCGGCCGGCGCCTTGCTGAGCACGCAGACCTCCAGGGCCCGGGGGAACGCGTTGCCACGTTGCAGGCGGGCGCACAGGGTGAGCAGCCGGCGGGTGGTGAGGACGGTGGCCAACTGCTCCTCGGCGTGGGCCTTGCGCAGGTCGCCGGCGCCCTTGATCCTTGACACGCCGGCCGGCCGAGGGCCGGGTGCGAACGCACGCATCGCGTGCCCCGCCGTGTCAAGGGCCAGCGCTCCATCGCCCGCCCGGCGTGTCAAGGGTTCAGGCAGCGACGGCAGCACAATCCGCCGCCCGTCGGTCCAGGCGCTGTCGCCCTGACAGACGACCTGCACGCCGAACTGCTCGGCCAGTGTCCTGGCCAGCCGCTCAAGCTGGCCTTCAAACGGGTTTGCACGCATGGTGCACTCCTGTTCTGCGATGCGCATGAAACAAAGGCCACGCCCGCCGGCATCGCGATGAGGCGGGGGTGACCGTGACAGAAGAACTTGGTTCGTTCGCCGGGTCTGCTACTCTGGGGGAACGGGGGGCAATTGTGCCGCTTCAACCCTGCGACGTCCCGGGCCGCGCCATGTCACTTTCCAGACCTGAGGACAGACCGTGCAAGGGCGGAGACGAGCGCGTGGCTTGGTCTGCAACACATTGTCAGTACGTGGGTTGCTTTCTCCGCGAGCGTCCGGTACGGGGGCAATACGTTGCGTTCGCCAGCCCCCCCACCGGGCACTCGGCAGCCGTCCACGGGCGTATCGCAGTCTGGTGGGGCCGGCGACGTTCCCGGAACATGAATCAGACGACCGTCTTGTGATTCAAGGATCGTGGTGGTACAGTGCCGGTAGTGAACGATCCGACGGCTCCGGGAGGGGCGACGGCCAAATACTAAGGGGATTGGCCGCTCATTTCTGTTTCCGAGTGACCGATCGGCCCAGCGACCACAGCACCTCAGCAGAACCGCCTTTCGCATTTCTGCACACGCAGCGCCCGGCAGTCCTGCCTCAGCCAGCGCAGGATGGAGGAACAACTCATGTCCGGCTCAAAAACCATTCACATCATTATCGCTTGGCTCGCCTGCTCGTTTACAGCAATCAGCACCGCCCCGGCTCAGACCACCTGGTACGTGGACGACGACAACTGTCCGGGCCCAGGTTCGGGAACGGAGGCAGACCCGTTCTGCAGCATTCAGCGTGGGATCGACGAAGCTTGCGGGGGCGACACCATCGAGGTTTTGCCTGGAACGTACAATGAGGCGATCGACTTTCTCGGCAAGGCGATCACGGTGCGGAGCAGCGGCGGGCCCGAGGCCACCACGATCGACGCGCCAGGACTGGGCGCCAGCATGGTCGAATGGATCAAAGGACAGGGCCCGGCCACCGTTCTTGAAGGATTCACCGTCACCGGCTGGGCAGGAACCGTGGGGAGTGATACGACCATCGGCGGGGGCATGCGGAACTCCTCATCCAGCCCGACGGTGACCGACGCACCGGCCGAAATCCCACTCCCCTCGCGCTGGATGGACCCGGTCAACGTCTGGCAGCCGCACACGGCGGTGCCACCGGGCCCGGCCGTCGGGGCGGCCGAGGTCAAGCGGATCCGGACGCCGGCGGGCGGCGGCCCGGCGCTCGGCCAGCAGCAGGGCCGCGTTGCCGTCATCATCGAGAGCAGTATCTACGATTCCATCTCTGCCTCGGTGACCACCTACCTGGGCGATCTGGCGAACGTGGGGTTCTCCACCACGGCCATCGCCCTTTCCGGCAACGCCGAGTACCTCCGCAATACCCTCATCGCGCTTTATGGGGAGCCCGAGTCCCTCGTCGGAGCCGTCCTCATCGGTGAGCTTCCGTACGTCATCTATGAGATGATCCAGGACTGGGGCGGGGGCGAGGGCCCGGAATACGAGGATTTCCCCTGCGATATGTACTTCATGGACATGAACGGCCAATGGGAGGACCAGCTCGATGAACCCCCGGTTGAGCCCGGCAACGGCAAGCTCGACACCTGGTCCGGCGACACTGCCATCGAAATCTGGGTCTCACGTATGAGGACGGCCAACCTCGGGGCGATAGGTTCTGAGACCGGCCTGCTCAGCAGCTACTTCGCCCGCAACCACGTCCTCCGCAGAAACCTGCTCAACAGCTTCCTCGGGGGTCTGGTGTACGACGATGACGACTGGGAGGGATGGGCCATCTCAGACACGAGCTGTCTGGAATCGGTCTTCGGCGCCGGCAGCGTCGTGACGATCAGCAATCCTGAGGCGACGACGGCAGCGGACTACATCGCCAACCGGCTCACCGCAGACTACCATTTGGATCTGATCCGCTCACATGGCTCTCCCAGCGGCCACGGGTTCTATCGGGCGGACCACTCCATCTTCGACTGGGCGCTGCTAGCCGACTACACCTCGGCCGACCCCGCTGCGAGGTAGTGTCAAGTCCTGTGTAAATTGCCTCGGGGCATCCTGCCGGTCCAATTCGTTACGCCACTTTCGATTTCTTCTTTGAGGATGAAGAGGGTAGCGGCACCGTCGGGCACAGGTGTGCCGA
>JAAYDF010000264.1 GCA_012729395.1 Phycisphaerae bacterium
TACCACATATAACGAATCTTGTCAAGGACTATTTCAGAAATGTACGTGGCTACATTTGAAAGCCGAAACAGCCCTTAAGCCTTCCTGGTTCAAGCGGTTAACTCATTTCGACGGAGGTAAGTTGCGAAAAGAACTGCGCCCCCTCCCTTCTAATCCTAGCAGGTTAGAAACGAACTACGTCCCCGTTCATGCCTGGCCCCTTGTACGGTCGCCGGTCTCAGTCGAAGTCCACGTACTCCTCGCTTCCACCCTCCAGATTGTGAATGAAGAGCGCGCTCCTTGCAGGGTCGATCCAATACACCCGGCCGTTCCTCATTATAACGCCGGTCATGTTGTGCAGCGCGAATGGGCCAGGTGTGGACGCAGCAAGGATACGACGGGTACCGCTCGCGAGATCGAGAAGCTCGACCCTGTGTTCGACTGTCCGGAAGCCTTCCACTCTCTGGTACTCGACGGCCACCCGGGTCCCGTCCTGGCCGCTAAGACCAATTAGACTATACGAGGATCCTGACAATCGCTCCTCATACTGGCCGTAATCCACGACCTCTCTCCAAGTTTCCGTCTCTGCATCCAGATACAAGACTGCCAGTCGTCGCCGTGTTGCCGAAAGCCGCTCCGTGCCCGACCGTACAAGTGAGTCTCGGTGGATACTCTCGTCCGGGGAGTATTCCCAGTTTCCTCCTGGCTTCGGTATAGGCGTGACTTCCTCAGTGGCCAGATCGATGAAGGCGAAGTCATTCCTTGAGGCATCGCCATAAGCGATGACCATGAGCATGAGATCCTCACTCCAGGCGTCGATGGAAGACGCTGGCTCCGGAAGAAGGATCTGATGCACGACCTCCTCGGTGGCGAGGTCGAACACGTCGAGCGAAGCACCAGCCAGCAGCGCCACTTTACCGTTGCGGAGCCTATACGAATCAGGCCACCACACGCCCGATTGTGACTCGTATATCACAACTCGTTGTCCGGTGGGGATGTGCACGGCTTCCATACTCACCGGTTTGCCCTTCCGTCCTATGAGATGTGCGACGTACCAATCACCTTGCACCGTGAGGTAGCTCGTACTGGCGCCGGGGGGGAGAACGAGCCGTGTCTTCTCTCCCGTCGCGAGATCGAGTCTGCGTAACTCGCCTTCCGCATAGGGTGCGTCGGCATACACGTAGAACACGGAATCATCGGTGACGTCTTCGAGACTTATCACCGGTCGATTCGCATCACTTGCCCAATCTGGGCAACCAGAACACAGAAGTATGGGCATGGTCCATGCTGTTACTGCGATTGCCGTTGCACATCTCATAGCATTTCACCTCGCATTTTGTAGGCGGCGCCTACCCGGCTGCGTACTTAGGGTAATGCACCCGATAGACCTATAACACTTTATTGTGTACAGAACACAGGTGGGTCGCAATGATTGGTGCCGCAACCTTTCGCCAGCTTCGAAATGATCGGATCAAGCTTTTGGTTGCAGAGGCAGAATCTTTCTTCTCTCCACCACAGTAGGATCCTCCGCCGCCCAGTTACTCCGTCAAAACAGTGATGGTGACGGTGGCGCCCCTGATACCTTCTGCACTGCTTAAGTCTCTCCTCGCATTCGGTCGTGTTTGAGGTAGTCATTCTGCATTTGAGGTTAAGGTAAGCGCAACCGAATAGCTCCTTGACGAAGTCCAGCAAATCCAAACCCCTGGGATCAACCTGATAGGGCGAAGCATTCTTGACAAAAACGTAGAGATGTAAACCTCCCTGTTCCTCGATTGGATCGCGGTTGAGCCAGCGGCCGAGGTCGGGGCGGTAGAAGCGGCGGCCGTAGTAGACCAGGGACACCTCCGCATCGTGCCATTTCGTGCTGAAGCGGAAGGGGTTGGCGATGGTGTCCGTGTGGGTGATGAACTGGCCATAGGGGTCGTACTCGTACTTGGCGGCGGGGCTCGTGCTGACGGTGGGGCCGGTGGCGTCGTAGGCGAGGAGCTGGCCCACGTTGCCGTTGCCGTCGTAGAAGTACCAGTGGCGCAGCGGGTCGCCTTCGGCCTGCGGGGCTTCGACGGCGAGTAGGCCGCCGATGCCGCCGATGCCGCCGGCACCGTGGATGCCCGGAACCGCTCCCTCACGGTCGCGGCTCTGCTCGCCGGCGGTCGCGGCTCCTTGGCCCGCTAAGCCGGAGAGGTCCAGGCCCCAGGTGTATTTGTGCGTGATGGTGCGGTTCGGGCCGTCGAGGACCAGGACGACGTTCCACTGGTCGTAGACGAAGCGCTGGTAGACCTCCGGGTTGGCTTCCCAGTCGCCGGCCCCGCCGTTGAGCGTCGCGTTCCAGGCAAAGACGCGTTTCTGCACCCGCCTGCTCATGTAGTCGTAGGTGAACA
>JAAYDF010000265.1 GCA_012729395.1 Phycisphaerae bacterium
GCTAGGCCCGGCATTCATGCCGGGTGGGTCGGGATCGCCTGCCCCTATCGTCCAGCTCGCCTTGGCGAGGTTCTCGATGTCTGGATTTATCCGATCGCCACAAATGCTTCGAGCGTCCAAGCGCCGCCCCGTACGATTCGATCCGCTCGAAGCACGGCTGCAGGCTGTCAGAGACGCCGCCATACGTCAATCATTGGACTCATCCCGTCCTTCGCCCTTGCCCTCGCCCGGGTCTACCGTCAATTGGCGTCTGAACCTTCTTCTGTTCCCTTTTATCCGCCCGCTCCAGCCGACCCAGCCGCCCGTAGCGGTCGCCCCCCGTGGCGACCGGCGTATGCTTCAGCCCAAACATACGAACCTGTCCCGTCTTCCCGTCCAGCGAATCGTAAAAACGGATTGGTCCGCAGATGACGCCGATTTCGCAGATGGGCCGGGATCGTCATGATCACACCGCCTCCAATCTGCGTCATCTGCGAAATCTGAGGATCTTCACTCCGAGCCCGCTGCGGTTCACCCCTTCTCGAGCTACCGCCGAGGTCGCCGAGGAACGCAGAGGCAAGAGTCAAGAAAAAGAGCTGCGTCCCCTTTTCCATTCAATAGAAATGATCCGCTTCTACTTCACGGGGTGGGCCAGCGAAGAGGAGTTGATGGCCCACATTGACAAGCTCCAGCTCTCGAAAGACTGACACGCCGGGGCATGCGGCGTCCCCGAGTTCGTGGACACTGATGCTGCGCACGAATCAGCCGCCAACACCACAAGTCAACTTCGCCCTGCAAAGGATCGTCCCAATTCGTGGTCACCCCCGCCCCGGTAACCCCGCTGGCAACTGACAGGCCGAACAGGATTGGCTGCGTCCCCTTTTCCGCGCAGCACCTGTACCAGGAACTCGGCCCGCAATCTCGCTTCCGAATGGCCGTAGTGCTCCGCATAGCGGGGGTCCGAAATCCGATAGAGGTGTCGTTCGGTTTCCGATCGAACCTGCCCCGCCCATTTATCAAGTTTCCTGAGCACGCCGCATTGATCGAGGCGCTCGGCACCCGGCAATGCCCGGGCACACAACAGGTTCATCATCGCCACGTCAACGGTAGAGAGGTCCTCACGGCTCATCGCCAGCAGCGCATAATGGGAACTCATTGCTGCACCCGGCCCCGCAGGCTTCGTTTCAGCCGATGGCGTCAGGACAGCCATTGTTGTAGCCGCAATCCCACCACCAAGTACAGACGCGAATGCACAGTTCATGAATGCCGTTCCTCGCCGTCGATCCCTGCCGATGAGTCTCTGCTTCGAATCATGATATCGCAGATTCCGCATTCTGCAGACCCTTCTGTATTATCCTGCCTTCCCGTGTCGCCATCAATCAACGACTGCCCCTTGCTGGGACAACTAGCCGCGTCGCCGTTCCGCCGTCGTAGTAGTAGGCCGTTGTGGTGCGTCAAAAACGAGCTGCGTCCCCCCCGTTTCGACGCCCGGTAGTCTTGTCTCGACATTTTCGGCACCTGACAAAGAGTCGCCTTGCCGCAACAGATGATCCATAACGCACCAGTATTACCCATAAGAGAGATAGTGCCAACCATCCCACTGCCTCGTTGCTTATGCTAACGCCCATCTCGCGATATGACAGCACAAAGCCAGTGCATGTACCCAGTGTCAGGCCGCACACATCTAAAATAACCTCATGAGTGTTGACATCTATTATACCGCGGGCTACAAGAAGTAAGCTTACAAAGCACACTGATACTCCTAGCGCTTTCCAGGGTGGTAGGCCAAACTGCGCAGGATGAGGCACGCCAGCCCCTCGCGGCGTATTGACGATCCATGTATCGTGACTTCCACAGAGTACTTGCACCAGTTGAGGCCACGAACCAGCCTCGCCTCCCAAGAAGACGCTCCAAAGGAACCATAATGTCAACAGCGGTAAGGCGTTGTACCTAAAGCTTAGTCGGATTGCCATTGGGATGCTCGCGTCAGTCCGTAGGCCTGGCGTCGTCAGGATCAAGCCCGCAGCAGGGCTTAATACATTCGTAGTTCACGGTATTCGAAATGGTCATACTTCGCACCTCGTACCTGCCGTTCACTTGCGGAAGTAGTGTAATGTTCCACGGACCGTACACCGTCTGGGGATTTTGCCCAATGAACCAAGTGCCGTCAGGACCGGAGCCACAGCAGGTGTATATGAAAATCTTGTCCCATTGATAGATGTGCGTGCCTGCAGCCGATTGGCTGCCCAGGATAATACCCAGATTTATTGATATATAGTAATCCCACCCGACCTTTACCTCGACAACTTGCCGCAGAACTTCCGCACATCCGGCGGGGCAGTTTACGTGATAATGAGTTTCAGTAGGCTGGGCAACACTGCTGTCTCCAAAGAGGAGCTCGAGCAACAAATTAAGTATGGTATCAAATCCCAATAAACCAGTTGGATCGCGACCAGTAGCCGGGCTGTTCTGCACATACACATACAGGTTGGCCCCACCTCTCTCCCCAATCGGATCCCTACTGATCCATCGCCCGAGCCGCGGCGAGAAGTAGCGGTATCCCCAGTAGCCGAGGCCGGTGGTGGTGTCGAACCACTTGGTGGAGAAGCGGAAGGGGTTGGCATCTGCGTAAGTGCCGGCGGTCTGGATGAGTTGGCCGTAGGGGTCGTACTCGTAATGCGCGGCAGGGGCGGCGTTAACCGTCGGGCCGGTGGCGTCGTAGGCGAGGAGTTGGCCGACGTTGCCGTTGCCGTCGTAGAAGTACCAGTGACGCAAGGGGTCGCCTACGGCCTGGGGGGCTTCGACGGCGAGGAGGCCGCCAATTCCGCCGGCACCGTGGATGCCGGCGGTCGCACCGTCCGAGGGACCGCGCGGGCTGAAGCCCGCGGCTCCTTGGCCCGCCAGCCCCGACAAATCTAACCCCCAGGTGTATTTGTGCGTGATGGTGCGGTTCGGGCCGTCGAGGACCAGGACGACGTTCCATTGGTCGTAGACGAAGCGCTGGTAGACCTCCGGGTTGGCTTCCCAGTCGCCGGCCCCGCCGTTGAGCGTCGCGTTCCAGGCAAAGACGCGTTTCTGCACCCGCCTGCTCATGTAGTCGTAGGTGAACA
>JAAYDF010000266.1 GCA_012729395.1 Phycisphaerae bacterium
CCAAACTCGCGAGTGAACTGCGTGCCGGTCTCCACGTGAACGAGCATCAGTTCCAGCGTCCCGGCCGGGTCGGATGTCGCCCGCTGATACTCACGGATGGCCGACCGGGCATCCTTCATATCCAGGCGTTTCGCAGGCCAGCCGCGCTTGTCGTAGAACGCCGTTTCGATACGCTTCAGATACGGCACGAGGACGTCTTCGCCAATGGAATCCCGCAGCAGCCGTGCGGCCAGAAAGTCGCGGTTGTCCGGCGAATGCCCGAAAAGGTCCTGGATCAGCCCCGTAAGCTGAGCCCTGTCCCAATGCTTCAGCTTCGCCTTGATCTGCGACCAGGTTGGTTTCTTCTGCTTGGCCAAGTGCCTCTCCCAGCCTCACCGACCACAACATCTCTTGTACTTCTCGCCGCTTCCGCAAGGACATGACGCATTGCGCCCAATCTTCTGCTTCTCTTGGGCCGGCAGCACCAGCGGTCCGCTGGTGACGTGGCTCTTCCCGTAGGCCGTGGCCGAGCACTTGAGGCGTATGCCAAAGTGTCCGTTGCCTCGACTGCTGGGATACTCCGCCTCCTCATTCCCCGGGTTATCCTGCTCATACCGGCACTTCTCATCGTCCATGAATTCCAGCATTTCCTGAAGAACGATCGGCATAGGTCGCGGAGAAATCATGAATCCCGTGGTATTCACCCACGTGAAATACGTATAGAGGCCGACGGCCTTCGTATCGTCGAGAGGGTAGTACTGGTCACCGGGCTCGTCGAGATCATCGAGGCAAAGCATTCGTCTGGAGCTGATTGGGCAGATGACCTTCGCGCCTTTGCCGAGCAATTGGGATGGTTGCAAGTCGGGATCGATGACAAAAACGGGATCGGTCGATGTGACAAAGAGTGGCTCATCGACAAACAGCATCGACCATCGCTTCTTCATCAAGCCTTGAGCAAGGGCTCCTACCTGTGGGCGGATCGAGTGTATGAACTGCTGGTGAAGTTCATCTTCCGACAGGGCCTTCATCGCCCTCCAGCCATCCTTGTCGAAAGGCACTTCGCGGTCGCCAAGAACGATAGATTCCACTGCAGGAATTCCATGTCGGTCCCTGGGTGCTTGGTCGAGCAACTCCAAGAGTTCCTGCCGAAACTCAATCATGCTGCCTTTGCGTGCTGGATTGCGAAGGAACAAAGTCGCCAGGAACAGGGAGAGAAGCTTCCGAATCGACAGGCTGCCGAAGTCTATGAAATCATCGCAGAGGTCCGGCCAGAAGCGCAGATCGGAAACCACTCCTTCAAGTCGGCTGAACTCCTGCTCGATTCTGTAATCAGGGGCTCCATCCTGTGAGAACAGCGTATAAAGGTCTCGCTGAACCGCCATATTGTGAGTGCCGACCTGCTTTTCATCTCCATGCTCCCGATGGAGAACCCAGGCCTTCGGGGCTTTGCTTTCGGCGGTTTCAGGTATGGCAAATCCCCTCAAGTAAAACCTGGGAACCCAATGGTGCCGCCTCGGTTGCTTCATTCCGCAATCACACCGCTGATCCCTTCGCTGCGCGGTAGTTCTCATCCAGCGCCGGCTGCATCAGCAGGATTGCCGCGATGCGGCGAGCCGTGTCGGTGGCGTGGCGGGCTTCGTCAATCCGCAGAGGCCGGCCGAGGATCGGCTGCTCGCGGTAGCTGAGCCATTTCTTGATGACCTGGTAGCCGCCGATGAAGTAGTCCCAGGTGTTGGCGGGCACGTTCTTCCAGTAGGCCCGGTCGCTGAGGTAGACGTCCCGCGTGTCGGGCCCGAGCAGGTCAGTCATCTGCCGGGCCGTCAGGCCGTGGGCGTCGGTGGCAGATGCGATGGCGTCGCTCTCGGCCTGGCTGTACTTGCGCGTGACGACTTTGCCGCGCCCGGGCATGGTTGCCCCGCCGGAGCCCTCGTGGCCCCAGCCGGCGGTGACGGCCAGGTCGCCCGCATCGGCATCCAGAGGCCCGCCCACGCCCGTGATCACGCCGATGGTCTGGAACAGCGCCCCGATGCCACCCGCCGTCACGCCCGCAACCGGTCGCTCGCAGTCCAGCAGGTCGGCCAGGCGTCGGCCCAGCGCAACCGACGCACGCAACGCTTCGGCGTCAGCGGGCAGCGGAATACGCGGCCAGTCGCGGCGGATGCCATCGGCGTTCTCCTCGATGTAGGCGGGGCTGTAGCCGATTGCCAGCGCGTGCAGCCAGATCAGCGACGCCACGTCCCGATCCGCGTCCGGGTCGCCCAGACCCAGCGAGGCCAGGTATTCCCGCGCGGCCGCCGACAGGTTCGCCCGGGGCCCGTCC
>JAAYDF010000267.1 GCA_012729395.1 Phycisphaerae bacterium
GACCGCTCGGGAAGAGGGTTGTGGTTTATATGCTTGTCGAGGAATGGACGCGGGTTGCGGACGTGTCTCGCGGAGCGAAGAGCGCCGGGATAAACCCGGCGGCTCGCTTGGGGAGTCGTGGAATCCGCGGTTCGCGTGACCGCTCGGGAGGGTGAGGCGAGCGGCGGGGTTTATCCCCGCCTGATGCGGGGAGTTGTGGAATCCTCAGTTCGCGTAACCGCTCGGGAAGGTGATTCGGGGTGATGTGCTTGTCGAGGGATGGACGCGGGTTGCGGACGTGTCTCGCGGAGCGAAGAGCGCCGGGATAAACCCGGCGGCTCGCTTGGGGAGCTGCGCGATCCGTGGTCTGCCTGGAAAACGCCGCGACTAAGTTGCCGGCTCGCTTTGGAATCGCCGGGATCAACGCCGCGGCTCCTCGGACGAACGCAGGGGGGGGCGTTTGCGGGTCAGGGCAGTTGGGCCATGACCGCCTCGATGAGCGGCCGAAGCGTTTGCTCGCTGAAATCGAAGTTCAGGCCGGCGGCGGCCCAGAGCTCGGGCAGGGGCCGGCTTCCGCCCAGGGCCAAAGCTGCTCGGTATTTGCGTAGGGCCTCGGCTGGGTCGTGTCGGGCGTTCAGCCAGAGCTGCAGGGCCCCGACCTGGGCGATGCCGTACTCGATGTAGTAGAAGGGTACCTCGAAGAGGTGCAGTTGCCTGTGCCACAGGGCGGCCCGTGGCTCTTCATATCCGCTCCAGTCCTCGATCCCGCCAAATCGTCCCAGTAGTTCGAGCCATTGGGCGGTGCGCTGCTGGCGCGTGTGGCTCGGGTGGGTGTAGATCCAGTGCTGGAAGGCGTCGATGACGGCGATCCACGGGAAGATGCCGATGACGCTTTCGAGGTGCTCGCGTCGGGCCCTGGCGAGATCTTCACCCTGGTAGAACAGGTCGAGGCAGTCCTGGGCGATCATTTCCATGCCCATGGAGGCGACCTCGGCCATCTCCATGCCGCAGTGGCGGTAGGCGATGAGAGGTTCGTCGCGGCAGGCGACCGCGTGGAATGCGTGCCCGGCTTCGTGGATGAGGGTTTGCACGTCGGTGTGCAGGCCGACGGCATTCATGAAGATGAACGGGCGGCGAGTCTCCTCGAAGGTCGCCTGGTAGCCGCCGGGGGCTTTGCCCTTACGGCTGTCGAGATCGAGCCAACCGGCCTCGACCATGGCGTCGAACTGCCCGCCGAGCACCGGGTCGAGCCGGTGGAAAATGGCCGAGCATTTCTCGCAGAGTTCCGCCGCCTTCGAGAAAGGCTTGAGCGGCGGGCGGTTCAGCGGGTCCACCGCAAGATCCCAGGGGCGAAGCGGGGCCACGCCCAGCGTCTCGCGGCGGTGTTCCTGAATGAGCCTCTTGGCGGGTACCGCCGTCGCGGCGATGGCGTCGTGGAACCGAAGGCATTCCGCTGGGCCATAGTCGAATCGCTCGTAGGCCCGGAACTGATAATCGCGAAAGCTCTCGAAGCCCGCCTGGGCGGCGATCCGGCCGCGCAGCTTCACCATCTTGTCGAAGATCGTGTCGCAGGCCTCCGCGTCCTGAAGCCGCCGGCGAGCGACGAGTTCCCATGCCTCCTGTCGCACTTGGCGATTGGGCTCCTCCAGGTAGCGGCCCATCTGTTGCATGGTCTGCTCGCGGCCGTCGTACTCGACGGTCATCGCCCCGCACAGCTTCTGGTACTGCTGCCCGAGTTTCTCGTCATCGGTTTGTAGTGGGACATTCTCCTCGCGGAAGATTTCGACCGCGCAGACGGTGCTGCGGTCGAGAACCTGATAGCGAGCGTGGGGGAGCTGGTCGCGGGCGGGCGAGTTCACGTAGCGTACCCGCAACTTGTGCCATCGTGGTTTGCACTGCGGGTTGATCCGCTCGACGAAGTGCAGATAAGCCGCCTCCGCCTGGGCGTCGTCGGTGTGGCAGGTCATGGCGACGTATCGCTTGCTGGATTCCTCGGCCAGGCAGGCGGCCAGATCGCTCTGATCGAGCAGCCATTGTTCGAGCTGCTCGGGCGTGTCGATCGGGCGGGCGTCGAGGGCGTTGAAGATCGGCTCGATCTGGGCCCAGTCACCCATGTCCGCCTCGGCGGGCACGAAATGTCGACCGTATGCCGGTTCCAGGGTGTGCCGCATGGTTCTCCAATCTCGATGCTCAAGCTGACCCGTGGCAGCGAGGATCCGCGGGCTGGAGTAGCCCGAGTGTCCCTTGCCCGGGGGGCAGCGGTTGCCACAGAACACCGCTAGCATGCTAGCCCACGGGTTATTTGCCCGCAACGGGTTGGGATGTGGGGGGTGGTGCGGGCATTGATTCGGAGAAGTCCCACAGGATGACGCTCTTATCCCAACTTCCCGTGGCCAGGGTCTGTCCGTCCGGCCGAAATGCCACCGCGAAGATGCGGTCGATGTGTTTGCTGCTCGTCTGGATACGTTCGCCGGTGGCGGCATCCCAGAGTGAGAGGGCGGGCACGTCTCCCGCAGCGGCCAGGGTTTTGCCTTTCGGTGAGAAGGCCAGCGATCGCAAGGTGGTGCCGAAGTCGCCCTCCGCTTGCACCTCGCCTGTTTCGGTGTTCCACAGGCGAATTGTCTTATCCCACCCGCCGCTGGCAAGGGTTCGTCCGTCGGGCGAGAAGGCGAGGCAGGAGATGTAATCTTGCGATCCGCTCAGGGTGCGGATGACCTGCCCGCTGGGCACGTTCCACAAGATGATGTCGCGATCCTGCCCGGCACTAGCCAGCATGTGCCCATCGGGCGAGAAGGCCACGCAGTAGACGGACCGCTTGTGGCCCTCGAATTGGGCGATCAGGGTACCCTCGCGCAGATCCCAAAGATCCACTTTCGTGCCTTTGCCCGCCAATGCGAGTTTCGTGCCGTCGGGTGAGCACGCCAGCCCGAAGATCCGCTCGGCAACCCCGATGGTGCGCACGGTTTGGCCGGTGGCCAGATCCCACACATGTACCGTCGGCTTCTTGAGGCCCGCACTACTGACCAGCATCTGTCCATCCGGCACGAAGGCGACGGCATCGATCTCCTCGGTGTGTCCGGCCAGTGTACGGCGGGGCTCGCCGCTTTGAGCGTCCCAGAGTTGAATCGCGCGGTCGTCGCCGGCGGTGGCGAGCGTCTGGCCGTCGGGCGCGAAGGCGAGGGCCAGCACTTTGCCCTCATGAGCGGTGAGGCGGCGGGCTACCTGGACCGATGCGGGCTTCGCCTTGGCCGGCTCAGCCTTGGCTTGAGCCGGTGCGGTTGTTGATGGCGCGGAGGCCGTCGGAGCCGGGCTCGCCACTCGCTCTGTCGACGCCGAGGCGGCATCCGCCGATGCCGGCGCGGAACTCGCCACGGGTTCCAGCTTCGAGGTCGTTTCCTCAAGCTGTCGCGTTGCCGCCTGCACCTGGGCCGTCGCGGTCTCGGCTTTCTGTTGGGCTTCCGCCAGACGCTCTTGAGCCTGGCTCAACTTCTGCTCCGTAAGAGCGAGCTTCTCCTCAAGTGCCCGTGCTTCTTGCCGGGCTTCGATCAAATCCGACTGCGTCTTGGTGAGTGCCTCCTCGAAGGCCGCGGCCTTCTCGGTGTCGCTCTTGGCCGAATCGATCTGTTCGCGCAGCTCGGCGGCCTCCTCACGAGCTTCCTCGAGACTTTCTTTGAGATGGGCGTTCTCTCGCCGCTGCGTCAGCTCCTGGGACTGCAGGGCTCCGTGCGCTTTCTGAAGCTCCTCGTGCTCGGCTTCCAGTGCCTTGAGTTTCTCGCTGTCGCCGCAGCCGGTCAGCAGGCACACGGCCAGCAATACGCCGATCCCACACAGAAAACGCGAAGGTTTCATGGATAGGTTCTCTTTGAATCAAGGGAACGGTGCTCATCTCCACTGCCTGATTGTAACCGAATTCGCTTGGCTATCAACCGGAGGGCGTGCCTCGGTGCGGATGAAGGCGGTGATGGAATCGGCGGTGGGCCATTCTCCGGACCAAGGCAACTTGTTGCCGTTCGTCAGATTCATTCTGACGTACCCATCAGAGCCGCGACCGTGAGGCAGCGACAATTCATCAGAAGAGAACCGCGACAGAACGGTAGCTCCGGCGAGGAAGAACCGCTTCCTGAGCCTTGACCTCGCTGCGCGACGCAAAGGGCAGGCGGGCGCGGCTCTGATGGTGCCGCCGGTTACAGGAGCTTGCCCGCGGCTGATCGCGGGGCGTGACTGCCAAGGAACCCGGCCGCCACCTCGGTTGACTTGGCTTGCTCGACCTGCGGCTGGCGGGGACTCATGATGGACGTCGGCCCGGCAGGCTCGTACGATGCTGTTTGCTGCCATAAGCCGTGTATCATCCTCCATGATGGAGTGTGCTGCCATTCATGCACGGCCGTCGGCACGAAGCGCGGTATTCACGACTACCGGACTACAGCCTTGGCGATGGCATTGCGGTTTTCGCGAGAGTCGGGTGGCGACCTGTTGAGAATGTGGTGGGAGGTCAGCATGTTTCGATTACTGGTACTGGCTGCAATGATGGGGGCGACGATGATGCCGAGTGGTGTGCAGGGGCAGACTGGACAGGTTCACGCGAGTGGGTTGGCGATCGTGCCGTTGCCGGTCGAGGTGAAGCCTGCGGCGGGGAGGTTCACGATCACATCCGCGACGACGCTGATCGCCACGGGCGAGGCGGTGACGGAGGCCCGGATGTTGCAGGAGATGCTCGCTCCGGCCATGGGTTTCTGTTTGCCGATCACCGACGGAGCCGCCCCACGCGATGGAGCCATCGCCCTGATCCTCGATGCCGGGTTGAAGAAGCTCGGTGACGAGGGCTATATGCTGGAGGTGAACGGGCAACGCGTCGTGCTGCGGGCGGCCAAGCGGGCGGGCTTGTTCTACGCAAGCCAGACGCTCCGCCAACTGCTGCCGCCGGCCATCTTCCGCCGAGCCCGCGTAGACGGCATCACCTGGACCGTGCCTTGCGTGGCTATCACCGACCATCCGCGCTTCGCTTGGCGAGGACTGCATGTGGACCCCGCCCGGCACTTCATACCCAAGTCGGCTGTGCTGCGATTCATCGACGCCATGGCTCTGCACAAGTTCAACAACTTGCACTTGCACCTGACCGACGACCAGGGCTGGCGGATCGAGATCAAGAAGTATCCCAAGCTCACTGAGATCGGCGCTTGGCGGGACGAGACGTTGATCGGTCATGCCGGCAAGGAGCCGCATCGATTCGACGGCCGCCCGCACGGCGGTTTTTACACCCAGGACGATATCCGCGAGATCGTCCGCTACGCCGCGGATCGGCACATCAACGTCCTGCCGGAGATCGAGATGCCCGGTCACGCCCGGGCCGCGATCTCCGCTTACCCTGAGCTGGGCTGCAATCCCGGCGAGCGGCTTAAGCCTTGGACGCGGTGGGGCGTCTGCCCGGACATCTTCAACGCCGACGACGCGACCATCGCTTTCCTGCAGGATGTGCTCACCGAGGTTCTCGAGCTGTTCCCCAGCAAGTTCATCCACGTCGGCGGTGACGAGGCCATCAAGGATCAGTGGAAAGCCAGCCCGGCCATCCAGGCCCGCATCCGCGAACTCGGCTTGGCCAGCGAGGCCGAGCTGCAGAGCTGGTTCATCAAGCAGATGGATACCTTCCTCACCGGGCACGGCCGACGGCTTATCGGCTGGGACGAGATCCTCGAAGGCGGCTTGGCCCCCGGAGCCACGGTCATGTCCTGGCGCGGCGAGGCCGGCGGGATCGCCGCAGCCAAGACCGGCCACGACGTGGTCATGGCCCCGACCACCCATACCTACTTCGATTACTGCCAGGGCCCGCGGGAAACCGAGCCCTTGGCCATCGGCGGCGACCTGCGGTTACATAAGGTCTACGAATACGAGCCCATCCCCGCCGAGCTTGACGAGCAGCAGGCCAAGCACATCCTCGGCGCCCAGGCGCAGCATTGGTCCGAGTATATCTCCAACCCGCGGCACCTGGAGTACATGGCCTTTCCGCGAGCCGCCGCCCTGGCCGAGGTCGTCTGGTCGCCCAAGGGCCAACGGCAGTACGACGCGTTCCTGGCCCGTCTATCGTCACACCTGCAACGCCTGGACGTGCTCGACGTGAGTTACCGTCCGCTGGATTGACGGCGCGGGCCCGTTTTTCGTCGGTTTTCGGTGTCGCGAGAACACCCCATGCTTCCGAGTTGCTGCTCTGCACCACATCGTGAGCATGGGCGGGCGGGTGAGTAGTCTCCCTACCGACGCGGGTTGCTCGGCTCCGTGACAACTCAGGCTACTGGCATTGGCGTTCTTCCGGCCCCGACAGGGGCCAAGGGGGTTAGCCACGGGTGGAGGTCGCCGCAGGCGAACGGAACCCGTGGAGACAGTGCGATTGGAGGAGGCCCGCCGGCAGGGCGGAGGAATAGGCGGATCTCGTTTCCACGGGTTTCGCGTCGGCCGGCTGCGCCGTCTCACCGCTCCACCCGTGGCGACAGCCCGTCGCTTCGTCGGAGCGAAATGGGACACGCCAAGCCCGCCGATTCTGTCACGGCCCGGGGTTGTTCTGCCAACCCGCGGCCGGCTGGACTTGAGCCGCCCCAGACGGCACAATGTTGGACCGTTGGTCGGGGACCGAGTGTTCATCAAACAGAGAAGGTAGATCGAGCATGGCCAAGAAGACAATCGCAGACGTGGATGTGAAGGGTAAGCGGGTTCTGATGCGGGTGGATTTCAACGTGCCGCAGGATGCGACCGGAGCGATCACCGACGACCGGCGGATCCGGATGGCCTTGCCGAGCATTCAGCGCGTGCTCAAGGGCGGCGGCCGGCTGATCCTCATGAGCCACCTGGGCCGGCCGGACGGCAAGGACCGTAAAGCCGACCAGCAGTGGACCCTGGCGCCGGCAGCCAAGCGGCTGGGCGAATTGCTCGGTCAGCAGGTGGGCTTTGCCCCGGACTGTGTCGGGCCCGAGGTCGAGAAGCTCGTGGCCGGCCTCAAGGACGGCGACTGCCTGCTGCTCGAAAACGTCCGCTTCCACGCCGCCGAGCAGATCAAGGACAAGAAAGCCAAGGACGACCCGGCCCTCAAGCAGTCCAAAGAAACCTTCGGTCGGCAACTGGCGGCTTTGGCGGATGTCTACGTCAACGACGCCTTCGGCACCTGCCACCGCGACAACGCCAGCATGCTGACCGTGCCGCAGATGATGGCCGGCAAGCCGCGGGTGGTCGGCTTCCTGGTCAAGAAGGAGCTGGAATACCTCGGCGACGCGCTCAACAAGCCCCAACGCCCGTTCGTGGCCATCCTCGGCGGCAAGAAGGTCTCCGACAAGATCGGGGTCATCGAGGCCCTGCTCAACAAGTGCGACGCCGTGCTCATCGGCGGGGCGATGAACTACACCTTCATGCTCGCGCAGGGCAAGAAGGTCGGCGGCAGTCTGGTCGAGGCCGACAAGGTCGAGGAGGCCCGGCGGTTGCTGCAACTGGGCGGCGACAAGCTCAAGCTGCCGCTGGACGTAGTGGCCGCCGCGGAGCTCAAGGCCGGCGTGGCCACGAAAGTGGTCAAGGGCGATATCCCCGACGGCCTGAGCGGGTTCGACGTCGGCCCCAAGACCGTCGAGGCCTACAAGAAGATCATCGCCTCGGCCAAGACCATCGCTTGGAACGGGCCGATGGGCGTCTTTGAGACCAAGCCGTTCGACGCCGGCACCTTCGCCGTCGCCCACGCCCTGGTCGACGCCACCGCCAAGGGGGCCATCACCGTGATCGGCGGCGGCGACAGTGCCGCGGCCGTCGAGCAGGCCGGCCTGTCCGACAAGGTCAGCCACGTCAGCACCGGCGGCGGCGCCAGCCTCGAATTCATGGAAGGCAAAGCCTTCAAAGCCGTCGACGTGCTGGACGAAGCCTGAGGCATTCGTCGGAAACCAACGAGCCCCAAGCGCGGAAATACGAGCGCCACGCGCAGAAGCACGAGCGCTGAACGCGGAAATACGAGCCCCAAGCGCGAGCGCGGGGAACGGGGAGCGCCAGCGACCTACAACAACGCGCCTTTCGTGCAAGCACGCAAGGACCGTAGATCGCTTCCGCCATGTCGCTTACGCTCCCCTGTCCCGTCGCTCGCGCTCGGGGCTCGTTTGTTCTGCATGCGTTTGCGGCTCGTTTGGCTCGATGCCAGAAGGGCCCCGAAACCCTGGCGTGATGGTTACTCCGCGGGTATCTTGCGTCCATGAACGTCTGGCCTCTTGAACGCCCGGTTGTGCGCATTGCCCCGTCCTTACTGGCGGCGGATTTTGCGCGGCTGGCGGAGGAGGTGGGGCGGATCGAGGCCGGCGGGGCGGAGATCCTGCACCTGGACGTGATGGATGGGCATTTCGTGCCCAACATCAGTTTTGGGGTGCCGGTGATTGAGAAGCTCCGGCCGGTGAGCAAGCTGTTCTTCGACACCCACCTGATGATTACCGAGCCGCTGCGGTATGCCGAGGCGTTCGTCAAGGCGGGCTGCGACCTGCTGACGTTTCACATCGAGGTGACCGACCGGCCGCTGGAGGTGATCGAGCACATCCGGGGGCTGGGCGCTCGCGTGGGTGTGACGCTCAACCCCGGCACGGACGTGGCCGCACTGACGCCCGTGCTCGCCGAGGTGGACCTAGTTCTGGTGATGAGCGTCTGGCCGGGCTTCGGGGGGCAGAAGTTCATCCCGTCCGCCTTGGATAAGCTGCGAGCCCTCAAGCCGCGGCTGCGACCCGATCAGCGGCTCGAGGTGGACGGCGGGATCGCACGCGATACCGTCGCGGCGGTGGTCCAAGCCGGGGCGGATACGCTGGTGGCCGGCTCCGCCGTTTTCGGCAAGCCCGATCCCGCCGCCGCGATGGCCGAGCTACGGACGATCGGCTGGCAGGCCTCTTGCGGTCGAGACTGAGGTGGACCCGGCGAGACAGCGATTCGGCAAGCAGCAGTACCTCGCAACCGTAATCCCCCGGACTTGATCAAGAGCGTCCATGTTCCTCCGCCGGCGGGGCAATCTACCTGCTTGGGGGGCGGACCCGACGCGGCTTGCCTTGCACGTGCATCTGAGGCGAGAACACGCTACCATGCCTCGCGCCCGGCCATGGCCGGAGTTGGGCAGAAACGGCAGGTGAAGCATGCTGGATGTCGACGCGTCGTTACCTCGCCCCGATCCGGACGTCGAACGTCTCAAGGCGGTTCTGCGCAAGGGCAAGCCTGATCGCGTTCCCCTCGTTGAGCTGGCCATTGCCGATGAAATCCTGGCCGCAGTGGCGGGCAAGGCTCTTGCCCCTTGGCCGGTAGACCGCAATCCGCAGCAGGCCCGAGCTTGGGCCGCCGACCGGGTAGAGGTTTGGCGTCGATTGGGTTTCGACTACTACCGTGCGCGGGCGGAGATTCCCTTCCGCACTCACACCCTGGCCGCCACCGATACGGCGATGAGCGCTGCCGGCGACCGAGTCTGGGTCGATGAACACGCAGGTGTCATCCAGTCCGCCGCGGACCTGGAACGTTACCCGTGGCCCAAGCCGGCCGAGATCGACTTCGCCCCGACCGAGGCGGCCATCAACGTGTTGCCCGAAGGCATGGGCGTCATCGGGTTCTCTGGCGGAGTCCTCGAGTGGACAACGAACATCATGGGCCTCGAGAACATGATGCTCCTGCTCTACGATGACCCGGCCTTGGTGCGGCAAGTCGTGGATCACGTCGGCGAGGTCATCTACAGCGCGTTCGAGACCTTCTGCTCGATGGACTCGGTCTTCGCCATCTGGCTGGGCGACGATATGGGTTTCCGCACGGCGACACTGATTCGCCCGGAGCATCTGCGGGAGTACATCCTGCCCTGGCATCATCGCTATGCCGAACTGGCCCACCGCACCGGTCGGCCGTTCCTGCTGCACAGTTGCGGACACATCGAAGCCATCATGCCGGACTTGATCGACACCGTGGGTATCGATGCCAAGCACAGCTTCGAGGACGCGATCGTCCCCGTGGAGCAATTCAAGGAGCGATGGGGCGGGCGGATCGGAGTGCTCGGCGGCTTGGATGTCGATATCCTCGCCCGCCAGCCTGTCGAGCGCATCCGCGAACGCACCGAGCAGATCCTCAATGCCTGTGCCCCGAGCGGCGGCTACGCCTGCGGCTCAGGCAATTCCATCCCCAACTATGTGCCGCCCACGGCGTTCCTCGCGATGATCGAAACCGTGCACCGATTCAACGCTCGGCTGTAAAAGGTGTCAGGAACCTTTATCGGTGAACGTGAACGCTCTGTGGGTGGCTGCTGAATCGGCCCGCTGGCGCTGACGCCCGCCAATAAAGGTTCCTGACACCTGTTGCGGGACACCTTCTTACAGGACGCCGGTCTCCGCGTTGAAGGCTTCGATCCGTCGGTCCCACTCGGGGGCCTGGCTGAATACCTCGGTCCAGAAGTCAGGATCCCAGAGTCGGCGGAGGTCGGCCACGTCGCGGCCCTGTTGCTCGACCCAGGTGAAGTACTTGAATTGGTGAAGGCTCTTGCGGTCGTAGTAGTTCAGCTCGCGGAGGTGGTCGATACCGATGGCCTCGATGTAGCGGGCGAAATGCCGACCGGCGTTCTCGGGGGTGTAGGGGCCGTGCTCCGCGGTTTGCTCACGCAGCCGGCTGGAGTAGAGGGCCATGGAGTCGGTTAGCGGGATGAATACCACGTCGCGAGAGCCGAGTTCGTAGTAGCGGGCGAGTTTGATGGCTGCGACAAGGTTGCAGATGCTGGAGATACCCGCGTCAGGCAGGTGAGCGATGAGCTTGGCGGGGACCCCGCGGGCGGCGAGGAACGTCTGCCCTGCCTCCTCGTTGAACAATCGCATGATGCTCATGCACTGCTCGTCGTCGACCGCGATGACCATGTCGGTATTTCGCAGGTTGTGGATCCACGGCACGTGCTTGTCGCCGATGCCTTCGATGCGGTGGCCGCCGAAGCCGAGTTGCAGCAGCGTCGGGCACTGCAGGGCCTCGCACGCGGCCACGCGAATCTGCGGGAAGCGGGTGCGCAGGTAGTCACCGGCCGCCAGGGTGCCCGCCGAGCCGGTCGCCGAGACGTAGGCCGCCAATCGATCGCCCGGCCGAGCGATGCGCCCGAAGATCTCCTCGATGATGCCGCCGGTCGTCTCGTAGTGCCAGATCGCGTTGCCGAACTCCTCGAACTGGTTGAAGATCACGCAATCCGGGCGGGTCTTGCGGATCTCCCAGCATTTGTCGTAGATCTCCTTGACGTTGGACTCGCAGCCGGGCGTGGCGATGACTTCGGCCCCGATCGAACGCAGCCAGTCGAAGCGCTCCTGACTCATCTGCTCGGGCAGGATGGCGACGGCTTGGCAGGCGAGCACAGCACAGTCGAAAGCCCCGCCGCGGCAGTAGTTGCCGGTCGAAGGCCAAACCGCCTTCTGGCTGGTGGGGTCGAACTGGCCCGAGACCAGCCGGGGTACCAGGCAGCCGAAGCCCGCGCCGACCTTGTGAGCACCGGTCGGAAAGTGTCTGCCCACCAAGCCCACAATACGGGCCTCCACGCCGGTCAGCGACGAGGGGAACTCCAGCCAAGTGCCCGTGCCGAACAGGCCCCCGTGCTCGACGGGCTCGTTCTTCCAGGTGATGCGGAACAGGTTGAGCGGATGCACATCCTGGATCCCGATTGTGGGCAGGCGGTCCAGGATCTTGGCCGGTATCAGGCGGGGATCCTTCTGCTGCGCAAACGTGGGGATGATGATACCTCGCTCGCGACAACTCTGGACGGTTTTCGCCAGGATCTTCTCGTCAACGTGGCTGATGTCGGACATTGCTGGGCCCTGCCTCTTGCACATCCTCGCGAACCCGCGCACCCGCGACAGGTCCGAATGCCCGACCAGTATACCGCGTTGCTGACCCGGGGGACACCCGCATGGTGCAACAAGGGAGCCAGGAATAGGCAGGAATGGTGGGTCCGGGAAACGACGCAGGGGGAGATCGTGAGTCCGGGAAACGACGTGGGGCGGCGGTGAGTCTGGGAAAGGACGAGTGGGGTGACGAGTCTGCGGAAAGGATGGGGGAGGTGGGGAGCGTTTGGAGCTTTGCGGTTTGGAATCTCAGATTTGAGATTTGAAATCCGAGATTGGAGACCCGAGATTGGAGATCCGAGACTCGATATTGGAGATCCGAGATCCGAGACCCGAGACCCGAGATTCCAGGTTCCGGACCTGTGATTTGCAGTCGAGGACCTGCGACTGCGGCCTTGAGAGTCGCAGATCAGCTGCCGGTTATTGGACGTAGGACTTGACGTTGTTTCGGGGCATTCTCCCCGGTGAGTCGTGTTGTCGTGCCAACCAGCCGAAAGGTACTGGGACCTTCGCAGTTCTCGCAAAAAAATGGGCCTCGGGCCTTGACTCAAATGTATATTTCCCAGGTTAACACGCTCGTACTGCTGGACCCGGCTTCATCGCGTCGGCGACGGGCATGGCGACAGACGTTGAAGGGTTATGGACGGCACGACAACAAACATCCTGAGTGTGGGCATCCCGCGGGAGGATCCGGCGGTCGCCACGGCCTTGGCGGATGTCGAGGCCCGGCTGGCAGCGTATGCCGACGCCATGCGTGAGGCACACGCCAAGCTGGCCCAGCAGTCGCGCGATGGTGAGGTGGAGGTTCCATCGGATAGCGTGGAACCGCTTGCTGACGCGTGTGGCTCCGAGTCGGCCCCGCAGAGCCGCGACCGTGCGGAAGCGGTTCCTCAGAGTGAAGAGCATCTCGCTGACGAGCGCGGCTCAGACGTGATGACGCAGACCGAGTCGGCCCCGCAGAGCCGCGACCGTGAGGAAGCGGTTCCTCAGAGTGAAGAGCATCTTGCTGAAGAGCACGGCTCAGACGTGATGACACAGGCCGACCTGGAGCCTGCGGATTCTGAGCCGGCCGAGGCGGACTCTGAACCGCCGCAAGCGGAAGACGACGATGACGAGACGTTACTGGCGTCGCTGGATCCGGAGACGGCCCAGGCGATTCGTGTGATGCGCCGCCTCACGCCGGAACGCAAGAGCGTGCGCCAGTTGCTGGCCGAGTATCAAACGAGCAAGGCGGAAGAGGTTCCCGCCCGAGCAGAGAAGAAGAGGTCATGGTTCCTCAGGGGAAGGTAGAACGTATGTCGAACCCAAAAGCAGAAGTGCGAAGTCACGTGGCAACGTGCGAGAACGAGCCGCCGGCGGGGCGGATTGAGGTGCTCGGGCAGGAGGTGCTCGCGGCCATGCAGTCTCTGCGCGAGCTACTGGAGGCTCGAGCCGAGGCGTTGGAGACGTGCCGCTGTGCCCTGGAGGAGCACCACCAGCGTCTGGTCGAGGATCGCAAGGTACTCAGCCAGCAGGAGGCGGAACTGTGCGAGCAATACGAGAGTCGCGAGGCCGCCCTGGGTTCACGCGAGACGGAATGCCAGTCGCGTGAGGAGCTTGCCCGCGAGGCTGAGGAGAAATGGGCGGCCCAGGCCGAGCAACTGCGCGAGCAGCAGAAGCAGGTCGAATCGCGTTCCGATGCCTTGGAGCAGGCCGAGGCGGAACTGGCGTCCCGACAGAAGACCCTGGCCGAGCAGGAAGTGGTGATCACGACCGATCGCCGCACGCTGACGGAGCAGCAGGAAGCGTTGGC
Organism: Phycisphaerae bacterium; assembly: GCA_012729395.1. Taxonomy (GTDB): domain Bacteria; phylum Planctomycetota; class Phycisphaerae; order UBA1845; family PWPN01; genus JAAYDF01. The sequence continues at coordinate 13,606 of JAAYDF010000267.1, forward strand.
CAAGGAGCGAACAAGCCTGGCAGCGGCGCAGACCGCGGTGGCCGAGGCACAGACGCGGCTCGAACGTCAGCAGGCGGAGTGGGAGTCCACGCGGGGTACGATCAGTGCCACGGAAGCCGAACTCAAGCAGGAGCGTGAGAAACTGGCCGCGGAGCGGTCGGCACTCGATACGCAAACGCAATCGTTGGCCCGCCAGGAGCAGGAACTGCGGAAGCGCGAGGCCGATCTGGCCGGGCAGGCCGAGTCGCTCGATAGCCGCGACCGAAACATGGAACAGCAGCGGGCCGAACTGGCGGCGATGCAGAAGGAATGGGAACAGCGGATGCAGGAGGTCACTACGGCTCGCGAGAGCTTGACCGCGCTGCAGACCGAGTTGGAGCAGGAACTCGGCAAGCTGACCGAGCAAAAGCAGGACCTCCTGCCTCGCTACGGTGTGACCGAGAGTGGTGACGGCCAGCGGGCGGACCGCGGAGTGCCTCTACCGACCGACCAGGATGCCCGCTCGATGATGGAGCGGTTCCAGAAGCTCTGCCGCGACGCCAAACGCCGCGCGGTGGGTGCGTGACGCGAACGGGAGACCGGACATGGTGCTGAAACTGTTGGGATTCAAGCAGGCGGAACGGGCCAAGCCGAAGGCGGTCGCCCCGGCCAAAGCCGGCCGGCCGACACCGAAGGCCAGACCGACGCCGGTCTACGAGCCCGCCGAGCATATCGTGCTCGAAGAGGATCCCGTTCAAAGGCACATGCAGCTCGAACGATTCGGCTCGGTCGTTCGCCATCGCGAGCGGTGGAAGGACCATCCACTGATCGAGGCGGCGTTTCAGGCGGCGGTCGAGGAAATCGACCGGACGTTCGCGATCGTGCCCGAGGGTTTCGTCTCGCTCGCCATGACCACGACCGATTTCCCCGGGGCCGCGGAAGAGGACGTCGAGACCGAGCCGTTTTTGCTGGCTCGTTGTTGCGTGACCAATCGTCAGTACCAGCTTTTCGTCGACAGCGGCGGTTACGCCGACCTCGACCTCTGGCCGGCCGATGTCTGGCCCCACCTGATCAACTTCAAGGATCAGACCGAGCAGCCCGGACCGCGATTCTGGCGAGACGGCGTGCACGACCAGCGGCTGGCGGATCATCCGGTGGTCGGCATTTGCTACTATGAGGCGGCGGCCTTCGCCCACTGGGCCGGTTACCGCTTGCCCACCGGCGCCGAGTGGCAGATGGCGGCCAGTTGGCGCATCCGCAGTTCCGCCCACGTCCTGCGGCGTTACCCGTGGGGCGATGCCCTCGATACCAGTCGCTGCAACATCTGGGCGTCCAACGTTGGCGGCACCACGCCGGTCGACGCTTATCCCACGGGCGCCGCCCCCAACGGGGCACTGCAACTGATCGGCAACGTCTGGGAGTGGGCCGACTCCGACTACTTCGTCACCGACGACAGCGGAAGAATGGTCGTCGGCGACATGCTCCTCAAAGAGATTCGCGGCGGGGCTTACGATACCTACTTCCCAGCTCAGGCCACCAGTTGTTTTCGGACAGGACTGCCCAGCTTGGCCCGCGTGCACAACGTCGGCTTCCGTTGCGTCGTCGATCTGAGCAACACCTCGCCGGCGCCCGCCGAAGGAGACCGCAAGTGACCACCTATGCCAACGACACGCTAGTCGGAACGGATTGCCTGATCTGCGGGGCCCGCAATCTCAGCGGAGCCAGCCTGTGCGGGCAATGCTCCGCCCCCTTGGCGATCGTCCACGACATCGCCGCCCAGGACCGCGATCCGCAGATCGTCAGCATCATCGGCGAGAGCAACGTCGGCAAGACGGTGTATCTCGGCTTCCTGCTGGACATGCTCACCCAACGGGCGGGCGACTACGAGGCCATCCCCAAAGGCGCCTACTCCATCGACCTGCCCCAGACGGTCATCAGCCACATGGCCCAGCGGTCGTTCCCGCCCAAGACGCCCATGGAGGCCAACGAGTGGTACTGGGCCTACTACCAGATATGCCAGCGCAAGCCCAAGCCCAAGTGGATCGATCTGATCATGCCGGACATGGCCGGCGAGTCCCTGGCCGCCGAGGTCGCTTCGCCCAACACGTTCAAGGTCATCCGCAACTTGTTGCGTCTATCGGCCGGCTCGATGCTGCTGGTGGACGCGGCCCTCGCGGCCAACGGGGCTACCCAGGGAGACTTCTTCGCCGTCAAGATGCTCAGCTACATCGACTCGATGCACGCCGCCAAACGCGACGAACGCATCGAATGTCCCATCGCCGTGGTGCTCTGCAAGGCGGATTTCTGCCCCGAGTGCTTCGATGATCCGCGGCGATTCGTTCGGGCCAACCTCAACCGGCTCTGGAACCTTTGCGAGAGCCGGTTCGCCAATGTCGAGTTCTTTTCGTGCAGCGTGGTCGGTTCGCTTGGCTATGCCACCAGCCCCCAAGAGGACTATGTCGTGCCGATTCCCCTGCACACGGGATTACAGGGTGTCTTGGAGCCGTTCCAATGGATCGTCGATCAGTTCTAATGCAGGCGGCGGTTCTGGGCAGCAGGCCGCGCGCCGCGTCGCCGCTCCCGGGACAGCGCATGGTGTCGCGTTCGGCCGGTCAGCAGAAAGCCGCGGCTCCGTCCATTCCTCCCATGGGTGGCGTCCGCTGTGACCAGGCCGTCTTCACCTCGATTCGCTCGCCCATGGGCGAAGGCTACCGTTTGGTGGCCGCCAGTCCGGGCCTGCAGGCCGAGGAAAAAAACGAGATCACTCGCCGTTCACCTTCGCACGGCAGCCTGTGTGACGAAAGTCAGAGCGCGACCGGTTTGCTGAGTTACCGCCTGGCTAGCGGGCGGCAGGTCGTCGCCTGTTGCACGCCGGCCGGTCAAGAGCATACCGGCCGCGGCGGTTGCCGGGTCTATACCCATTTGGCGATCCTTACCCAGGATGATTATCTGGCTTTCTACAGTAACCCCATTCTCGTTCACGCCGCATTGGCATTGGTGATCGAACGCACTGGACCGTGTCTCTCGCCGCCTCCACGACTTGACCCGATGTTCCTCGCCCCGGTTCGAGAGCCGGCTGCCTTCCCCCGTCCCTGCGTCCAGACGACGTGGCTGTGGGCGATGGTGAGTCAACTGCTGACCGATAATCGTATGACCATCCTCACCGGCTTGGCCGACTGGCGCACCTGGCTTGGGTGGCTGTGGTTCATGTTGCCGCGGGATGTGAGAGCTTCTGTCGATGTGTCCGTCGGTCTGAAGTATGCCCCGGCTCGGGGAATGCGGTTGGTGGTCATGCCCGACCAATCAGCCCCCGGGCGAGCGCTTCCTATCGGTAAGGATGTCGTGTTACACGATGCCCTCTGCCCGCCACCGGAGCCGTTGCCCGTCTGTGAGCCCTGGCTGAGACTGCTTCATCGCTGGTGGCAGGAACACCGATATGCCGAACTCGTCCGTCTGACTTCCGACATCGGTGCTCCCGCCGACCCAGTCGCCTTGTCGCGGTTGGCCGCCCTGTGTGAAGACCTCGACCGGGCTCGTACCGGGGACTCTGCCGTTCGCGAAGCCTTGGTCCGCCGATATACCCACTTCGCCGCCCAAGTGTCGGGCGAAAACCACCTTGCCGAGCAAATCCTCGCCGCCTGTGAGAAGTGAGCGACGCGAATCGCGTGCAGTCACTCGTGTGCCACCGCTCACCGCGTAGCGCCCGCCTGCATGTAGTCGTGTGCACATGCTCGTGTGGCACCGCTCTGTGCTCGACTTCTGCCACTGTTCAGGTCCGTCGATGGACGGTATCACTCAACAAAACTGGTTCTTCAGCAGAATGTGTGGGTGAACTGGGGCTCTACCCCAGCCCCCGGGATTCTTTGAGGCATGGACTCCGGTGTCCGAGGGCGGGGGCAAAGAGACCCCGCTTGGTTGGGCAAGCGGAGTCCGGTGCCATCGGCGCACCGTCGGCCGGGCTATGGTTACCGTTTCCAGGCACGATAATGCGAGCCCGGGGCTTTGTGCGGAGCGCCGTTGGTGGCAACCAGGCAGGCAATCCGGTACACTGGAGCCATGCGGTGGGGGCGACGGCGCTGCCGGGGCAACCTGAAATCCCGGGTGGCCGCTATGCCGGGCGCAGCGAGGAGTGGTCATCGTGGCCTGCCCGTCAACCAGCCCCTTGAGGCGGAGGTCACCGCTTTGCCGGGGAATGAACCGCTCGCCTCGTCGGCGGTCATCGAGGAAAGAATGCGGAGGCTGGCCAAAGGGGCCGGACTGTACGCAGCGAGACCGGATGGACACCTTTGGACTTGTTGAAGGAAAGGGGCAACGTTGATGTCTCATCGACACGGTAGTGTGACGCAGATGTGCTTTGCGCGTTTCGTGACCACGGGGCTGGCTCTGGCCGTGGCCGCATCGGCTTACGCTCAGGCGCCGGTCGTGCCGCCGGGCTCGGGAACCGAGGGAGATCCGTATCTGGTTTCCGAGATCGGCCACCTGGTCTGGATGGGCGACACCGCCGCGGCCAGTTCCGGCAAGTACTACAGCCTGACTACGGACATCGACGCCTCGGCCACGGCTGGGTGGAACGATGCCGGCACGGACACGGACGTGCTGGAAGGCTTCAAGCCCATCGGGACGTGGTCGAACCCCGACACCACGAGTTTCCGGGGTATCTTCAATGGTGGCCAGCACACCATCAGCGGCCCGATAATCAATCGGCCGGGTGCAGCCTATGTGGGCCTCTTTGGATCTGTAGGCAGCGGCGGTCAGGTACGGAACCTGGGCTTGGTCGGCGGCGCGGTCACGGGGGATGACTACATCGGCGGGCTGGTGGGATTCAACTACCAAGGCACGGTCTCGAACTGCTACGCGACCGGCGCGGTCTCGGGGACACGAGACTCCGTTGGCGGGCTGGTGGCAGACAACTACGGCACGGTCTCGGACTGCTACGCGACCGGCGCGGTCTCGGGGACAGGATACCGCGTCGGCGGGCTGGTGGGATCCAACGCTTCCGGCACGGTCTCGGACTGCTACGCGACCGGCGCGGTTACGGGCACAGGAGACTACGTCGGCGGGCTGGTGGGATACAACGGCTACTACGGCACGGTCTCGAACTCGTACTGGGACATGCAGACCTCCGGGCAAAGCACGTCGGACGGAGGGGCAGGCAAGACCACGGCCGAGATGAAACAGCAGGCCACGTTTGTCGGCTGGGATTTCAC
>JAAYDF010000268.1 GCA_012729395.1 Phycisphaerae bacterium
AACCAGTACAATAACCAAAACTACTTAATAGCCGCCTGTAGGTACGTATGGGGAAGAAACTTAGTTTAGGAAAAGGCACCGGCCGCAACCCCCAGATCGTTCGCGCCGGTATCGAGGATGTGGCTAGGGCGGCTGGGGTCTCCGTCGCCACCGTCTCACGGGTCGTCAACAGAAACTACCCGTATATCAGCCAAGCCACCAGGCAAAAGGTCCTGGACGTCATCGAGAAGCTTCACTACACCCCCAACCGCCTCATCCGGTCATTGCAGGCCGGTCGCACCAAGGTCATCGCCTACGCCAGTCTCTACCCCGGCCTCTTCCGGCAGGATGAAGTCCAGGTCCGCACCCTCGTAGGTATCTACGGAGCGGGAAGGACCTTCGGGTACGACATCCTCCTGCCCACCGACCCTCTGCTCGATAACGACCAGCCGCGGGTGGAAAACCTCCTCGATGGACGGTGCGACGGGGTAATCCTGGAAACCCCTAAAGGCTCCCCCGTTCTCGAGATCCTGGCCGCCCATGCATTCCCCACCGTGGTGCTGGGCAACCGGTACGTGCCGCAGGGAATCGGCACCGTCTGCGGCGACATCCGTGACGGCACTCGCCAGGCCCTCAAATACCTCCTGGACCGCGGCCACCGGCGCATCGCCCATCTGGCGGGGCCGACCCAGCTCTGGGACGAGGCCCAGTGCCGGCTGGACACCTACCTGGAAACACTCAAGGAAGCGGGCATCCCGACCGACCGCGATCTGATCCTGCCGAGCTGGGGCACCGAAACCTGGGCGGTGGACCAGGACCAGGTGCGGCAATCGCTGGACGCCTGGCTGGCCCTCGACCAGCCGCCCACCGCCGTCTTCTGCGCCAGTGACCGGCTCGCCCTGGCCCTCATGGAGGCCGCCGCCCATCGCGCCCTGAGAATCCCCGAAGACCTGTCGATCATCGGCTTCGATGACATGCCCGCCGCCGGTCACTGCCGCCCGGCCCTGACCACGGTCAACATCGATCAAAACGAATTGGCCCAAGCCGCAATGCAAATGCTCGACGTCCTCATCGAAAAACGACTCGGAACGTCCAACCCCCCGGATCAGGTCGAAGACAAACCGCTGACGACGGCACGCACACTTCCCGCACAACTGGTTATCCGAGGATCAACAACGTGAATGAACTGGAACGATTCCATGCCTGCATGGCATACCAAGAGGTCGATCACGCGCCCTTCTGGAACTGGGGCCCGTGGGAGGAAACCGCGGAACGGTGGAAACGCGAAGGGCACCGGCCTGACGTCGATCAGCCGGACAGGGAGTGTGATGGTTACACCGCCGCCGCATGGTTCAACCCAACGCCCGCCTTTGAACGTAAGATCATCGCGGAAGATGAAAACACGATTTCATACGTAACCTCGGAAGGCAGTGTGATCCGGGAGATGAAAGCCTTTGGCGGAAGCTCAATGCCCCAGTTCATCCGATTCCCCGTCGAGACGCGGGAGGACTTCCGCCAGTACTGGAGGCAGCGGATGAATCCCGATCTGACCCAACGCGTCGGATCGAACTGGAAGGAGCGTCTGCAAAGTGCCCGTCGTCCTGATCGTCCCTTCTTCGCCTGGGGCAATCTGTGGGCGGGGTTCTTCGGCCCGCTCCGGAACCTCGTCGGAGTGGAAAGACTCTGCGAACTGTTTTACGACGATCCAGCCTTCCTGGAAGAAATGATGGACGCCGATGCCGATTTCACCATCGCCGTCATGTCCCAGATCCTCGACGTGGTCGCGGTCGATGCCTTCTGGTTCTGGGAGGACATGGCCTACAAAACCGCTCCTCTGGTCTCGCCCGACCTCGCCCGGCGATACATGTTCCCGCGCTACCGGCGCGTCGTGGACTACCTCGTGGGTCGTGGAGTCAAGTACTTCGCCCTCGACAGCGACGGGCACATCGATCCGCTGATCCCGGTCTGGATGGATGCCGGAATCAACATCCTGTTCCCCTTTGAGGCCCAGGCGGGAATGGACGTCCTGGCCGTGCGAAGAAAATACGGCAGGACCCTGCGGATGTTCGGCGGTGTGGATAAGCGGACCCTGGCGAAAGGCCCGGCGGCGATCGATGCGGAACTCGCCCGCCTCAAACCCCTGATCGAAGAGGGCGGGTACATCCCGCACACCGACCACATGATTCCCCCGGACGTCTCGTTTCAGGACTACTGCCACTACATGGCGAGACTGCAGGAGACCTGCGGCAAACGGTGGTCGCGCCCCAACCTTCCCATTGCCTGCTGCTGAACAAGGATCCGTGCGAGAATGCCGTGCGTGAACGATCCAGTGCTCTGTGCAAACCAAGGAGACCAACCGTGCCGGCAACAGATTGGCTGAACCATGATCTCTGGCGATCGCACCTGTCCTGGCTGACGCCTCCGTGGGTCGGATCGACGACGGAGGGCCGAAAGGAATTCGACGCCAAACGGTGGATCGAGCAGATCCAGTCCGCCCACTACCAGACCCTGATCTTCTACATCAAGCATCACGACGGCTTCACCACGTATCCGTCCAGATACGCCAAAATCCAACCCGAACGGGACTTCTTCGGTGAGTGCGTCGCCGAAGTCCGCAAACGCGGAATGCGCATCGTCGCCTACTACTCCTCGGTCCTGGACCAGGTGACGGGAAAAGAGCATCCCGATTGGCGGGTCCGCAATCGCGAGGGCGAACCCGCCGGCGGATGGTACGATCCCTACTGGCCGGGGTGCTACTGCTGCATCAACAATCCCGGCTACCGCGGCTTCATGCTCGGCCAACTGACGGAACTGCGGGACAACTACAATCCCGACGGCTTTTGGCTCGACGTCTACTCCTCCCACAACTACGAAAACTGCTTCTGCGAATTCTGCCGAGACAAATACCGACAGGAAACCGGCAAAGACCTGCTGGAGACCAAAGGCGAGGCCTGGTACGACGCCTGCTTCTCCGATCTCATGGCCGAGATCCAGCGGCTCATCAAACAGAAGAACCCCGACTGCGTCCTGGGCCAGAACACCGGCATCCGAATCCCCAGCGTGGAAGAGCATGTGGACTTCCTGACCCACGAAGCGGTGGACTCGCCCACCATCTCCCTCATGTGCCGCGGCATGCGATCCCTCGGCAAACCCTACGAATCCACCTACCGCTTATACTCCGCCGTCGGTAGCTGGTCCATGAAAGGACCGAATCGAATCCTCCTCGAAGCGGGCGCCACGTTGGCCCACGGCGGGGCGTGCTGCCTCGAACTGCCTCCGCTGCACACCGGAAGGATCATGGATGAACCGGTCGAACGGCTCAAGGAACTCGGCCAGTACGTCCGGGCGATCGAACCGTACGTGATCGGGACCAGGGGCGTCTACGACGCAGCCGTGTTCGACCCGCAAACACATTTCGGCTGGAACAACCGGACGAACCCCGGTTGGCACAGCGTGCTGATGGAACGCGACATTCCCTTCAACATCGTCTATCCCGACGCCGACATCTCCGAATACCAACTCATCATCATCGACGAACGGATCACCGTCGACGAGCCGCTGGCCGTAAAACTCAGGGAATATGTCCGCGCGGGCGGCAGCCTCATCGTCGAGGCCGACGCAGCCCGCTTCGGAACCCCAGCCGGAGATATCCTCTCCGAAGTCCTGGGCGTCGCCGACCGCGGCAAGACCGGACAACCCGCCCAGTACA
>JAAYDF010000269.1 GCA_012729395.1 Phycisphaerae bacterium
AAGTTGACTTGGTGCTCAGCGAATCGGCCGGTTGGGCCGTTCGAGGTGAACGATGCGTCGGTCACGGCTGCGACGATACACCCTGACCACTATCCCCGGACGGGATTGAGGTCCATCTCCATGAGGCAACTTGGCAGCGGATTGCTGGACGCGAGAACCACACCAGCAGGAAGCCCGGCCAGGCGAAACCCCAAACCGCTTTCCACGCCCCAACTGGCCACATCCGAAAGTGACCATCCAGAGTCTCACTCAGAAACGCCAGATCGGCCGCACCCAGAGCCAGATGCACAACCGCCCACAGCACGCACACCGCAGGGGCCCATCGTTGACGGTTGGCCAGACCGTAAGTTCCCACCAGAAGCAACACGGCGACCAGCACGCTGACCACGGCCGGCTCAACCTTAAGAGACAGGCTGGTCTGCATCGCGGAGGGGAACGGGAGGACACTCATGATCACGAACCCCAGGAAAGGCCCCATGCGCATCAAGCCCGCGGCAATCATCAGCAGGCTGAACACCCCGCAGCACTTGGCGAGGATGGCCGGCCACGTCGTTTCGGGCGGCGAAGCAACGGGGGGCGTGACCGTGGCAGGCTGGTTTGAAAACCGCCATGGCGAGGCAGCCGCCTGGGGCTCCGGCGGGATCTCCGTGCCGCATTCCGGGCATCGGCCGCTGACGTTGCCCTGGAGATCGTAGCCGCAGGATCGGCAGATGGCCCGCGGCGAGATCGCGAGGCGACGGCGCTGACGGATGCCGTAGATCAACAGAATCAACGAGGCAATCAGCAAGATTAGCACAGCAATCGCCATGCTTGGAGCGAGGAACAGCCAAAGGAGGACGCCTTCATCCCCGCCGTCGGGCAGGGTGAGAAGGAACGTGCCCGCGCAGGCGGCGGCGGCGAACAGGCCTCCCAGGGCCGATAGCGCCACGCCCGGCCGATAGGGCTGAAATCGCCGCCGGAGCATCGCCGCCGCCGCGATGATGACCAGCAGCAGAAGTACCCCGTGATAGCCGGACAGATCCCAGGTCGCTTGGCCTTTAATGGAACCTGGAAAGCTCCCTGTCCAGTGCTTGTTGTAGAACGCGCCGACTTGCCAGGGCCAGTACACCGTGGCCAGCCCGAAGGCGGCGAGCAACACCAGGATCCCCGTGCGAAGAGCAGGAGAAGTGGCCGCGCCCGGCCGGGGTCGAAGATGAGCGAACCAGGCTGGAGCCAGCAACGCCACACCCGCCGCCAGAAACGCCAACGCACAACAGAGTCCCGCGATCATGGTTGAGCCTTTCCTGAGTTGCCCTCGATACTCTCCACATTATACCTCCGATCGCCTGTTGGCAAGCAAGCGGCGGGGCTTGCAGGTGCTCAGCGTCCCGACACTGGCTGCTCTGTAGCGGCCGCCACCAGAAAGCCCCATCCAGCGCTGTCATGGCAGGCACTGAATACGAGGGCAGCGGAGTCTGCCGCACGCTGGCATCGCGGAGGGTTGAGGTGTACACAATCCTCGACTCTTGAGCCACGGTGAGCGGGCGTTGAGGTGCGGAGCATCGTGGTATATCGTGTTCATCATGCGACGACATATTCTGTGCACCGCGATGTTGTTCCTCGTGCCTGTGGTCAGCCGGGCCGCCGGGCAAGGCGTGTATGTGGATGCGGCCGGCGGTCGGCATGAATGGACGATCACCGAGACGCACGCCCTGCTCTGGAACGGCGAGCCCTTCATGCCCTTCGGCACGTGGTTCGTCTCGCACTACCTCGACACCGGCCGCGAGGAGCAATGGGCCGAGGATGTGGCCGCCCTGGAGTTGCTCATCGGCAAGGGGATCACCGATTTCTACTTCGGCTGGGCCAACCGCCCGCCGGAGATGTACCAGCGGCTCATCGACTGGTTCGAGGCCCACGGCTGCACCTACGGCATCATCCCCGCCCGCTACGACTGGGATCCGCTGTACGGCTACAAGATGAGCCCGCAGCGCCACGACCTGCCGGCAGCCGATCCGCTGCGGATCACCGGCGACTCCGAGCGGCTGCAACTGGCCGGCACGGCCTTCGTGCTGGTCGGCCAGGCCGGCGAGAGCCTCCAGGCAGGCGCCCGCGAGGCCGAGGCACCGGGCCGCGAAATCATCCTCAGCGAAGAACTGTCGGCTTGCCATGGCACGCTCTGGTGTATCCGACGAGTTCGGGTCGCCGGCTCGAACGGCTTCGACTGGTGGAGCGGCTTCCAGCGGCATACCGACAACGTCATCTCCTTCCTCAACGCCCTGCGCACCGGACCCGGCCTGCGGCTGGTCATCGACCCGTTCTTCAACGAGGAGGGCTTCTACTGGGGCACCGAGAACGTCATCCCCGATCGTGCCGCCTACCGCGATGCTTTCAAGGGCTGGCTGCGGGAACGCTATCCGACCGTCGCGGCGCTCAACGAGGCATGGTCCGTCGCGAGCGATCCGCTGACCTCCCACGAGCAGGCGGCCCGGCTGATTCCCATCGTGGTCGGACAACGGCACGGCGACGTCGGCTACCTGCTCGATCCCACCAGCGAGCGCGTCGTTCACGTGGACCTGCACCGCTCCGTCGTGCTGCTCGATCTGCTCGAAGCCCGCGACACGCTCTACGCCCGCCTGCACAACGAGATCGCAGACGCCATCCGAGCCAGGGCCCTCAATGTGCCGATCGTCTACAAGCGGGTCGGCTGGCTGTGGCGCGGGTTTGTCAACCGCCGGGAGCAGGGCGGCTTCGACGGCCTGGGCCTCGAGGTCTACAAGGCCGGCGAAGCGTACGACGTACCCGCGGCCACGTACGCATCCGAGCTTCGCCAGAGCCGGCGGCCGATGTGGTACATCACCACGGAGACCAACCACGCCCCGCAAGGCGAGCGCCCCGCGGGCCTGATCGGCTACCCGAGCCGCGAGACCCTGTGGGCCGACCTGGATCGCCAGATGGCCCTGGGCGTCAAGGGCATCTACATCTTCGCCGCCCAGCCGCAGAACGGGCGCAAGATCTTCGAGCCGGAGTACGACCTGCTGGCCGTGCCCGAGCAGTACGACTGGTTCGCGGCCTACAAGCAGAAGGTCTTGGCGGAGGCGGGCGGGCGCATCGCCCATCACCCGGCGGCGTGGTTCAGTTTCCCGGTGAACTCGCCGGACCTCGTGGACTCGGGCGACATGACCTCCAGCAGCGTGCCGATCGACGCCTGGCGGGTGCCCAACCAGGATCGCTCCTGGGTCTGGCCGACCTACCATGCCGACGCAGAGACCGACCTCCTGGTGACCTGCCTGGACACCGTGCCGCTCAATCGTCGCTACGGCCCCGAGCTGGCGGCGGTGCTTGGGCGAGCGAAGACTCGGGTGCTTTACGCCGGCCTGCGGCCGCACCGCGAACGGGTGCCGGGCCTGGATGAGTTCTTCACCGACACGCGGCGAACCGAGGATGGGGCGACGTACCAGATCCTGAGGCCGACCGACCGCTGCGAGATCCTGGCGAAACTGCGGACCGGCGAGGTCTGGGCCCTGCGCGCCGACGGGCTGACCATCGTCGCCCGCGACGGGGTACTCCGGCAGTGGGTCCAGGGCCAGTCGCCGCCCGGGCTGCCGCTCGACCGCGTCTTCGCCCCCTGATCGCCGGACTGTCCAGCCGGACTGACCAACTGAGGACCGAGTCAACTTGTGGATGGCGGAGCACCGAGTCAACTTGTGGATGGACGTGTCCGGACGCGGGAGGGGACAGCAGCAAGTTGCTTTGGTCCTGGCGGTGACAAGTTGCCCTGGTCCTGCCAACCTATTGACGCAAGGGCGGAATTGGCTAGGGTGTGGGTTCCGAATGCGCCCTGGCAGGCTTGGCCCGAGGGCTGACGGGACGGCGCACCGCCTCGGGCTGACGGGAAACCGGCCGGGGTTGGCGATAGGCACGCCGGCTGGAACTTGTGGTGGGTTCTTCGGCTCCACCCCGGAGGGGGTGTCGGCCGCCTGTGCCGGAGGGAGGAAAGCTGCCCGGGTGGGTCCGCATGATTCGTACACTCCAGTTCTATGTCACCCGCGAGCTGCTCAAGACCTTCACCCTGACCGCGGTGGGGCTGACGCTGACGTTCAGTCTGTGTGGTGGGGTGCTCAACATGATTCAGGCGGAGGTCCTGACCGCGGTTCAGGTTCTCCGGATGCTGGCGTTCGTCCTGCCCATCGCCCTGACACTGACCCTGCCGGTGTCGGCCCTGTTCGCCTGTGCCATCGTCTACGGTCGCATGTCGGCGGATAACGAGATCGACGCCTGCCGGGCCAGCGGGGTGAATATCCACAGATTGCTCCTGCCCGCCGTGGGCCTCAGTATCGCCACAGCCGCGTTTACCTACACCTTCACCAACCACCTGATCCCCCGCTTCATCAGACAGGTGGATGCCATGGTCCAGAGCGATATCCAGAAGATCATTTTCCAGGCCTTGAGCACACGCGGATACGTCAAATATCGCGATCTTGTCCTCTATGCCGGGCAGACCGAGCTTTTCGATGAGGATCCCGAGGTCAAGACCATCCGAATCACTCGGGCGGCGTTCCTCGAACTCGAACACGGCAGTCTTACCCGATGCGGCACAGCCCGCGAGGCCCAGGTGGACTTCCGTCGGGGAGCCGCCGGCGGAACGCCGATTGTTGAGGCCGCCCTGTTCAATGTGCGATGGCTGGATGTGCGGCGAAACGAGATGTTCGAGACCGACAAGCAACGCATCGAGCCCACCCAGTTGCCCAACCGCATCGTTCTCAAACCCAAATGGCTGACCCTGCCCGACCTCCTCAAATATCAGAAAGCGCCCCTGACCTTGCCCACCATTCAGGATTCGCTTCAGCGCGTGCAGTGGCTGTCGCAGGAGGCCCGCTTCTACAAGCATGTGCACGACCAGCTCACCGGGCCGGCCGGCGTTCTGCGACTAACCGACGACCGTGTGGACTATGAAATCCGAGCCGAGCAGGTCATCCAGGATCCCGAGGACCTGCGCCCGACGCTTCGGCAGGTCACGGTTTCCGAGAAACAAGACGGTCGCCAACGTCGCTACTCGGCCGGCACGTGTCGTCTCGAACTGGTTCACGCCCCGTTCGAGGAGGTGGCCGTCTGGGTGCACCTCGTCCTGCGGGACAAGGTGGTCATGACCGACGCGGTTGACCCCGGCCTGCGGGTCGAGCACGACAAACGAGACCTTGAGCGAGTGGGTCTGCCCGCCCATTGGCCGGAGATCACCGACCCGATCGATACCAAAACCCTGCTGGGCGACCTGCACGACCCTGCCGCCGCGACCAGTGAGCTGCCTTCGCTGAATCTCGGGACCCGGTTCGACAAGGCCCGCGAAACCCAGCGCCGCGAGATCCTCAAACTTCGCCAGGAAATCACCGGAATCATCCACTCGCGGTTGGCGTTCAGCGCCAGCACGGTGGTCATTCTGATTCTGGCGGCGGCCTTGGGGATTATCTTCCGCGGCGGGCAGCTCCTTACCGCGTTCGTGATCAGTTTCATACCGGGTATGCTGGTCGTGGTCGCCAATATCATGGGGCGGCAGTTGGCGGACCATGCCGGCACGCATGTGATGGGCCTGGCGATCATCTGGCTGGGAATCGTGATCGTCGCTCTGGCCGACTTCGTGGTACTCACACGCTACTTGAAACGGTGACCCGGAGAGACGAACAGGCATGAAAACCCTTGACCGATATCTCCTGCACACCTTTCTGGTCAACTACTTCCTGTCGTTGTTCGTGCTCATCAGTCTGTATGTCGTTCTGGATCTGTTCGTCAACCTGGACGAGTTCACCAAGCACGGCAAGGGCGTGTTCAGGATCATCTACGACGCCGCGGATTACTACTTCTATAACTTGCCGCTCTATTTCGCCCAGTTGTCCGGGGTGATTACCGCCTTCGCGGCCTGCGGAACACTGGCGAGGCTGCAAAGACAGAACGAGATCACCGCCATCCTGGCTTCGGGTACGAGCCTGTATCGGCTGGCGGCCCCGATCATCGTGGCCGGCCTGGTCATGAACGCCCTGGTGATCGTCGATTACGAAGTGGTGCTGCCGAAAGTGGCCCCCAAGATCGCCCGCAGCCGCGACGACGTCGAGGGTAACCGGATCTACGAGTTGTGGTTTGTCAGGGAGGGTGATCGGCGGCTTATCAGCGGCTTGCAGTTCTCGCCGCGCTTGGAGGCCATCCGCGACCTGATTGTGATGGAGTTGTCCGACGACCCCGGGCAGCCCGGGCAACTCAAGGAGGTCCTGACCGCCGACCGGGCACAGTGGGACGCCGGACAAAGAGGCTGGGCTCTGACCCGCGGCATTCAGGTCACCGCTGTCGAGGACAACCAAGGCGGCTTGTTCGGGCAACACTACCTTGACCGAGTGCCCAGCGAACTCCTCGCCTGTGGTCTGACCCCGGAGGAATTGCAGCTCCGCCAGCGGTCGCAGTGGATGGCGTTCCTCAGCACCCGACAGCTCAATCTGCTCGCCCAACGCGGCGATATCAACCCACAACGGATCGCCCACATCAAGCATTCGCGCTTCACGCTCCCGATCAGTAACATGATTCTGCTCCTGTTAGGCATGTCCTTCTTCATGCAGCGGCTGCCGGGCAGCGTGTTGACCCAGGGGGCCAAGGCGGTGGGAACCTGCGCGTTCGCCTTTCTGTTGACGTTTGTCGGGCAGCAGTTGATGGGTACGGCCGGCATCAATCCCGCCGTGCCCGCTTGGTTGCCGATTTTCGTCTTCACGCCTGTTGCCGCCCTCCTGTTGGACAACGTCAAGACCTGACCTCACGATTCCGGGCCCGCAATCCGCCGCACGCCGTGGCGAAGTTCAGCGGCCCGCCTTATGATCTGACCATGCGGCCCGGGGAGGCCGCGGGGGTATCAGGAGACGGGCATGCGGGTCGTCTTTTTCGGATCCGGATCTTTTGCCGTTCCGGCGATGCGGTCGTTGACCGCCGCCGGGCACGACGTGGCTGTGGTGGTCAGCCAGCCGCCGAGGCCAGCCGGCCGGGGTAAGCAGTTGATGCCCACTCCCGTCGCTGAGGCCGCCGCCCGATACGGATTCGAGCTCCTGACCACCGACAACGTCAACACCCCGGAGTTCATCGATCGCATGGCGGCCCTCAAGGCCGACCTCGGCGTGGTCATCGACTTCGGCCAGAAACTCAAAGCACCACTCCGCGGCGTGTTTCCCAGCAAGTGCCTCAACGTGCACGGCTCGTTGTTGCCCAAATACCGTGGGGCCGCCCCGGTCGCTCATGCCATCCTGGCGGGCGAGTCCGGTACCGGCGTCTCCGTATTCCGCCTGACGGATCGCATGGACGCCGGCCCGGTGCTCGTGCGGCGGGAAACGCTGATCGGCCCCTTCGAGAACCAGCAGGAACTGCACGATCGCCTCGCGGGGATCGGGTGTGACGCTCTTCGGGCCGCTCTGGGCCTGCATGCGGGCGTTGCACTGCCGCCCGGCGAGCCGCAGGACGAATCCCAGGCCAGCCAAGCTCCCAAACTGAACAAGGCCGACGGGCTGATCCGCTTCGACCAGTCCGCGGAGCTCATCGCCCGCCAGTGCAGGGCCTTCTTCCCTTGGCCCGGCGCCCGTTGCCGTTACGTCGGGGCCGACCGATCCGAGGAGGTCACCCTCCTGGCTGTGACCCCTGCTCCCACCCTCTCCGAGTACCCACCGGGTATCTTGACGCCTATCTTGACGGTTGCCACGGGATCGGGCACCCTCGAGATTCACATGCTCCAGCCCGCCGGCCGCAAGCCTATGGGTTGGCAGGACTTCGTCAACGGTCGGCGAGCCCGGCCGGGCGACCGCTTCGAGGGGCTGGGGGCCTGATGCAATTCATCGTCTTTGCCGCATTCGCCATCGTCCTCAGCGTACCGCCCGGCGGGCCGCCCTGGAGCAGGATGACCTCACCCGCAGCAACCTGGCTGGTCGTCATCGGACAGGTGCTCGTCACCGCCATCATGGCCGCTGTCTATGCGCGACTCGTCCGCGTCAAGCTCGAACGCGAGGCCGTCTGGCTGCCGAGTGCCCAAAAACGACTCGCCCAGGGTAACACCGCGGTGCGAGGCTTGGTTCTCAGCGGTACCTGCGTCAGCGTCTACCTCACCGACTGGTCGGTCATCGTGCGATCCTGGCCGGTGGTGAACTCCGTGTGGGGACTCGACGAGCTGGCCATGCTGATTCCTTTCTTCCTGGCGATCGTCGTCGCCTGGACCATTTTGTACCCCGCGGACCGGGCGGTGCGACAAGTGGCCCTGGAGCTGCGTTTGTGGGCGTCAGTGCCGGCCCGGCCGGTGTGGCGACTCGCGTCCTACCTCGGCTTCATGCTGCGCCATCACGTGCTCATCATCGCCGTGCCCATGGCCTTCATCGTCGCCGCCAACGATTTCGTGAACGTCTACGCGCGGCAGATCCGCATGGCCACCGGCTTGGCTTGGGCGGACCAAGTGCTCCTGGTAGCGACCGCGGGCCTGGTGTTCCTGATCGCCCCGGTGATGTTACGGTACATCTGGCACACTCGCCCCCTGCCCCCAGGCGATCTGAGAAGCCGCCTCGAAGAACTCTGTGCCCGTGTCGGACTTACCTATCGCCGCATCCTCATCTGGGAGAGCGACGGCATGGTGGTCAACGCCGCGGTCATGGGCATCATTCGTCCCGTCCGCTATATCCTCCTGTCCGATGGACTCCTGGAAATGATGGACGACCGCAAGATCGAGGCAGTCTTCGGGCACGAGGCGGGACACATCAAATGCCGCCACATCCACTTCTTCCTGCTCTTCGCCGTGCTCAGTATGTTGCTGGTCGGCGGTGTCATCGAGCTGGTTTACCGGCTCTGGCCCGAGGCCTTCGGCACGCGCGAGGCCATGCAGGACTACGCCCAGGTCGGGGCCATGGTCCTGATCGTGTTAGTCTGGATCTTCGGCTTCGGGGCGATTTCACGCCGTTTCGAGTGGCAGGCGGACCTGTTCGGCACGCGGTGCGTGACCACTTCCGCCGAGGAGTGTCAATTGCCCTGCTTCCATCACGGCACCGCGGAGGTCGCCGGCCCCGATGCCGAAACAACTCCACCCCAGCAGGCCGTTTGCGTCACCGCCGCCAATGTCTTCGCCGAAGGTCTGCACCGAATCGCCGTGCTCAACGGCATTCCCCCAGAGGCCCGCAGTTGGCGGCATTCGAGCATCGCCAATCGCATCCGGCGGCTCAAGTCCTACGCGTTGAACCCCCTGCAGTCCCGCCGCCTCGAACGCGAAGTGCTCGCCATCAAGGCCTTGCTGCTCGTGGGCACACTGGTTGGCTTGGGCATCGCCCTATGGCTTTACTGGCCGCAGCAGCGACGAACGGTCATTCGGCGGGCACCCCAGCCGGAAGCGGTGGTCGCCCCGCCCGCGAGCCAACGAGCCCCAAGCGCCAGCGTGATCACCGAGCGCCAAACGCGAACGAGCCCCAAGCGCCAGCGCGGGGATGTGGAGCGTCAGCGACGTACTCAAAACCCCCACTTGCCATCGTGATCAACGAGCGTCAAACACCCACGATCCCCAATCGCCAGCGCGGGGATGTGGAGCGTCAGCGACGTATTCACAACCCCCACTTGCCAGCGCGGGGATGTGAGCCGTCCTGTCGGGCCCGAGGACGACAAACAGAGCCGCGGTAGCGGTCGCCCCCCGTGGCGACCGGCGTGTTCCCCGTAGCGGTCGCCCCCTCCGCCGCGGGATCAGGATGTGATCTCTACCCCATTCTCCTATCCGTGTTGATCTGTGGTTCCAATGAATACCGGCTACCGCCACGCCAATGGGGACTCCCAAAGCGTTGCCTGGCCAAGCTGCGGCACGCGACCCCTTTCACCTCGCCGGTGCCGGTTGCGATGTCTGAGCCGGCCTGAGCCGATCCAGGATCCGCTGCTCCGCCTCCATGCCGCGTAAGCATTGGGTGATCGTTGCCCGCCGAGCATCGTCGCGTTGCGACGCGGCCGGGTCCGCGGGACGCGTCGCTGACGAGTCGGATCGAACGCGAGCGTCGAGTGCTCGCACAGCGGCGATCATCGGCGGTGAAGCGAACCGCCGCAACCCCTGAGCGACCAGCCGCCGCGTCGGCTCGTCATCTTCGTGCTCCAGCAACCACAGCAAGACGTACCCCGCTCGTGGCTCGCGGGCCGCGATCAGCTTGCCGTGCGCCTGACGCACTTGGCCCATCGCGGGGAGCGTCAGCATCAGCGCCTGCCGACGCCCAATCGCCCAATCCTCCACGAGATTCCGCGTGAGTAGTTCCGCCGCCAAGGCGGTGAGGTCGTCGCCCAAACACTCGGCCAGCGACAGGGCCACCTGGCTGGGGCGGACAAGATCGGAGCCGGCGGGCCGTGAGGTGGTGGGGGCGGGAATCGGCTCACCTTCCGGAAGAGAGGCGACGACCTTGGCGATGACATCGTCGACCGCGCGACCACGGCTTAGACGAGCCAACAAGGCCTCGACGCCCAGTTGTTCGAGCGGATCCTCCGCCTGCCGCCGACGGGCTTCAAGGCAAGGGCCCAACCAGGCCGCGTCCCGAGCCAGCAGACGATCGCGGGCGGTTGCGTAGGCCGGCCCGGTCTGCCGCAGCACGTCGGCTACCTCGGACGCCAACTCGTCGGCGCACGCAGGCTGCGTCGCGGCCCTGTGCCCGGCCAACACCCCCAGCGGCGCAAACATCACCAGCAGCAAGAACCACGGGCACCCGTTTCTCACCTCTCACGCCTCGCTTCGCCCGTCGCCGACACGCTCCGACGGCTATGTCAGGATCACCGCGCGTATTCCGTCGCCCGCACTTCGCGGATCAACGTGACCTTCACTTCGCCCGGATAGGTCATCTCGGATTCGATCCGCTTGGCAATGTCATAGGCGGCCTTGGCGGCTGCACTGTCGTTGATCCGGTTGGCGTCAACGATGACCCGAACCTCCCGCCCGGCCTGGACAGCGTACGCCTGCTTGATCCCCGGGAAGCTCGTCGCGATCCCCTCGAGCTGCTCCAGCCGCTTGATGTACCGCTCGAGCGACTCCCGGCGACTGCCCGGCCGAGACGCGCTCACCGCGTCGGCCGCCGCCACCAGCGGCGTGTACGGACTCGTCGCCTCAATGTCCCCGTGATGCCCGGCAATCGCGTTGAGCACCTCCGGCGGCTCCTTGAACCGCCGACAAATGTCCGCCCCGATCTGCGGGTGCCCGCCTTCTACCTCGTGGTCCACCGCTTTGCCGATATCGTGCAGCAGCCCGCATCGCCGAGCCAACGCACCGTCCAGGCCCAACTCATCCGCCATGACCTGGCACAGGTACGCCACCTCGATGCTGTGCCGCAGCACGTTCTGCCCGTAGCTCGTGCGGTAACTCAACCGGCCAAGAAGGTCGATCAACTTGCGCTGCAGGCCGCCCACGTTCGCCTCGATTGCCGCCTTCTTGCCTCGCTCGGTGATTTCCTGCGCAACCTGGGCACCAATCTCCGCCACAACCTCCTCGATCCGCGTCGGATGGATCCGCCCATCCTGGATCAGCATCTCCAGCGACTGCCGGGCGATCTCCCGACGCACCGGATCGAACGCGCTGACCACCACGACACCCGGGGTGTCGTCCACAATCACATCGACTCCGGTCGCCTTCTCGAACGCCCGGATATTTCGGCCTTCACGGCCGATGACCCGGCCCTTCATGTCGTCAGACGGAATGTCGACCGTGCTCACCGTCGCCGCGCTACCGTGCTCCGAAGCATACCGCTGAATGGCCGTCACCACGATCTCACGAGACTTCGTGTGGGCCGACTCCTTCGCCTCGCTGAGCACCTTGTCCACCATCTCCGCCGCGTCTTGCTCGACTTCCGTCCGGATCTGGCGGAGAAGAGTCGACTTGGCCTCGTCCAGACTCATCCCGCTGATGCGGAGCAACTGCTCACGCTCCTGCTTGAGGATGCCGTCGATCTCCTGCTTCTGCTCAGTCAGTTGGGCCTCTCGCTCCTTGAGCCGCTGGACCCCTTCTTCCATGGCCCGCTCCTTGGTGCTGAGCACGTCCAGCTTCTTATCAAGGTTGTCGGCTCGCTTCTCGAGACGACGCTCCGTCTCCTTGAGTTCCTGCTCTTGCTCGGCCTTCTGACGCTTGAATTCCTCCTCTTCTTTCAGCCGTCGCTGTCCCGCCTCGACCTCCGCCGTCTTAATAATCAACTCAGCCTTGCTCGTTGCCTCGCCGACGATCCGCTCCGCTTCGAGCTGGGCTGCGGTCCGACGTCGCTTGCCCAGGTACGAAAGCAACCCGTACCCGCCGGCTACGCCGACCACGAACACCAGCACGCCCACGGCCACATCGGTCATCGACAGGGCTCCCAGAATCGCAGGCAGTCCCATGATTCCACCTTCCTTTATGAGAATTCACCGCGGCCAACCCGCCCGGCGGACCCACAGACACCAGGGCCAAGACGCTCGGTCGGACCGACCATGCGGTTACCTGGGTTGTTGCTTGAAGGGATCGAGACCGCCGGAGAGGACCGGACCGGTCAAGGATGCAAACCGAATGACGCCGACGCGGACACTCCACCTTGCGCCGCCAAGACGGCGACGCCCGGTGACTGCCGGCCGGCAAGGAAATCATGGTGAGCCAAGTCGTTACGCCGACGAAGCTACCCGTCAGGATCAGACATCGGATTGCGCTGTGGTTCCACCATATGATTCCTGACGCGGGCTGGTGATCGGCCGGAACCCCGGCTAACCGCCCGGCCCCTATCTTCGACGGAAGCCCGCATCACCGATCCGCTCCCGCGGCATCGGTCAACCAGGCTGAAAGCAACAGACTCGAGCGCCCTGCCATTCGGCCGCTTCGACTCGCCCCGGGGACGCCCCGAGTCCGTAGATCCCGGAAAGGCAACCCGGCAGCGATCACACCGCCCATCGCGGTTGCCAACCTGTCCGGGGGGCAACCTCGATACCCTTACCTCGCGCCACGCAAGAAGACATCCGCGACATCCGCTTTGGTGCGACGCGATGCAACATTATAAAACTCATGACATTACGCCCTACCGGCATACTGCCATGCAATCCTATTATAAGCCGCCTATTCGCGCCGTCAAGATGCCCGAATTGTGGTCGAACTTTACGGGGTGGGCTCACGCGGCGAGCGTGGTGGCTCGTACCCGAGACGGTACGCCTGGCGCCGATTTGCCAAAAGGAACGCCGCCCCTATCCTGTCGGTGCGTCGAGCACCGGCAGTATGTGCCTCGTAGAAGGATGAGGAATGAACCGATGAGACAATTGGCGCACTCCGCTTCAATGCTCGTGGCCCTTCTGGTTACATGCACGGCGGCCGTTGGACAGACGCCTGGATTCAGGCCGTTGCCCATCGGTGGTCGTCGGACGACGGACCAGCAAGCTCCCAAGGCCCAGGTGTCGTTGCTGGCGGATCGGACCGGGCTGGTGCCTGGCGGGACGGCGCACTTGGCCATCGTTTTCGATGTGGCTGACGAGTGGCACACTTACTGGCGCCATCATGGCCAAGGGGCGGGGATGCCGCCCACCTTCACTTGGCAATTGCCGGAAGGCATCACTGCCGGGCCGGTACAGTTTCCTCCACCTAAGCGCTACGTCGACGCGACGGGGGACGCGTCCTTCATCCTCGAAGGGCGGGCGGTGCTGCTGGTCCCGCTGGCGGTCGGGGAGACCGTTGCCGTGGGGCAGGACGCCGAGCTGCGTCTCAAGGGCCGTTGGCTGGTGTGCAAGGACATGTGCGCCATCGAGCAGAAGGAGCTGGTGCTGACGCTGCCGGTGGTCGCGGACGCGGAGCAGGCGAAGCCCGACAATGAAGACGTTTTCGCTTGGGCTCGTGGGCGGATGCCCCTGCCGATGGCGGAGGCGAAGCACCTCAAGCGTCTCTGGGCGGCCGCGGATGTGGACAAGGTCAAGCCCGGCGGTCGGTTCAATGTGGCGGTGGTGCTCGATGTGGAAGACGGACACCATGTGAACTCGCACGAGCCTTTGGATGCCGGGCTGATCCGCACGGATCTCTTTTCCGATCGGACGGACGGTCTGTACATCGAAGCGCCGGTCTTTCCGGCGGGGCGGATCAAGGAGGCCGGCGGCGAGAAGATGTCGTTGTACAGCGGGCGGGTGGTGATCGTGTTACCCGTCGAGGCGGATGGCGTGCTGGAAGCGGAGAAGCTGCGGGTGGGCGGTGTGGTGACTTATCAGGCATGCAGCGACGCGACGTTGATGTGTTTCCCGCCGACGGCGGCGGAGTGGGAGCTGATCCTGCCTGTGGCCGGCGAGGGCGAGCAGGTATCGCCGGCCCACGCGGAGCTTTTCACGACCGGCCCGGCGGGGGTGGGCTTCACCCTGGACGGTGACATCCGGCCGAGCACGCAGCACGAGCAGCATTCGTTGGTGGTCTGGTTGTTCGTAGCCTTCCTTGCTGGGTTGCTGATGAACGTTACGCCGTGCGTCCTGCCGGTGATTTCGATCAAGGTGCTCAGCTTCGTGCAGCAGGCGAGCGAGTCGCCGGCCAAGGTTTTGAAGCTGGGCGTGGCCTTCGCGGTAGGCATGGTTCTGGTGTTCAACATGCTGGCGATCCTGGCGACAGGCGTCGGACTGGCCTGGGGCCAGCACTTCCAGAGCCCGGTTTTTACGATCGCCTTGTCGTCGATCGTGTTCGCTTTCAGCCTGAGCCTGTTTGGCGTGTTCACGCTGGGAGTGCCGACCTCGGTAGGCAATCTGGCGGTGCGGACGGAGGGCGAGGGCTACTGCGGCTCGATCGCCAAGGGTATGTTCGCGACGGTGATGGGTACGCCCTGCGTCGGGCCGCTTCTCGGGCCGGTGCTGGTTTGGTCGGCGTCGCAGCCGGTGGCGATCGTCTTTCTGGTGTTCAACACCATCGGTCTGGGCATGGCCCTGCCGTACGTGTTGCTGACCGCCAACCCGGGTTGGTTGCGGTTCGTGCCCAAGCCGGGGCCGTGGCTGACGGTGTTCAAGCAGGCGATGGCCTTTCTGCTGCTGGGTATGGTGGCGTACCTGCTCAAGATCGTGCAGGCCCAATTGGGAGGGCAGGCTCTGTGGGTGACGCTGGCGTTCTTCATCTGCCTGGCCTTGGCTTGTTGGATCATTGGTACATGGGTGACGCCGCTGGCCTCGGTCCGGCAGCGGCGTCTGGCGATGTGGATTGCCCTGGCGGTGGTGGCAGGTTCTGCGTGGGGCTTCTTCCATCGCGGCTTCGAGCCGACCGCGCAGGCGTCAGCTACCGAGAAGGCGGGCAAGGCGAGCCTGCCCTGGGTCGACTTCTCGCTGGAACGGCTGACGGAGCTGACCGCCTCGGGTAAGACCGTGTTTCTGGATGTGACCGCCGCCTGGTGCTCGAACTGCAAGGTCAACATGGCCTTCGTGTTCGACACGCCGGAGATGCTCGACGCGGTGACCAAGCACGACGTGGTCCCCATGCTGGCGGACTGGACCAACCCGGACGAGGAGATCGAACGGCTCATAGACCGTCTGGCACCGGGCGCGAGCGTGCCCTTGTGTGCGGTCTTCCCGGCCGGCCGGCCCAATGAGCCCATCGTCATGCTCGGTCTGGTGACCAAGCCGCAGGTGATTGGGGCGATCGAGCGTTCGTCTCAGGGCAATCGCTGATCGCACTTGGCGGGGGCGACCGGCCCAATGGGGATAACTTGGGCTCGGTCCACGCGATGGCGACCATGGTAAATCGCGTAAATCGTGGTTTTGAGTCTTCCCGGCGGGATCGGCGGGCTGTGAGTTATCCACAATTCACCTGTGAGTTTTCGGGGATAACCATGGTTGATCGGCCAGTGGCAATGCTCCCGGAGGCCTCGGAGGCCGCGGCTACATCGGCCGGGTTCCCTGGCGGGCAGAGGTGAGCCAGTCAGCTTGTACTCTCAATGGCCTGCTCACATGGGGATGAGTTTGAGGTAATCGTCGAGGGTGCCGCCGGCGAGCAGGCATTCGATGATCCGTCGGCCGAGCGGATCGAGGTCCGCCTCTTTGAGGTAGGGTTCGAGCTCATGCCGGAAGCAGGCGTCGAGCATGGCTGCCCCGGCGTCGTAGGCCTGCTCGCCCACCTCGGGCTGCGTCTCCACCTGCAGGAACCATTGTGAGACCGACGCGCCCTCGATCATCATCGAGGTCAGCGTGTAGCCCAGGAGCGGGCAGCGTGCGGGGACGAGCTGGCCGGGGCGGAATCTGGCCAGGCCTCGGCGGGCGAGGTACTCGCGGGCGATCCACTGCGGCATGAAGCCGACCTGCCAGGCCCCGATGTGCTGGTTCGGGGAGATGGTGTAGCGGGTGCCCGGCGAGGCCAGGATCTGCTTGAGCAGCAGGTTGGCCTGGTCCACCCGTCGGCCGGTGGCGAAGGGCCAGTAGGAGCCGACGCCCTCGCAGCTCATGCCCTCGGATTCGGTGATGCTGGGGTTATCGTGCCCGCGGGGCGAGACCATTCGCCAGAGCCAGCCTAGGGCTGGCGGCAGGAAGTGCACCAGTCCGAAGATCCCATAGGACGGTGCCTGGCGGGTGCAAGGCGGTGTGCGGACCCCGAAGCTGCGGATGTCCACCTCGACCGGTTCGTTGACGATGCCGGGCACCATTCTTCGTGGCAGGATGACCCGCGGGTTCGGGCAGCGCCGGCCGGGCTCATCCTCGACATGCTCCCAGATCAAGCAGGTCGCGTCAGGCACGCCGTGCATGTTCAGGAAGATCAACGGCTCGGGCGGATGGATGGTCAGGTACTCGTAGTGCGGGTCGGTGCCGTATTCGGCGATATGGTTGACTCGCAGGAACCACGCGGCCTCGGCGTCGGTGACCACGAGTTTGCGGCTGTCGTTCTGGATTTCCGGGTGGCACAGGGCCATATCGTCGGTGACGGGCAACAGCTCGCACCCGCGTGGCAGGACGAGGTAGCGTTTCTCGCCGGTGATGAGGTTGGTGCCGAGCCGGAGGCGGCCGTCGGGCTCGCGCTGAACGTGCTCGAGCATCTCGCTCTTGCCACCGCCGCTGGCTCCCTCGTGCATGATGGTCACGATGTTGTCGTAGGGCGTGACCACCTGCACCGTCGAGCCGTGGGCGGTCAGCCAGCCCTCCTCCTCGCCGATCGCCAGCAGCACGCCGTAGATGCCCTTCTTGGCGCTCGGGCCCGGATAGAGGTTCAGCGAGAACAACTCGTGCAGGTTGGGCGTGCGATTGTGCACCACCACCTGTCGCCCGTCGCAGTGGGTGTGGCGAAACGGCGGAGCCAGATAGATGATCGCCCGCGGGGTGAAGCCGTCGGGGATCTCTTCGCCGGGGATCATACCTTGCAGGTCGGCCAGGCCGGCGGTGAAGAACCCCGCGTTGGCCGGGGCGATCAGTAGCGAGTCGTGCCCCAGCGTCGCGTGACCGGCCGAAAAGGGCAGGACCAGCAACTCTTGCCTGGCCAGCCAGTCGAAGATCTCCTGACGCAGCTCCTCGAACGGTACATGGAATCGCTCGGAGAAACGCGGTTTGTCCGAGGGATCGCGGTCCGCCACCACCATGCAATCCGGGTCGCGGCGACGCATGTACGGTTCGCCGTAGTGGACCGCCAGGCCGTTGCGGCAACGAACCACCGTCGCCTCGACCACCCGGCCCTTGCCCGGTACCTCGTAGGCTACCTCGAACCGGTCGCTGCCCGGCCCACCCACGGCCAGCTCGACGAGCTCCGCCCGGTTTTCGGGCACGATCACCCGTGGCGCACGCTCCAACACCGCCCGCTCCTGCGGCAAGAGCGAGAGACGATTCCATAATGGACTGCTTCGGCCCGGCATCGACGTACACCTCGGGAGCGGTATGCTATGCGCGTCCTGCCGCCGCGACAAGTCGGCGTTCATTGCCCGGCAGAGGAGACGGCGTGACAGAAGCGACGAACTTGGCGCGTCCCATTTCGTTTTATCGTGTGTCTGGCAGTCCAGGGACAGGTGGACAGGCACCGTCGGAGCGATGCGTCTGAGGCCGTGCACTTCATCTGCATCCGAGGATATTCGTTTCCCCAAGCATCGCCGGCGCATAGCCAGCCCCCATCGTGCCCCGTCGTCGCCATCCTCGCGTCGGTGGACAGCGAGTTACGTCCATACGTATAGGAATGATTAGAGCGTTTCCCGAACCACTGTAGCGGTCGTCCCCCGCGGCGACCGGCGTATTCTCTGCAGATCCGCCGGCCGCCATAACCTGTCCGCCACGGCGGAGGGGGCGGACGCTACGCCATGACGTGAACTGCTCTCGTTCCGGGATTTGACCCGCCCTTGGTGGTATGCTACCTTGAGCGAGTGGCCTATGGTGAAAGTCGTCTCCGCGATCCCCAAGCAGGGTTCTTGCCCCCGCCAACGGGGAGGCGACCTGCCGAACGAAGCTTGTACCACAGACAGCGCGTTGCCCATTCGAGATTCGCTCAGCCGCAGGGCATCGTCTCGGCTTGGCCCCGGCATCATCCGGGCACGTGCAGCAGAGGTGACGCACAGCATGGCAGCACTTCGCGACAGCCTGAACACCTCCGCCGCGTGCGCATTGCCCGCGGTGCCGCTGCACTGCCGGTATTCCTGTTCCTGGGGCCTGGACCATATCGGCTTAGCGGGCCAACGAGCCGCGGGCGCCCAAGGAGCCGCGGGCTTCAGCCCGCGCGGTCCTTCGGACGGTGCGACCGCCGGCATCCACGGCGCCGGCGGCACCCTTGACCCTCTCGAATCGCGTCAAGGACAGGTCGGCGGTCTCCTCGCCGTTGAAGCCCCGCAGGCCGTAGGCGACCCGCTGCGTCACTGGTACTTCTACGACGGCAACGGCAACATCGGCCAACTCCTCGCCTACGACGCCACCGGCCCGACGGTGAACGCCGCCCCCGCCGCCAAGTATGAATATGACCCCTACGGCCAACTCATCAACTGGACCGACACCATCGCCAACCCCTTCCGCTTTTCCACCAAGTGGTTCGACACCACCACCGGCCTCGGCTACTGCGGATATCGCTACTACTCGCCGCGGCTGGGGCGGTGGATGAGTAGGGATCCGATTGGGGAACGTGGCGGTTTGAATGTGTGTATTGCCCTGCAGAACAGGCCGGTTCAACTGGTTGATCCGCATGGTTTGCAGACGTGTCCGCCTGGCGAAATCTGGATCGACGAACCGTTCGGCGGATTCTGCATGCCAAGACCCAAGCGGGACGATCCGCCACCACCACCCCCCGTTGAGCCAAGTCGTGACCGCAAGCCTAAGTGTTGCCCAAGAGACACTTGTGATACCTGGATCCTGAGCATTGAGAGTATAACTGCTGGAGGTATGTATTCATCGTGGGCATTCGCCATGGCGAAGTCAACTGCTCACGAGTCCTGCTGCATGTCTCGCTACTCTAAGTTGTATACATTCTGGGGCGGCGGCTTAGGGTTCGGTCTGAATTTCTCACACTCGAAAGGTAGCGATGATGACTGGGCGGCTTTTTCGACTGACTGCATACCTTGGGATAAGCATAATGGTGCAGGGCGTATCACAACTGCGGGTCTGGTGGTGGTAGGGGGAGCAGGGCATGTCTTTGCATCTATACCGATGGCCCAGGGGCTACGACTAGGGGGATTCACGTCCGACGGCGGCTTCGATATTAGTATAATGGCGCTTATTGGATACTGGGACGTAGGTGGTTGAGGCGAAACATGTGGCGTACGCATGCGAGATTAGCCCGATTAATCGCGAATTGGTGGATCTTCATCGGCACAGTGCATGTGGCGATAATCGGTATGTACCTGGTTAGTATGCAGTACCGCGAGTTTCGTCGCGAAACCGCGTTTGAGGACAATCAGGTGTTCTTTTATGGCATGATTATGTATGCTCCGCTCAGTATCATTGGCGGTGTGGCAGTGCGGTCACATTCGCAATACTCAGGAGCCGTGATGTTACTGACGGGCGTATATGGTTGCCTGTTCAATACGGTGATGTTCTTTCGATTCGGCGCCCCATCACGTGATTATCCAGTCAGCTCATATACATCCGCTGAATATGGAAGCGCTATTGTTGATGTGGCAATGTGTGCTGTGTGCGTACTTACGACAATATGGGCACTTATGAATTTGAGGGACAGAAAAAAAAGACAGGCAGAGGGGCTTGCGCCAAGCAACCTGGGGAAGGCGGATGCGGATGAGCTGAGTCACTGAAATCTTCCGATGAGGCCTTGTGGACCCTTGACACGCCGGATCTCGCGGCGCGAGATTCAGAGCGAGCTTCGCTTGCGGCGGCGAGTCAAGCGTGGAGTGAGCCCACCCGGGGGGGAAAAGGGGGCCAACGCCAATTGACGGTGGCGCCGGGCGAGGGTAGCGTAGGGCCATGGCTCGAAGACCGCGGACATCGCTGGGCGGGTTGGCGTATCACGTGATGAATCGCGTGGCCGGCGGAGAGGATCTGTTCGCGGACGGTCACGATTGTGCGGCCTTCGAAAGGGGTGCTGGCCGAGGCCCGGGAGCGAGCGGGTATGCGCTTATGCCCTGATGCTCCCTGGATACGTCTGACCGCCACGACGCTCGGCCTGGAAAGCACGCCTCGCCCCGTCGGACGGCCGAAGAAGAAGCAGGAGTCGCTAATGGTTTCTGATCCCTGTTCTTCCCCCCCCTGTTCTGCTCCGATGATCTCAGGCAACCGGGGATAGGGGCCGATGCACCAGGAGGCAGGACAATACCTCATGAGGGCGACATGCGACGTCGGCTTTTTATGCAAAGGCTATTTCGGGTCGGATACTTGGTCTGGAGTATTGTTCCCTGCGCCTTGGGTGCTGCGGCATTGTGGCATCCCGAGAGTCTATTCTCCCTATTCTCCTTAGGTGTCATCTCCTTTGCTCTTGCGTGGTGCGGAGCAGGACTTGGTCTATTGCGAGAGAGAAGATGGGCCGGGTCGGTGGCAGTAGTACTTGTCGTCGTCCCGTGGATTCCTGCGGCCTTACAGACATTCCGGCGTGTTGTCCGAGTTTCGACTGGCACGATGGAAGGCCCTGATGGTCACGGTTCGCCCTTGGCATTCATGTTGGGCTTTGTTGTTGAGCAACTCGTGTTCTTCGTTCCGTTAACCTTCTTGCTCGTATGCGCCTTGTTCGGCAGGATCCAGAAACGACCACCTATGAGCAGTTAGGAGAGGAGCTGCGGTCGGAGGAGGGCGAAAAGCGGTTTGCGCCAAGCAACCTGGGCAAGGGGGATGTGAATGAGCTGAGTCACCGAAACCTTTCATTGAGGCTCTGTGGACCTGTGGCACGCCGCATCTCGCGGCGCGGACGGATAAGAAGGGACATCGCTGATTCGTTGGGGATCAAATGACATAGACAAGACGAAATGAGTGATGTCCCCTGAATCCCCCCTAATCCCCCCGTTGTGCTGGGAGCTCTTCCCCCCTTCTCATCGATCGAATCTGGCCGACCGGTAAAACCGAAATCGGAAAAAGTCCGAGAACAAGTCTTGACCGCCCACCGGATAGGCATATACTGGATACACGGGGAAGGTGGATATGGGATGAGGCCCGGCGTTAGCCCAAACAGGAACAAACTGGGCAGGTTCGTTTCAAAATACAGGGATAAGCCGGGAGCAAGATGGGCAGCATGGCGAACAGCAAAACGTAAACACGAACCCATCTCATTACCCGCCCCCGTTTTCCGTTCACACGGGTGACGGGCCGAAATGAACAGTGTCAGCGGCCTCCTGCCGCTGGGAATGCGTGTGCTCGCAGAAGGTGCGGGAATGTATGCGGACCGTGATATCTTCGGAGA
The DNA here is from genome assembly GCA_012729395.1 of Phycisphaerae bacterium. Classification (GTDB taxonomy): domain Bacteria; phylum Planctomycetota; class Phycisphaerae; order UBA1845; family PWPN01; genus JAAYDF01. The sequence goes on from JAAYDF010000269.1 coordinate 21,734, forward strand.
CAAGTCATGTCGATTCCAAAGCGGGTCAGTGAACGTATTGCAGCGGGGCTCAAGCGGCTGCTGCCGATTGTACTGGAGCAAAAGTCGCGCGACGTGTCCGAAGCCGACACCGTTACGCTCGTCCGGAGTATCATGGCCGACGTGTTCGGATTCGACAAGTACCTTGAGCTCACCGGCGAGTTCGTCATCCGAGGTACGTTTTGCGACATCGCCGTGAGGCTTGACGACAAAGTCACGCAGTTAATCGAAGTGAAGGCGATCGGCATTACACTGACTGATCGACACCTCAAGCAGGTCATCGATTACGCGGCCAACCAGGGTGTCGAATGGGTCATCCTCACCAACGCCATCGATTGGCGCTTGTACAACGTCGTCTTCGCCAAACCAATCGACAACCGCTTGGTCGCGCAGATGAATCTGCTTGAGATCGACCCGCGCCGCGAGGGCGATCAAGAATTGCTCTACCTGTTCACGAAGGAGGGGTTCAAAAAAGGCGCGCATGTTGAGATGCGCGATCGGCAAGATGCCACAAGCCGGTTCCTCCTGTCCGCGCTCCTTCTGAATAACTGTGCAGTCCTTTCCTGCATCCGACGGGAGCTGCGCCGCGTGGTTGATGCGCTCGTGGATGACACGGACATTCTTCGTGTTCTGCGCGCGGAGGTGATCAAGCGAGATGCTCTGGAAGGTCCCGAGGCGGACGAGGCGGCTGCCCGCGTATCGAAGGCGGAGCGCGGAGCGGTGCGATCCAAGGCTCGTGGGAGCCGAAAACCACGCGCCCCCAGGAAACGTGAAACACTTGACGTGTCGGAGACCTCCGTTGCCCCCACAACGCCATGTGGTCCCGGCGATGCAAATGGCGAGCCTTTCGAGCCTGATACCAATGGCTCGTAACTGGATCCTCCATCACGACGGAAGTTGGCTCTTCACGATCTCCTACGTCGGACGGATACAACGGGACATCACTGATTATGTGGGGATACAATGACAGAGACAAGACGAAATGAGTGATGTCCGCAGTGATCCTGCAGCATGACTATCACTATGGTTCGATTGTGCAATGTCCTCTGCTTCGTGCTGATCGGGGCTAATCTCGCCATTCCACGCCTCCATTCTGGTCCACTGTCTCCACCTATGCTTACCATTGCACGGAGCCCACTTACATGGCTTCCTGCTGTGCTCGCTTTAGCAGGCCTTGCTCTCTTGATTTGCTCAGGAGAGTATCGCCGTCCTCGAGCTCTTGCTTGGACGCTCGGGGCACTGCTTCTGTCTTTGCTTCTGATCCTTTGTACTTTCGCGTCGGCTGGTTATGCTTATGAGAGCTTCCGGGAGTTCGAAGACTGGTCAGAAAAGGGGCTTGCGCCAAGCAACCTGGGCAAGGGGGATGTGAGTGAGCTGAGTCAGTGAGGCCCTTCATTGAGGCCCTGTGGACTCGTGACACGCCGTACCTCGCGGCGCGAGATTCGGAGCGAGCTTCGCTTGCGGCGGCGAGTCAAGGGTGGACTGAGCCCACCCAGGAGAGGGTTGCCTGCCCGTCGAGAGCCGCTGGGTCGAACGACACCTGGAAGCGAGTCTTGCGTGGTCTTGGGGTCACCCGGGCAGCGAAGGGGCTGATGGGTGGCCTCTGTGGTGGCATCAGTTGGTAGTGAAAGCGTCCGCGTGGACCTATCGCCTCACACCCTCTCGCACACGGTGAAACTTGATCTGAATGGGCATATATGGCAGTATACGCTCGGCAGCATTGGGCAGCCACCGACAGAGGGCTCTTCTGACATCATTACATCGCGCAACCATGACTTGGGTGCTTCGAGCCGAGACCTGCCCCCGACCTGCCGGCTCGCGGTGAAGACCCGCAAGCTCGCTCAGCGCGATCCCTAGTATGACAGCGCTGGATGGGCTTTCTGGTAGCGGCCGCCCCCCGTGGCGGCCGGCGCCTGAAGATCTATCGCTGTCCAGCGGCCGCCAGAGGCGGCGGCCGCTACAGAGTAGCGCTGTCATGC